>DJMK01000193.1 GCA_002436485.1 Proteobacteria bacterium UBA6492
TGTGAGCGTTCGTCCTGGCATTCGATAACGATACCGCTGGGCAAGTGGGTAATACGAATTGCAGAATCGGTTTTGTTAACGTGCTGGCCGCCGGCGCCTGATGCGCGAAAGGTATCGACTTTTAAATCAGCAGGATTGATTTCTTCCTGCTCCACTTCAGGTGCTTCAGGCATGATGGCGACAGTGCATGCAGATGTATGCACACGCCCCTGAGATTCTGTTTCGGGCACACGCTGTACACGGTGTGCGCCGGATTCAAACTTTAGTTTTGAGTAGGCCCCTTGTCCTTCAATGCGCGCAATAATTTCTTTATAACCACCGTGCTCACCCGCATTTTCACTCACAACTTCAACATTCCAGCGTTTTGTTTCGGCGTAACGGGAATACATTCTGAAAAGATCACCCGCGAAAATAGCCGCTTCATCGCCGCCAGTACCTGCACGGATCTCGAGGTAGATATTACTGTCATCGTTAGGATCTTTGGGCAGTAGTAATTTTTGTAACTCCGTGTCGAGAGTTTCGATGGTGCTTTTTGCCTGTTTTAGTTCACCGTCTGCCATTTCACGAATATCGGGATCGTCATCCTTGAGCATGCCTTCTGCTTCTTCAAGATCTTCCAGGGTGCGCTGGTACCTGACGAAGCACTCTACCACGGGGCTAATTTGCGCATGTTCTTTGGAGAGTTCACGAAATTCATTTTGTTTGGCAATGGTGTCGGGATCGGCCAGAAGAGCATTAATTTCTTCAAGGCGATCGGACAGCGTTTCAAGTTTGCTGCGAAGAGATGGTTTCACGGTGGGTTATATGTCGGTGTCTTTGATGTCAAAAATGGTACGCACGGCATCAAAAATTTCCTGCCGCCCGTCATAACCAGCCTGTTTCAGCTGAACACTTGGGGTATGAATGAGTTTATTGGTAAGCCGATGGGCAAATTGTTGCAGCACCTGTTCGGGATCTTTACCGCTGGCCAACAGGGCCATGGCAGCTTCCAGTTCGGCGTCCCGGTTGGTTTCGGCCTTTTCCCGCACAGCCCGAATAGTAGAAACCGCGCTCAATGACTGTAGCCAGGCCATGAAATGTGACACCTGTGTGTCGATAATTTCTTCCGCCTGTTCTGCTGCTTCCTGCCTGGATTTTAATCCCTCCTGGATGATTTCTTGCATATCATCCACCGTATAAAGGTACACATCGTCCAGTTCACCGACTTCGGTTTCAATGTCTCTGGGGACTGCGATATCGATCATAAGAATTGGCCGATGCTTGCGCACTTTGAGCGCACTTTCGACAGATCCCTTGCCAAGTATGGGTAGAGGGCTGGCGGTAGACGAAATGACAATGTCTGCTTCGGCGAGATGACCGGGAATATCCGGTAAAGAAATGGCGTAGGCATTAAATTCTGACGCCAAATTATGAGCGCGTTCGATGGTTCGGTTGGCAATTATCATTCGCCCGATACCGGATTCATGAAGATGTCGGGCAGCTAATTCGACAGTTTCTCCTGCGCCAATCAATAGAGCTGTATGTTCGCTGAGGTCACTAAAGATTTGTTTTGAAAGGCTAACGGCGGCGAAAGCAACGGATACCGGACTGGCACCAATTTGAGTATCTGTTCTTACCTGTTTAGCAACAGCGAATGTATGCTGAAAAAGGCGGTCTAATGAACCACCGAGGGTACCCGCCTGATTAGCGGCCATATAGGCATCTTTCATTTGGCCCAGGATTTGCGGTTCACCCAGTACCATGGAATCGAGGCCGCTGGCCACGCGCAGCAAATGTCGAACCGCGTCGTGGTCCGGATGGGCATAAACGTAGGGCTGAATATCGCGCTCGCCCAGTTTGTGGTATGCACGCAACCAGTTGGTGACCATGTTCAGGTCGTTGTTTTCGAGGCCACAATAGAGTTCCGTGCGATTGCACGTCGATATAATAGCCGCCTCGTTGACCGCAGGTTGCGCGACTAAGTCCCTGAGAGCATGGGAAATTTGCCCAGGTTCAAAGGCGACACGTTCGCGAATATCAACGGGAGCCGTTTTGTGATTAATACCGAAAGCTAGTATGGACATATCGTGGAGCTAAACAACTGTAAGTAACTAATAATAACTAAATTTTGATCGATATACTGTTGGAATACAAGTGCTTGTATCCCATAAAAGTTTGACGTAATAGTATATCTTGATGTTCAAAATGATGTATAAAGATTTGTACTAAAAAGCGTGCTTATGGAATCAATTAGTTGGACGATGATTTGACGAGTAACAGGCAGGAGCACTAGATAGATGAAGTTAAATCGATATTTTTATGCAGGCGTAGCATTATTAATAGTCATTCAGGGCTGTGCCATGACGCCAGAGCAGGCCAGTGAAGATTCTGTTGCCTCGGAAAGTGTTGCTAACAATGAGTCGGGCCAGGATTCTGAATCGTCTGATCAGCCAGGCACTTTTCCTCACAAGAAAGACATCATAGAAGAGCTCGAAACAGATGTTCCACCGCATCTGATCTATAAATTGCTCGTCGCCGAAATTGCCGGCCAGCGCGGTGAAATGGAACTGGCTGTAAAAAATTATCTCGAAGTGGCCCAGGAAACACGCGACCCAAAAGTAGCTGCCCGTGCTTCGCAGGTTGCTATCTACGCCAAGGATATGGATAGCGCACTTGCGGCATCATCGCTGTGGGTGTCGATTGAAGAAGATAACCCTGATGCTCATCGTAATCTTGCCTCGGCATACATCCGGGTAGCGCGCCCAGTTGACGCCGTTAAGCATTATGAAAAAATGCTGGAATTACTTCATGATGAAAATAAACCCGGTCATGGTTTTTCTGTAATTTCTTCAACGCTCGCCAGAGAGCCCGACAGGGAGCTGGCTATGAGCGTTATGGACAAGTTAATTCAGACCCGGAAAGACAATCCCTATGCCATGTTTGCTTACGCCCACCTGGCAATGCGTCAAGCGCGCTTCGAAATGGCACTTAATGCGCTGGACGATGCGCTTAATGTGAAGTCAGACTGGACCAGCGCGATAATTCTGCGATCTCGTATTCTGGCAATGCAGGGCGCGCGCGGTGAAGCGCTAAGTTACCTGGAAAATGTGCTTAAAGGCGATATGTCCGACAATATCGAAGTCGGGTTAACTTACGCACGCATGCTGACCGAGTCGCGCCAACTGGAAAAAGCACTGGAACAGTTCAAGCGCCTGGCAGACCTTGATGAACGCAATGTTGAAATAAATTACTACGCTGGCGTGCTGGCTCTGCAGTTGCAAAAACTTGATCCTGCGGAAGAGTACCTGCAAAAAGTGATGAAGCTGGGTAAGCGTTTACAGGAAACCAATTATTACCTGGGGCAAATTGCCGAACAGCGTAAAGACTTTGAAGGCGCCATTAATCGATATTCCTTTGTCAGGCATGGAGAGTTTTATTTTAATGCTCAGTTAAGAGTGGTTTCTGTTCTTGCCGATCAGAAAAAATTTGATCGTTCCATCGAGCACCTGCAAACCATTCGGGTAAACAGTTCAAAACAGCGGTTACAGCTTATTCTGTTAGAAGGTGATTTGCTGCGCGAGTCCAATCGTTATGCTGCTGCAAAAGACTTCTACACCAAGGTGCTGGCACAAATGCCTAATGAAACCAGCGTGCGTTATGCCAGGGCGCTAGTGGCTGAAAAGCTTGGTGAGCTTGATTTACTGGAAAGTGACTTGCAGACGATTCTGAAAATGGAACCCTCGAATGCGCAGGTATTAAATGCGCTCGGTTATACGCTGGCAGATCGCACTGATCGTTATGATGAAGCATTGAAATACATTCAGCGAGCAATAGAGCTTGAGCCTGACGATGCAGCTGTGGTTGATAGCATGGGTTGGGTGTATTACAGGATGGGAAATTACGAACAGTCTATTAAACATTTGCGTCGTGCAAATGAATTATCAAAAGACCCTGAAATTGCGGCGCATCTTGGCGAAGTGCTGTGGGCCAATGGTCAGAAAGACGAGGCGGCACAAATCTGGGAGAATTCTCTTAAAGATCATCCGGACGAGAAAGTGCTGATCGACGTGATGAGGCAATT
>DJMK01000205.1 GCA_002436485.1 Proteobacteria bacterium UBA6492
CCGTAATTCCTTTTTTGATGTACTGGCAAAAATACTATGGGTAACGCACATAACAAGCGGGTCAAAGTCGCTCCCTTCGGTCGCTGGGACGCGCAAAAAGCGCGAGACCTTTACCCTTGTCGCCAGGCTTTCTTAGAGATTAATCACATGGAAACCTAAACAATGAAGAAACTCCTGCGTTATCTGGCTAGCCTGGTTGCCGTAATCATCGTCCTTGCCATCTGGGTTTGGAATTCGAACACGGGGCAGGACTGGCTACTTGAAAAAGCTGTGAATACAGCATTCAACCGCCCGTTGACTATTGATAAATATGATGGGCTCAAGGTATTTCTTTGCGGTACTTCTTCACCTATTCCAGCCCCCAATCGTGCCCAAACATGTGTTGCGGTTCTCGCCGGAGAGTCGCTGTACCTGGTCGATGCCGGCGCCGGCTCTGCCCAGGTGGCGGCAATTGGTCGTCTACCGTTGGAACGCCTGGAAGCGGTCTTCCTTACTCACTTTCACTCCGACCATATTGCTGCTCTTCCAGAATTTAACCTTAATTCGTGGGTTGCCGGGAGACCCGAACCTTTGCTCATATTTGGGCCTGCTGGTGTGTCAGAGGTTGTCGATGGTCTCAATAATGCTTACAGACTTGATCTAACTTACCGGGTGGCACATCACGGAGAGAAACTTTTGCCTCCCGGTCTTGGAGTAATGCAGGCCAGGTTGATGCAGCCCGGCTCGGTACTTAGTAGAGGTGACCTGACCATCACGAGCTTTCTCGTCAATCATGATCCCGTGCGCCCCGCGGTTGGTTATCGATTCGACTACCGTGGAAGGTCTGTTGTGATTAGTGGCGATGCAATCATCACTCCCGGTCTGATTAAAGCCGCTATGGAGGCAGATTTGATGCTACAGGACAGTCTGTCACTACCGATTATCAAGAGCCTTGAAAAGGCCTCCGCGGGATCACGCATGGAAAAGATCTTGATTGATATACAGGATTATCATGCACATACGAGCGACCTTTCAGCTCTCGTGGATCAAACTGGAGTAAGGCAGCTCGCACTTTACCACCTGGTACCGCCGCCTCAGAATGCACTTTTCGAGAAGATCTTCTCACGTGATCTCCCTGCTGGTACAGTTCTCACCCAGGACGGAATGATTTTTGAACTGCCGGCAGAAAGCGAGGATATAGTAAGGATCGATCCATGAACGAACGTCTGGCACACAGCTTAATCGTTATGCGTAAGTATGGAAAAGTAACATGAAAGCTATCTGGAATGGCGCTGTACTAGCAGAAAGCGACGATACAATCGTGGTCGAAAATAATCATTATTTTCCTGCGGCATCACTTAACGAGGAATTTTTCGTTTCAAGTGAAACGACGAGTCATTGTTCTTGGAAGGGTGAAGCCTCCTATTATTCTTTACTCGTCAACGGAAAAGAAAATAAAGATGCAGCATGGTATTATGCAAAGCCCAAAGATGCTGCTAAAGAAATTAAAAATCGTGTTGCGTTTTGGCGTGGCGTCCAAGTTATCGAGTAAAGTTCAAGTTAATCATAGACAACTACTGACTGTTCAATAAAATGACCACTCGGCTGTAAGACAATTAATCCAAACGTTATATATCCAGAGGCGAGCAACTATGAGTAACCCGGTTATTGCAGATAACAAGCCCGTAAAAGTTAGCTTAGCAAAAGGTGAGGAATATCATTTTTGTACCTGTGGTCGTTCAAAAAGTCAGCCCTTTTGTGATGGTTCGCATGTTGGCACCAGTTTCACGCCAAAAGTAGTTGTTGCTGAGGAAGATGGTGACGCCTACTTGTGCGCCTGCAAGCACACTAACAACAGACCGTATTGCGATGGAACCCACAAGCAATTTAGTGATGAGCAGGTAGGCAAGGAAGGCCCCGGCCTGGAGTCACAAAAATCTGATATTCCTGTCGCAGTTGCCACGAAAGAAGAACCGACTGTTGAATTCATTCATCAGTTAGCCCAGGAAGGGCTATCGACGATGGGTCATCATGGGCCCATGACCTCC
Organism: Proteobacteria bacterium UBA6492; assembly: GCA_002436485.1. Taxonomy (GTDB): domain Bacteria; phylum Pseudomonadota; class Gammaproteobacteria; order UBA6429; family Thiohalophilaceae; genus UBA6492. The sequence goes on from DJMK01000205.1 coordinate 2,028, forward strand.
ATGGGCGTGCCACGCCATGAATTACCGCATTGGGATGATCTTCAGATCATGGTGGCACAAATGGCCAGCAAGCCATTACTGGAAGATCATGCCGTTGCTACCGAACTGGTAATCGGACCCGAAACAAATAAACCTTTAGCCTTAAACATACCTCTTTTTGTTTCAGACATGAGTTTTGGCGCATTATCGGAAGAAGCCAAAATTGCCCTGGCAAGAGGTGCCGAGCTGGCCGGTACGGGCATCTGTTCAGGCGAGGGAGGTATGTTGCCCGAGGAGCAGGCGGAAAATTCACGCTACTTTTATGAATTGGCCAGTGCACAATTCGGCTATAAAGAAGAGCTGTTAACAAAGGTCCAGGCGTTCCACTTCAAGGGAGGCCAGGGTGCAAAAACCGGTACGGGTGGACATCTGCCCGGTAACAAGAATAAAGGCAAAATAACCAAAGTGCGCGGCATACCCGAAGGTGAACCCGCTATCTCCCCGCCCACCTTCAAAGATCTGTCCACACCACAAGATTACAGGAAGTTTGCTGATCGGGTCAGAGAGATAACTGGCGGAATACCAGTTGGATTTAAATTGAGCGCAAACCACATTGAAAAAGATATTCAGTTTGCCCTCGACGCCAGTGCTGATTACATCATTCTAGATGGCCGTGGTGGCGGTACAGGTGCTGCACCGGAAATGTTCAGAAATCATATTAGTGTACCGACCATCCCTGCTTTGGCAAGGGCGCGTCGTTATCTGGATGAACAGGGAGCAAGCGGCCGAGTAACGCTAATTATTACCGGTGGTTTGCGTGTTCCTGTTGATTTTGTAAAAGCATTGGCGCTGGGGGCAGATGGCATTGCCCTGTCTAACAGTGCCATGCAGGCGATCGGTTGCGTCGCGGCAAGAATGTGTAATACAAACAATTGCCCGGCGGGAATCGCGACGCAAAACGAAGAACTGCGTAAAAAACTGAATGTTGATAATTCAGCGAAAAAACTCCATAACTTTTTTACCGCATCCAGCGAGCTAATGAAAGTCATGGCGCGTGCCTGTGGTCATGATGCACTAAGTAAATTTAACAAGGATGATTTGGCCACCTGGAATCGTGAATTAGCGTATTTATCCGGAGTGAAGTATTCCGGTTTTGAAAAACTCTAAACCATGTCTTCCAGCTACACTCGCGAAATTACTGTATCCGCCACGCCCGAAGTAGCTTACGAGGCATTAACTACCGGTTTTGATAACTGGTGGACGACCAATTGTAATCCCATCCATAAAACCGGCGATACCATTACTTTCAGGTTTGGTCCTACCTATTGGGTAATGCAAGCCATTAAACTTGAACCTGCTAAACAGGTTGAGTTGAAATGCATTGAAGCACATCATGTTCACGATGGTTTACCCTCTTCTATCCTGGATGAATGGCAGGGCAGCAAGTTAAAATGGAAAATCAGGCAACAGGCAGGCAATACGGCAATAACCCTGACCCATCAAGGCCTGGTGCCTGCTCTGGACTGTTACGAAGTCTGTGAACAAGGCTGGGACTACTTTTTTTTCAGCAGTCTGAAGCAATACCTGGATACTGGCAAAGGCATGCCATTTGAGGATATAGAATAATTGAATGTTATGTGCATTTTGAATCAGCAATACAAATATACCGTTTCTCTTGAATCAAGATCACTGATCACTGGGCTACTTTTTCTTAGTTTATCGCTTGCAACACATGTCACCGCAAAAGAAACCGTGACATACGAAAAGCTTGCGCCGATCCTGGCTGAAAAGTGCATCATGTGTCATTCCGGAAACAACGCAGCCGCGGAGCTCCGTCTGGATAGTTACGATTCCTTGTTAAAAGGTAGTGCGAAAGGATCGATCGTAAAAGCCGGTGACCCGGCAGCAAGTGAACTGCTGCGCCGCCTGAAGGGCACAAGCCAGCCACGTATGCCGATGACCGGTCCACCTTTCCTTTCGGATAGCCAAATTGCCCTGTTTGAAGACTGGATTACCAATGGTATGAAACGTGGTGCTGTTACAAAGCTAGAAAAACCAGCCAAGCAGCAGCCTTTACGCCCCAAACCCGGCGAGCCAGTTAGCTGGCAGCATGTGGCGCCCATTTTTGCCACGCGTTGCGCAAAGTGTCATACCGATGGAGGTTTGATGGGTAATGCACCCGAAGACTATCGACTGACATCCTATACGGCAACGCTGGCGACGGGTGATCGTGTGCGCGTAGTGCCCGGCCAACCAAAGGCAAGCGAACTGCTACGTCGCATCCGTGGCCAGGCTAAACCGAGAATGCCGTTTGACGGTCCGCCGTATTTGACTGACGATGAGATTGTTCTGATCGAAGACTGGATTGCCCAGGGTTCGCGGGATACTGACGGTCAGGCTGCACCCGTTCCTACCGGTGCCAGGGTGCGCCTGCACGGCACCCTTGGAACCGACTGGCAACTTGACGGACTTCACCTGGACGTTAGATCAGGTACGCGCATCGACAAGTCACCGAGGCCGGGTGATTATGTGCAGGTACGCGGCCGACTGGATAGTTCCGGCAGCATCATAGTCGAACGCCTCAGACGCCGCTAAGTCAAAATTTTTTATGCGCCTTACCTGCGACACTATGCCGCATAGTGTGCTGAATAAAGCTCACGTAACATTTCTATCCTCAGCATACTATTACAAAGGCAATAAAAATGATAAATACAAAAATCATATATGCTGCTATGGGGGCATATTTGATATTACATACTCATTCAACTCTCGCCGATCATCCAACGGTTGCGTTCGGTAGCGAAGGCATCGGCGCAATCAATACGATCTCTGCAAACCCTTTGCCTGTCGATGCATGGGCAATCGGTGTGCGCTCTGAATTTATTAACAATGACAGTTTTACCAATGAGCAACTAGAAGACTTTGCTGCAAATGGTCTTGAGGGTGTCCATAGCATCGACAGGGTAAGCAGTACTTCTGTTTCGTTATCTTACGGTGTAACAGATGATCTCACCATCAGTGCCCGCCTGCCCTATGTAGAGCGAAAGAATATTCGTGAAGGTGAGCTTG
>DJMK01000124.1 GCA_002436485.1 Proteobacteria bacterium UBA6492
CATCCGACCGGTTTTATCACCGGCGCCGGTGCGCATTTTTCCTGGATCATTTTTGATTCCCTGAAGTCCGACCTGGAGAAAGTTTCAGGTCGAAAAATCCAGTTGTATGGCAAGGACTCGATGCTGGGGCAGGGCTGTAATGCCGGTATCAAAAATGCCAAGTTGAGCGGGCCTGGCAAGGAAACCTTTGGTTTTGTTTGTTGCCCGCTGAGCGACGAGGAAGTCCAGAAAAAACAGATCCAGGTACACCCGCTGGCGCTGGAGCCAATCCTGATCCTGGTCAACCAGAGCAACCCGGTGAACAACCTGAGTTCAAAGCAGGTGCGTGATATTTTTNNGTCACCCGTTTACACTGCAAGAAACGCCCGGGCCACTGGAAGACCATCTTGCCCTCGGCCGAGGCATTCAGAAAAACACGACTCAACGTTTCCAGTGCGGATGAAATGGTAAAACGTGTCAGTGACTTTAAAGTATCGATTGGTCATACCGGTGCAACCTGGCTGTTCGAAACCGGTAACAAGGTGAAGCACATCACGGTAGATGGTATTGCGCCGACAGCTGAGAATCTGAAGAACAAGCGTTATCCGTTTTATCGCCAGTTATCCGCCGTGACCAGTCTTGAGCCATCAGAAGATGTCCTCAAGATCATCCATGAGACGCAAACCGGCCCGGCCTTTTTCAAGGTGGCGAAACAGTTCAATCTGCTGCCGCTAAACAAACCTCGTAATAACTGATAATTACTATGCGGTTACAGAGTTACCGGTTTCGCCTTGTTATTTACATGTTCCTGCTGATTGGTTTTCTTTCAGCAACGGTCATTTATTCATACGGGTATGCAAGTAGAATAATCCACCAGGCTGCGGATGGTCATCTGGATCGCCTGGTGCAACTGCTTGATGCGCACCTGAACCAGGAGCGGAACGAATTACAACGCTATGCCACTCTGGTATCACAGGATCTGCGCCTGAAAGAATACATGTACGTGATTACTGAGGTGGGTGGCGACAGCAAACCCCTGGATACGTTATACGAGCGCGAATTCGGCTGGTTACCGATCGATCAACGATTGATACTCTCAATGGATGGCAAAGTCGTCGCTGGAACCGATAACAGTCAACTGGCCAGAGAAGTGCAAACATTTATAGAAAGTCACAGACGTGGCATATTTTATCACCAGGATGAACATGGGTTGGAGGTGGTTTCTGTCTCACCGATTCGTTATCGTGAAACGACACTTGGTTTTGTAGCAGTTTCCAGGAACCTTAACGATGAGTGGTTCGAGAGCTCCAGACGTGCCAGCGGCGGTGATTTTTTCCTTGTTCAAAACGGCCAGGTGGTCAAGTCGACTCTGCCAGATACGCAAAATTTCCAGATATACGAGGACAACAACAGCTTGATAGCGGACTCGGTTTTATTTCGTATTAGCAAGATTGACCTGCCCGGCAATCGTTCACTGGAGCAGGATATATGGTTTGGCTTTTCGGAAGATCAAAGCATTAATGAACTCGAACGTCAGCATAATGTTATGCTCGCCCTGGTCAGTAGTGGGGTGGCCGGTATTTTGTTGATTGGCTTGCTGTTTATCAGGAATTTTAACGGACCCCTCAACCGCATCAAGGATTTGACCAGCAAGGTCGCCGAGGGCGAATTGCCTTCAATGAACAAGCATAGAGTCAGTAACGAATTTGACGAGTTATCCAATCATTTTGCCGACATGCTCCATGCGTTGCGCGAACAGAAAGTCGAGATTGATATTGCGCAAAAGAAACTCCAGCAAATTGCAATTACCGATAGTATGACCGGACTGTACAACCGGCGCTATCTTGATGAAATCTTTCCCAAGCTGGTTGCGCAGACAGAGCGGGAAGGACTGGCTATTCACGTCATTATCTTTGACCTGGATCACTTTAAGCAGATCAACGACCAGTATGGACACATGGCGGGTGATCAATGCCTGGTGACATTTTCAAACTACCTGAAAGATAAATGTCGTGTGAGTGATTACCTGTTCCGTCTGGGGGGTGAGGAATTTCTTATACTCTCCATTAATAAGAACATCATGGAAGCAGCAAGCTTTGCTGACAAGCTGCGCGCCGGCATTGAGACTATTCGGGTTGCGTTCGAGGACACGCTGATTAGTATGACAGTCAGTGGTGGCATTAGCCCGGCTATAAAAGATGGTAGTATCGAGAAAACACTGGAACAGGTGTTGTCACGTGCTGATCGCGCGCTTTACAAGGCAAAAAGTATCGGGCGTAATCGGGTTTGCATCATGAACCCGGCTGATAATAACGAAAACCTGATCGAGCCGGCATCACGATACTGCCAATCCTGATACATCAATAAGACTGACCTGTCTTATTCGAACAGTTCACGCTCCATCTCGCGATACACAAAGTTGGCATTGGCGCGGTGGTTTTGTTCGTACAGGCGGGTATTTTGCCATTCTTGCAGGTCTGCCTGTTTTACCGCATCGTATAAACCAACACCTTCATCGACCAGTTTGCCCATTTTATTGCGTAGTTGCTGAATATAAGCACGGGTCTTTTTTACCATGGGAAACGGCAAAGTTTGTGCACTGCCATGCCCGGGAATCATCAGCCTGGCATTAGAGAACTTTTCCAGCAGCCAGTCCTGAGCAGTGATCGCTTGCTTGCTGTTGCCATCGCCCATGTACGTTGTGCGCTGGTTAAAAGCCAGGTCGGAGATCCACACGATGTTCTGCTCTACCTGGTGGACGACCAGGTCGCCATGCGAATGGTGATTGCCAACATTGTAAATTGCAAAGTTCTGTTGACCCAATTTAAATCTATGTGCTTCAAAGGGTTTGTTGCGAATCAGTGTGTCTGGTTGAATATCCTCGAAGCCCTGCATATCGTTCTTTAGAAGTTCGCGCCGATAGGCAACTGACTCCTGGTAAGTCTGCGAATTCATATACTCCATGATGGCAGCATGCGCGATAATGTGCACACCATCGACTGATCGAAAAGCGCTGGCGCCATAGGCATGGTCCGGGTGATTATGCGTGATAATTAAATAACGAATCGGTTTGTCGGTAATGTTCTTGATGGTCGCAATCAGCCTTTGGCCGAGTTTTGGCGTGCCCAGTGCATCAATTACCACCACGCCATCTTGCGTGATGATAAAACCAGCATTGCCATTCCAGCCACGATTCTCATCATCGATTTGTGCGATGTTGCCATAGAGAAAATAGGTATTATTTGCCAGCTGGTACACTGGCAGGCGATCATTCGTTTTGTCGCTATCATGTAACGCTGTATGCGGTAGTGCCTGGTTATCAATTGCGTTTGCCGGCAACTGGTGCTGCTCTGTACCAGCACCACTGCCGCGACTGATGAGTGCACCCGGGGTTGCCGCTGATGCGAGCGTAATTGTAGCGGGCGAGATTATGCACAACATCACAGTGATGGTACGCAAGACTATAGAGGGGAATGGTTGCATGTTTTATCCTTGTGTTGCTGCAAAGGCCACAACGTCAATGTATGTATAATATTCAGACAGGTCTTGTATTGCATGGTTCATTCAGTTAATACACCAGTCAAGCTGATTATGTAGCAATATCGCTCAACTAACGGCCGTTCATTCAGGGTATGCTATGTATCTGAAAGTCTTGCAGAATCAGATTGAATCTATACTTATATATACTGTCGGTTTAGAGATACACATTTAGAAAAGGAGCACAATCCATGAGGATTAACATTGGATTATTACTGACCTGCTTGCTGGCACCCGCAGTATTAGTGGCGGCAGACGCAAATGCGCCGTATGGTCATGCCAAGGTAGATGCAGTGAAGTACAAACCTAACAAGGTTGTTTATGACGTGGCGGTCTCGAGTGTAAAAGCCATGACCAACGTGCTGGATCGCGTGAGTTACCTGAACAATGTTTACGAGGCTAATCCGTTTGATTCATCGATTGTCATGGTGTTGCATGGTGACGAGATTTCATTTTTTGGTATCAAGAATTATAAGAAACATAAGGAATTAATTGATCGTGCGCAAAGCCTAGTTAACAGTGGCAACATTCGTTTTCGTATGTGCAAGGTAGCGGCAAAATTCCATGGCTATGAACCGAAGGATATACACGGGTTTGTGGAGATGGTACCGATGGCCGATGCCGAAATCATTCGTTTGCAACAGGAGGAAGGTCATGCATACATGCGCTAGGAATTTGTTGCGCTCGTTGAGTGTTATTGGCAGCCTGTTCATCATCAGCCTGTCTGTGCAGGCAAAACTGGTGGAGACACCCTATGGGGCAGTGAGTCACCCATTTAAATTACACCAGGTGCCCGGCAAGCCAGTGTATTACCTGGTAGGTGAATCCGGTGTGCCCGGCGCCAATAATGAAGGGCATACTTCCAACGCGGGCTTCGTGGTCACTGATGAAGGCGTCGTGGTGTATGACGCCCTGGGAACACCGGCGCTGGGTTATCGCATGATCCAGCGCATTCGCGAGGTCACGGACAAGCCGATCAAGAAAGTGATTGTCGGTCATTACCATGCTGATCATATATACGGTTTACAGGCGTTTGAACAACATGCTGGTGATCCGGAAGTCATTGCACATAAACTGGCATTGGGTTACGTGGGTGGTTCACGCGTCAGCCAGGGCGAGGCCGGTCAACGTAGATTGAAACAACGGCGTGAAGTGTTATTTCCATGGGTGGATGAAAATACTTACCTTGTGCCACCGGACACAACCTTTGAAAAGGAATATAACTTCAAAATGGGGGGCCTGACCTTCAACGTGTTACACCTGGGCCCGGCACACGCACCGGGCGACAGTATTTTACTGGTCAAGGAACTGGGCGTCTTGTTCAGCGGGGATGTGATCTACAAGGGGCGCATTCCGTTTCTTGACAGCCCGGAAACGGATATTAACAATTGGCTCAAGGGTCTCGATTACCTGGCCAACCTGAAACCAGCACCAAGTTTCATTATTCCCGGCCACGGTGATGCCGAAACCGATGTGGCCAGTGCGCTATTGTATACTAAAGAATATATCGAGTATGTCATTAACGCGATGAAAGCAGGGCTGAAAGATTTGAGCAGTTTCCAGGAGACCTATAACAATACCGACTGGTCGAAGTATGAGAACATGCCGGCCTTCAAGGCCAGCAATCGTGGTAATGCCTACCGGATTTATCTCGAACTGGAACCGACGTTTTTCTAATGCTGTAAAGGTCACCACAATGTATCGGGAAGCAGAAGAGACAATTAATCAGGGACTCAGTCCATTTGCTCGTATTCTGCTTGGTGGCGTATCAGGCCTTTTTGGTTTGATGATGATTTTTATTGCGCCACCGACAGACAAACAAGTCTACTTTTATCTTTTTGGCGGCTTTTGTCTTGCTATCAGTTTCGCATGTATATTCAAAGGCTGGGTGCGTCAGTTTCTGGGTAGTTTAATTGGTCTATGTCTGGTAATTGTTTCGGGTTGGTATCTTGTGTCGCAGCTTATCCAGGGCGGGCCACTCTTTAGTGCTCGTTCAGAACAGTCGATTTTCAATGCAGTCCTGTTTGCTCTCTTCTTCGGTATTCCTGGACTGACGTACATGCTAAAAGCCCGGTTTGGTCTTAGTAAAAAGTCATCATAAGCGCACCGCCGGGTTTCGATTGCACTATTGATATGTTCAAATTTTATTATCTTTCCTTGCAGGGCCGGTGTGATCGGCAACAATACTGGCTGTTCGGTGTACTGCCCTATGTCATCCTATGGGTAGTGCTTCTGAGCCTGGCGCGTGGCTTGCTGGTTGATCGTTATGCGCTTTATATATTATTGCTGCTGGCGTTATGGCCGCTCGTCACCATACAGGTCAAACGTTACCATGACCTTGATATGTCTGGTTGGTTTGCACTGTTGTTACTGCTGCCATTTCTTGGCAAGGTGATGGCGGTGGTCATCGGCATATTACCCGGCAAACCGGGCGATAACCGTTATGGCCCCGATCTGCAGGGCAGGTCGGCGCAACTGGTCGAACCGCAGCAGCTTGGTCAAACCACGGTGCTTACTGTTTTCTTGCTGGGCTTTTTTGCCTACCTGGCCTTTGCCAATGTGACCGGCTTTGAAGATTTTGGGCTTCTGGCCAGTAATGAAGAGCGCTGGATGTTATGGCGTTGGCTGGTGGTCACAGCCTGGTTGTTTGTTGCCGCGGTGATTTACATGGCAAGAGGACAAATAGCCTATCTTTATAACATGCTAATCAGTATGGGACTGGGTTTTGCGCTGGCTTTGTTTTTGTTGCTCATGTCGTTTATTACCGAGGAAACCCGTTTTGCCGTCATGGGTTCGGCTTTGACTTATGCTTTTATAGCGGGCATGTTATGCATGACGTTCAAAAACCTGTTGGCGGCCATAATCGGTGCGGTTTTGTTTTTTGCACTACAAATCCTGGTGGATGCAGTGGTGCTTGGTATGGCTGCCAATGTACGCATACATTAACGTGTGCAGGTCTATAGTTTAAAAGCGAAATACAAAATAATAAGATTATCAAATCTGAAAAAACTATCTGTTTTTTTTATTTCTCTAAGTATTCTTTGACTACTGAGCTGGTATTTATTAACGAGAAATGTTAGTAAATAAACTAAGGTGAGCAATCAATCCAACAGTTTTGCATGGCGCATCGGTGGACCACAGGGTGCGGGCATTGATCGGCTGGCAACAGTATTTGGGCGACTCTGTGCGGGTCGTGGTTTGTACCTGTTCAGTCGCCGCGAGTACCATTCCAATATAATAGGCCGGCACAGTTACGCCGATATCTGTATTGGCGTAGATGCTGTGACCAGCCATCGTGAAAACCCGGATATGTTACTGACTTTTGATGCGGAATCACTGGCGCGGCATGTGAATACGCTCAATGCGCAGGGCGTTGTTTTGTATGCCGATACTGATACCGATATTTCACTGGATTCCCTGCCTTATCTTGATACCCGTTTAAAAAACCAACTACTGGCAGAATTGACAAAAAGTGGCTTACCGCTGACGACAGGTGGCTTACTGGAACAGGCCACTGTACGTGGTGTGCAGTTGGTGCCACTACCTTATAACCAGATTGTGGCGGAACTTGCCGATGAGTTTGGCATGTCACGCAAGCAGGCAGCGCGTGCCATCAATACCGTTGCGGTAGCGGCCTCTGCTGTCTTACTCGGATTTTCCGAATCTGATTTAGTACGTGCGCTGAAAGACGTGTTTGGTGAACATCACCCAGCCCTGGCTCTTAACCAGGCTGCAATGAACAAAACCTGTGTTTGGGTTGCTGAGCAACATGATGGGCTCAAGCAATATGCCTGGTTACATTCACAATCAAATAAGAACAAACGTTTGTATCTTAATGGTTGCCAAAGCGTCGCGTTAGGTAAGCTGGCGGCTGGACTAACCTTTCAAAGCTACTACCCAATCAGTCCCGCGTCGGATGAGAGCCTGTTTCTTGAAGCCAATGCGCCGGATCCAGCCGAGCACGGGGAGTCTTTAGCACCGCTGGTATTACAGGTCGAAGATGAAATTTCTGCAGCAACCATGGCCTGTGGGGCAGCACTCACCGGGGCACGCAGTGCGACGAGTACTTCCGGGCCGGGTTTTTGCCTGATGACCGAAGCGCTGGGCTGGGCGGGAATGAATGAAGTGCCACTGGTCATCAGCCTGTATCAGCGGGGTGGGCCATCGACGGGGTTACCCACTCGGACCGAACAGGGCGATCTGGGTTTTGCGGTGCATGCTGGGCATGGTGAGTTTCCCCATATCGTGATGGCATCCGGGGATATTGAGGATTGTTTTTATGATGCAATGCAGGCCTTTAATTATGCGGAACGTTATCAATTGCCGGTTATTCACATATTGGATCGTGCACTGGCCAGCTGTAGCCAGACCGTGGAGTGTTTTGATTACCATGCGGTAACGATTGATCGCGGGGAACTGTTAAATACGCCGAACGAAAACACGTCGCGGGTAGAGCGGTTTGCCGCATCGGATTCCGGTATCTCACCGCGACCCCTGGTTGGACAGGACCGGGCAGCGCACTGGCTCACTGGTGCCGAGCATGACAGCTATGGGCAAGTCAGTGAAGATCCACAAGTACGTGAACAGATGATGGAAAAACGCCTGCGCAAGTTGAAACAGATCCAGCACGATTTATCGTACGAGCAAAAACTCGCCGTGTGCGGTGATGACGAGGCCGGGATCACAATTCTCACGTGGGGGTCAAGCAAGGGTGCGGTGTGGGATGCAGTAAAACGTTTACAGCAAACCAACATCAAGGTGCAGGCGATCCTGGTTAAATTACTGTTCCCGTTCCCGGCAGAAGAATTACTTGCCTTGTTGAAAAAAAATAAAAGGGCGATCGTGGTGGAGTGCAATTACACTGGTCAGCTAAACAACTTGTTACGTGAAATGACCGGGCGCAGCGCTGATCATTTGATTCTCAAATACAATGGACGTGCCATGAGTGGCGAAGCACTGGCTGATGTTCTTGCAAACATAGTCCACGCAAAACCAGGTGAGTGTGAACAACGTATCGTGTTACACAATGACTATGAATGAGGTAATTGCGAATGACCAGCAAACGTACAGAAGCTAACCGGGAAAAATCACCATTTCATACCAACCGTCCCAATGACTGGTGTGCAGGTTGTGGTGATTTTGGTATTTTGCATAGCCTTGAAAAAACATTGACCCGAATGGAGTTGGCGCCGGACAAGGTTGCGGTGTTCGGTGGAATTGGCTGTTCGGGCAAGACACCGTACAACCTCGCCAGTTATGGTGTTCATACATTGCATGGTCGTTTGATTCCGTTTGCAACCGGTGCCAAGCTGGCCAATCCGGATCTGACTGTCATTGCTGTAGGTGGCGACGGTGATGGACTTTCTATTGGGGCGGGGCATCTTGTTGGCGGTGGCCGACGTAATGTTGATTTCACNNCCCAGCCTGTTGGAGCAAACCAATCCGATTGCGGTCGGGCTTGCCAGTGGCTTTAGCTGGATTGCTCGAAGCTATGCATATGATACACAACACTTGTGTGATCTTATTCAACAGGCAATTCGACACCCCGGTTCTTCACTGCTAACCGTGTTACAACCATGCCCGACCTATAACGAGTTACATGACAAGGATTGGTACGCAGGCCGAGATCTGGACACGGGTGCGCCTCGTCTCTATTCGTTACCGGAAGGGGAATATGACCCGGTGGTTCCCGCTGGTGCTTCCCAGGCGTTACGNNAGCCGGGCAAAGTTATCCGACACACTTACACTGCGGCGTGCAGATAAAAATATTGCGCCACCGGCAAAGCAGCATATCTGCAATGAGCAAGGTGCCTCCCTTGTTCGCCTCGAGAATATCTTTGATCGGCTAAGTGTCTAAGAAAAATAATACCACCAAACATTATTTGGCCAAAAATAGATATGACAAGCTAATGGAAAACAGGAGCAACGATGGCAGACGCAACTTTTAAGGAAACGATGACGTTTCGTGAATGTGTGGATCGTATGGTAGATCGTGCGATCATTGCCTCGGATTTCGACCCTAATACGGCCAAGATAATTCAGGCATGTAATGTTGTTTCACAGATCAAGTTCCCGGTAAAAATCGGTAACAAGATCGAAATCTTTACCGGTTGGTGGGCACAACATAGCAGCCATCGCTTGCCCGTTAAGGGTGGCTTGCGTTTTGCGCCAATTGTAAACCAGGATGAAATTGAGGCACTGGCCTCGCTAATGAGTTACAAGTGTGCACTGGCTGACATCCCCTTTGGTGGTGCGAAAGGCGGCTTGTGTATCAACCCGGCAAACTATAGCGTAAGTGAATTACGCGAGATTGCACATACCTTTGGTACTGAGCTGGCACGCAAGGAATACCTGAGTCCCGCGCTAAGTGTACCTGCACCGGATATGGGTACTTCATCACGCGAAATGGTCTGGATTGCAGATGCTTATAAAAACATGTTTCCTGAGAACCTTAATCAAGGTGCTTGCGTCACGGGTAAACCACTTAACCGTGGAGGTATCCCTGGACGAACCGAGGCCACCGGCAAGGGCATTCAATTTGGGTTACGTGAATTTTTTCATCATCCAGATGAAGTGGAAGCGGCCGGTATGGAGGATGGCTTAACCAATAAGCGGGTTATTGTGCAGGGCCTGGGGAACGTCGGTTACCATACGGCCAAGTTTCTCTCGGAAGAAGAAGCCTCGTTGGTGATCGGCGTCATCGAACGTGACGGAGCCATTATTAATCCTGATGGGCTGAATATTCATAACCTGCGCCAACACTTCGCCAATACCGGCGGCGTGAAAGGATTTGCAGACGGCGATTATATTGAGAATGCCGCTTCAGTGCTTGAGATGGAATGTGACATTCTGATTCCGGCTGCATTGGAATCACAGATTCATGCTAATAACGCCATGTCGATCAATGCCAAACTGATTGTTGAAGCTGCAAATGGCCCGGTGACATACGAGGCGGATGAGATTTTGCGTCACCGTGGTATCAAGGTTCTTCCCGATTTATATATCAATGCCGGTGGCGTGACCGTTTCTTATTTTGAATGGACACGCAATCTTTCACATATGCGATTTGGTCGATTACAGCGGCGTTATGATGAGATACGCGGCACCAGTTACCTGCAGGCCATTGAAGAGCTGACTGGAAAAAAAGTTTCGGATCAACTGCGAAACGACATTGTGCGTGGCGCCAGTGAGCTGGACCTGGTGCGTTCTGGTCTGGATGATACGATGCGTATGGCGTTTCGTGATATGCGCGAGGTGATGAAGCGTAATTCAAAAATTACCGATTTTCGCACGGCTGCCTATGCCATTGCTGTGGCAAAGATTGCCCAATCTTACTATGACATGGGACTGGCGGAACCTCCGACGGATGTAACAACATGATGGGGAGATAGCCTATCCTTATTGATCGGCGTCAGTTCGGTCTTTTGTTCGGGCCGCTATTGTTTTTTTTAATTCTGTTTTTATCTCCCCCGACAGATATGTCAGCCGCTGCCTGGAGAGTGGTGGCGGTTGCCAGCTTAATGGCGATATGGTGGATTACGGAAGCTATTCCAATCGCAGCAACCGCACTATTACCGGTGGCGCTTTTTCCTATATTGAATGTCATGTCGACCAAAGCGACTACCAGTAGTTATGCGAATGACATTGTATTTTTATTTCTGGGCGGCTTTCTGATTGCCATGGCGATGCAAAAATGGCATCTGCATCGTCGAATTGCACTTCACATCATCAAAGTGGTGGGAGTCAGCCCGTCACGGATCATTCTTGGATTTATGCTTGCCACGGCATTTTTGTCGATGTGGATTAGTAACACTGCCACGACGATGATGATGCTACCTATTGCAATCGCGGTGGCAAGCAAGTTAACCAATAACGACAATTCAGGTGCCAACGGGTATACAGCTTATTTTGGCGTGGCACTGATGTTAGGGATTGCCTATTCCGCATCAATTGGTGGTGTTGCGACCCTGATTGGCACACCACCCAATGCGATTCTTGCCGGGATAGTTGAACATGTTTACGGTCATCGCATCAGTTTTGCCGCCTGGATGGCTTTTGGTCTGCCTTTATCGATTGTCATGCTGGCGTTTGCCTGGTTTTACCTGACACGCATTGCGTATCAGGTAAAACATCAAAGTGTGACAAGCATGAAAGGAGTCATTGATAAAGAAATACGGCAGCTCGGTGCAATGTCGCGCCAGGAACAGTTAGTCGCTCTGATCTTTGCGATGGTCGCAATTACCTGGATCGCGCGTGGTCTGCTAGAGATAAACTGGCTTGATGGAGTGAGTGATGCCAGTATCGCCATTATTGGTGGATTATTACTTTTCATCATTCCGGCAAACATTAAAAAACGCGAATTTCTGCTGGACTGGTCATCGGCAGTGAAACTTCCCTGGGATATATTGATTTTATTTGGTGGTGGTTTCGCGTTGGCGCATGGTTTTAGCGAGAGCGGTCTAACCGAATGGGTCGTGATGCAAATGTCAATATTGAAGGGCGCTAATGTGATTATTGTAATACTGGTCATTACACTAGCGATTATCTTTTTGACCGAGGTCACTTCGAATACGGCGACGGCGACCCTGGTGCTACCGGTCCTGGGTGCGCTGGCTACCGCACTTGACATGGTACCAATGACCCTCATGGTTCCTGCAGCGATTGCTGCGTCCTATGCATTTATGTTGCCGGTTGCGACACCGCCAAATGCCATTGTGTTTAGTAGTCGCTATGTCAGTATTCCGCAAATGGCGCGCGCTGGCTTTTATATGAACCTGGTGGCGAGCCTGTTAATTACCGTTTTCGTTATCGTTTTACTGCCTTACATAAATTTCTATCAATAATTCAAGCTGCTACGAGTAATACCGTCCCTTGTCGTGGTCGCGGTGAAGACACTTGCAATGACCGGCGTAGCCCTATATAAAAGAATCATTGGCGCCATCATGACTAACTTACCCGAGACATTTCACCCTACGATTCGTGCATGGTTTGATGAGACTTTTCGTGCCCCTACGCCGGTGCAAACCGCGGCCTGGCAGGCCATTGCAGCTGACGAACATACCCTGATTGCAGCGCCGACCGGTTCGGGCAAGACGCTGGCCGCCTTCCTGGCCAGTATTGATGATTTGCTCAAGCAAGGGCTGAACAACCAGTTACGAGACGAGACGACAGTGCTGTACGTCTCACCGCTCAAGGCCTTGTCCAACGATATTCACCGTAACCTGCAACAGCCGCTGAATGGCATTCGTGATCGCTTGCTGCAGCACGGCATTGATGACGTCAATATCAATGTGAGTGTGCGCACCGGCGATACCTCGCAAAGTGAACGCAGCAAGATGCGGCGTACCCACCCACATATCCTGGTGACTACACCGGAGTCGTTGTTTATTCTGTTAACCTCGGAGTCGGGGCGCGACATGCTGGCCAATGTGCAGCATGTGATTGTCGATGAAATTCATGCGCTGGCCGGCAACAAACGTGGCGCACACCTGGCGTTATCGTTACAACGCCTTGATCGCCTGGCGCGCCTACGGCATCAACGTACTCCGGTTCGCATCGGAATCTCGGCTACCCAGAAGCCGATCGAAAACATGGCGCACTATCTTGTTGGTTCCGAGCAGATACCGGTAAAAATTATTGATACCGGGCACGTACGGGATCGGGATTTGCAGATCGTGTTACCCGACTCACCGCTGGAGGCGGTGATGGCCAACGAGGTATGGGATGAAATTTATAATCGCCTGTATCGACTAATTGATACGCACCGCACCACGCTGATCTTTGTCAATACGCGGCGCATGGCCGAGCGCGTCGCCCATCACCTGGCCGAGCGTCTTGGTGATGAACATGTCACCGCACATCATGGCAGTCTGTCACGCAAACATCGTTTTCGTGCCGAGCAACTACTCAAAAGTGGACAGTTAAGTGCGGTCGTGGCAACCGCTTCACTGGAACTGGGTATTGATGTCGGTGATATTGACCTGGTCTGCCAGTTGGGATCGCCGCGAGGGATTGCCACGTTTTTGCAACGCGTGGGTCGTTCCGGTCACGCGGTGGATAAAACCCCGAAAGGGCGTATTTTCCCGCTATCCCACAATGATTTACTTGAATGCACGGCATTGTTGCATTCCATCGCGCATGCTCAACTGGACAAGATCGAAATACCTGCTGCGCCACTGGATGTGTTGTCACAACAAGTTGTGGCGGAAGTCGCGGCCGCAGAGTGTAGTGGTAGTGAACTTTACCAAACATTAACTGGGGCGTGGCCGTACCGGGATTTATCGCGGCAGGAATTCGATAACGTGGTGCGCATGTTGAACGAAGGGTACAGTACATCGCGTGGGCGACGCGGTGCTTACCTGCATCGTGATATTGTGAATGATCGCCTACGTGCCAAGCGCGGCGCAAGATTGACTTCAATTACCAATGGCGGCGCGATACCAGACCAGTTTGATTACGATGTCATTCTGCAACCAGCCGGCACCTTTGTTGGAACCCTCAATGAAGACTTTGCTTTTGAGTCGATGCCAGGTGACATTTTTCAGTTAGGCAACACATCGTACCGCATGCTAAAGATCGAGTCGGGCAAGGTGTTCGTGGAAGATGCACATGGTCAACCACCCAACATTCCATTCTGGTTTGGCGAGGCGCCGGGACGCAGCGACGAGTTGTCGGAAGCGGTATCGCGACTTGTTGATCGTACCTGTGATCAGTTAAAGCAGGGGCTCAATCCGGCCAAACAATTTTTACAAGCCGAATATCACCTGGGGGCAGTGACAGCGGACGAGCTGGCCAATTACCTGGCCAGTGCACAGGCGGCACTGGGCGTATTGCCGGATCACGACAACATTGTCATGGAACGTTTCTTTGATGAAGTGGGTGACATGCATTTGGTAATTCACTCTCCCTACGGCAGTCGTATAAACCGTGCCTGGGGCCTGGCATTACGGAAACGGTTCTGTCGGCAGTTCAATTTTGAATTACAGGCTGCCGCCACTGATAATACGATCGTGTTGTCACTGGGGCCCACGCATAGTTTTCCGCTGGAAGAAGTGGCGCGCTATCTCAATAGTAAAACGGTGCGACATGTATTGATACAGGCATTACTCGATGCACCAATGTTTGCCACACACTGGCGTTGGAACTGCAACATTTCGCTGGCAGTACCGCGCAACCGTAATGGCAAGCGCGTGCCGGCGCAGTTTCAACGCAGTAATGCCGAGGACTTGATCGCTGTCGTGTTTCCGGATCAACTGGCCTGCCTGGAAAATATTCGTGGTGATCGTGAGATTCCCGATCACCCGCTTGTGAAACAAACCCTGTATGACTGTCTGCACGAAGTAATGGATATTGATGGGCTGGAACGACTTTACCAGCGCATTGAAAATAATGATATCAAGATACATTGCCGTGACCTGGCCGGACCGTCACCGTTATGTGGTGAGATCCTCACGGCGCGGCCATATGCCTTTCTCGATGATGCGCCGGCCGAGGAGCGGCGCACACAAAACATTACCCAACGTCGCTATACCGATCCTTACCAGGCCAACGAACTGGCCAGTTTAAACCCGGCAGCCATTGCACGCGTACGCGAAGAGGCCTGGCCAGAGTGGCGTGATGCCGATGAATTATATGATGCGTTAATGCAACTGGGCTTTTTGTGTGATGCGGAATTGTATGCACAGGATCGTGGTCTGCTCGAGAAACTGGTTAACGAGCAGCGTGTGACCTGCATCCAGATAAATCAACAGTTACACTGGGTCTGTGCTGAACGCCTGCACGAGCACCGGCAACTGTACCCCGAAGCAACGATGCAACCGGCCATCCCGGTCATACCTATATATATAGAATGTAATCGGGACATCGCGCTAAACCAGCTGCTCAAGTCACGCCTTGAATGTTTGGGGCCGGTGACGGTGGATCAACTCAGCCAGGCGTTTGCAATGCCGACTACGGGGATTGAACAGGGCTTGTTGGCCTTGCAAACCGAAGGCTTTGCTATGCAAGGTATGTTTGAGCACAACCAGTTGCAGTGGTGTGAACGTGGCTTATTGGCGCGCATTCATCGTTACACCATTCAGACCTTACGCAAACAGATCGAGCCGGTGAGTCCGCAAGCCTTTATGCGTTTCCTGTTCGCCTGGCAACACGTCAGTGAGAAAGTGGAAGGAGCCGATGCACTGGTCTCGCTTATTGAACAACTCGAGGGGTTTGCCCTGCCAGCCTTTGCCTGGGAAAAAGAAATATTGCCGGCGCGCATGCAACTGTACTTGCCGCAATACCTCGACCAGTTGTGCAATACCGGTCGCCTAACATGGCGAAGGCTGCTCGAACGCAAGGCAGACAATACAAAAAAAGCACAGCGTCGTAGCCTGTTACGTAACAGTGCCATTTGTTTATTGCCACGGGCACACCAGGTTTACTGGCCTGGCGTGATTGATCAAACAGCGCTATCTTCGCACGCAACAAAACTCATGCAGGTATTACAGGATCGTGGTGCCTGTTTTTACGATGAATTGCAGGATGCGGCACAGTTACTCGATTCACAACTGGAAATTGCCCTGGCGGAACTGGCGGTGAATGGTGTTATCACTACGGACAGTTTTACCGGGGTACGAGCCCTGATTGCGCCAGCGCAAAAGTCAGCGCGGCGACGTTATGCGCAACGCGTCAATAACCAGTTATTACACAATGCCGGGCGTTGGTCGCTGGTACTAAACCGTTCTACTGATAACGATGAAAAACGTATCGCACATGTGGCGCGTGTTTTACTCAAACGCTATGGTGTGATCTTTCGTGCACTGCTCGAGCGTGAAACCAATTTACCCAGCTGGCGCGAACTACATTATGAATTACGCCGCATGGAAGCGCGTGGCGAGATTCGTGGTGGACGTTTTGTTGATGGCTTTGCGGGTGAACAGTTTGCGCTGCCTGAAGCCATTACACCCTTGCGTAACATGCGTGAAGCAAAGCTGGATCAGTTTGTCATTATCAATGCATGCGACCCGTTAAACCTGACCGGGATTATCACGCCAGGTACGAAAGTACCGGTGCGCCATACGCTGCACGTTATGTATCGTGATGGATTACCAGCTGCGCGCATCGAAAAGGGTAAACTGATGTTGTTAACGGAATTATCCGAACAGGAAGTCTGGGAAGCGCAGAACCGCCTGCTACAACATATCAACCCGGCGCGTTATCAAAAAACTGCACCGGGCAGATTGTCGCAATGATTTATGCCTTAGTTGAAAGCTTTCTCGATTAACTGACAGAAAACTTTTACTTTGTTTTACCAACCGTACCAGGGACCACCGCCGTAATAGGGGTAACCACTACCGTACGGGGAGTAACCTCCGTAATAGGGATAGCCACCACCATAAGGATAGTAACCACCATAGTAAGGATAGCCGCCCCAGGGTCGACCCCATGGTCCGCCACTCCAGGGTCCTCCGCCCCATGGGCCCCAGCCACCAAATGGCCACCAGAATGCATTGGCTGTGCCTGCGCTCAAGGTAGTACCGGATATCGCCAGTACGAGCAAGGCAGTCTTGATCCACTTTTTCATGTCCCACTCCTGTGTCAATAAACGGGATTTTGAGCTAAACATCATAATTTGCAGGTACTGAATTTCCATGATCTGGCTCAATATCGCGGAGCGTTGGCGTTGCGAAACCTTGCTAGGACAAGGTTTCACGGCCAATATCACAGGGCTTTAGTCAATAATTCACCTGTCAGCTATAGTGTTGAATTACTCCAGTGTTGTCGCTATATACAAACAACAGTTTCAGCAAGGGACGAGGCACGATGCCTTTTTCAAATAAAGTCGACCAGCTACGCGAAAAACTGGCAACCCATCCGCTTTATGATGCAGTGCAGGATGCGGTCGCTGTCAGGCAATTTATGCGCGCGCATGTATTTTGTGTGTGGGACTTCCAGTCCATTCTGAAGACGTTGCAGGGCGAACTGACCACCGTTACGGTTCCCTGGTTACCCAGTCATGATCCGGAAGCGCGCCGTTTGATCAACGAAATTGTGCTGGAAGAAGAAAGCGATATTCATCCAGATGGGGGTTACATTTCGCATTACGAGTATTACCTTGAAGCCATGCACGAGTGTGGCGCCGATACTCGTCCAATTGAACAGTTCATTGGCGGACTGGATAAAAACACGGATATCCTGACGCACATCTACCTGGCGGATTTGCCCAACGGTGTAGCGCAATTCCTGCACACCACGTTTGATGTGTTACTGAATAAACCCTTGCATTGCAAGCTGGCACTATTTGCCTACAGCCGCGAAGACATGATTCCAGATATGTTTGTTCACCTGGTCGAGAGCCTGAACAAATCCGCCGGTGGCCACTTTCAAAAATTTCTGTATTACCTTAATCGCCATATCGAGGTGGATGGTGAGCGTCATGGCCCAATTTCGCAGGCCCTGCTGGCACGAGAGTGTGGCGATGATCAGATCAAGTGGCAACAGGCTGAGCAGACGCTGATTGGCGCATTCGAGGCCCGAATAGCCCTGTGGGACAGCATTCTTGCTGATTTCAAGCCACAACCACTTTCACACGAAGCCAAAAGCTAGCCAAAACCTGCAATTTGTCCCCTAATAACATGAAGTTGTCGACATTTTTGTCGATTGGCATCAATTATTAGCACCAAAATGCCGATGTAAACGCTATATTTTGGTATGCGTGGTGCAAGTCCACGTAATACATAATGGAATAAATAAAAAACAGGAGATATGCGTTTTGAAGAGGCTAATTCAATTATTTTCGTTCGTCATACTATTGGGCATGGTGGCCAGTTGCTCGAGCCTGCGCCAGGCCAAGCTGGATGCCGGCAATGATCCGCAGAAGGCCATAGCCGAGGTCACCCAGGTTATGCAGGCTGCTCAGAAGGACCAAATCGATGTACTGGCCGATGCACAATATCAAAAAGGTACGGTTTATCTTGACGATGCCAAACGCTATTTCAAACAGGATAGTTCGAGTGAGTCGGTGCTGGAAAATGCTGCCATTGCCAAGGCACTGTTTCAGGATGCCCGCAAAACAGCAGATGGTCGCAAGGCCATGGCCAGTCGCATCCTGGTGGATCGCGGCGCGGCCTTATCCGCGGGTGTACGACAGAGTGGACCACTGGTCGAGATGTTAATGGATATCGATAACGATCTGAAGAGTGAAACCAAGCAGTTCAGTCGAGCACTGTCACCGGAAGATTTTTCGGCGTTTCAGAAAAAGTACCTGGCACTGGAAACAAAGGCTGTGCAGTTTAGCCAGTTGAGTGGTTCGCGCGCCGCAATTGACAATGCAATTGAAAATGATTCCGATGATCTTGCGCCGAAGACACTCAATACTGCACAACTCGATTACGAGGCGGCCATGAATATGATTGCGCAAAGCCCACGTAGTCCGAATATCTTTAAGAGTAGTGTTGAGACAGCACAGGCCAGTGCAACGCAGCTGGTAGATGTCATGGATGTCATCATGGGTGCACCCGGTACGCCGGAAAACATTGCGCTGCAGATCGTGAAGCAAAAACGCGCACTGGGTGAGTTGACCACCAATGTTGGTAAACTAGAAGCAAACCTGCAGACAACTCAAAAGTCCCTGCAACAAAAAGAAAGCGAGTTGCAGCAAAAGGCCGATGTGCTGAAATCTCAGGAAGAACAACTTGCACTGGCCTCAACGCAGGTGCGCTTTCAACAGGCCATGGATGAAGCCCGACAGCAAATTCTGCCGGAGGATGCGTTGGTGTACCAGCAGGGCAATACACTGGTATTCCGCCTCAAGCGTATTAACTTTGCTTCCGGTGCTGCGGTCATTCCGGAAACGTCCAAGTCATTAATCACCAAGGTTGATAGCATTATTAAAAAGCTCGAAGCCGAGAAAGTGATCGTACAGGGCCATACCGATTCAATTGGCTCCGATTCAGTAAATAAAAAGCTTTCTACTGAACGTGCTGCCGCTGTGGCCAATTATCTGTATTCGCTGGGTAGTGGTTACAAGTTGCAATATATCGGCTACGGTGAAACCCATCCGATTGCGTCGAATGAAACCGCAGCGGGTCGTGCGACCAACCGACGTGTCGACCTGGTGGTATCTGTACGAGAATAACGGAATTTAATGCTGCTTACGAAAACAGGTTTGATACTCTAAAAAAGGAATAGATATGAAAGTAACAGCTATCATAGCCGGTATCATTATTGGGTTCAGTTCGAGCGTATCTTTTGCTGCGCTCAAATGCACTGATTTGCAGTGTGATGTTAAGTGGAAAACAAACATGGGTGAAATCGATTTAGCTTCGGTTTGTTATAATTTCAAGGGAAAATCGCAATACAAAGAATGTAGAGGCCTAGCTGCAAAGGTGTTTGCGCAACGTTGCGAAAAAGGTAACAAAAACAGAAACCAGGTATGGGTTGATGTTTATTGCAGTGCCGCAAAGGAATATAGGCCGTAATCACTACACAGTCCTGTGTTTCCAGGACAAAAGTATCATTTAAATCACACTTAGTTAGCCAGGTAAGGCATCTTTTTAATGTATATGACAAGGATGTCATCAACATTCTCCGCCACGCAATGTGTCTATTCTGTGTTTTTAGCTGATTAATGTATTCTATATTAGAGCCCCACTATTAGATCCCACAGGCAAATCGCAGTATAGTTAGTTGCATTGTTTTCAGGAGTCAGGGTTCATGTGTCTCGGTATTCCCATGCAGGTCAAGAAAATCAATGGCTTTGTCGCGACCTGTGAGGCAAAGGGCGTAGAGCGCGATATTAGCCTTTTCATGATGCAAGATATCCCGGTGGAAGTCGGTGATTATGTAATGATTCATGTG
Source organism: Proteobacteria bacterium UBA6492 (assembly GCA_002436485.1). Taxonomy (GTDB): domain Bacteria; phylum Pseudomonadota; class Gammaproteobacteria; order UBA6429; family Thiohalophilaceae; genus UBA6492. The sequence goes on from DJMK01000124.1 coordinate 20,356, forward strand.
GGCTACGCGATTCAGAAGATCAGTGAACAGGAAGCGCATTCGGCCTGGGAATTGTTTGACGAAATCCTGGCGAAAACGGATTGAGTCGTGCACGAACTGTCGGTCTGCCAGGCCATGCTGGAACAGGTGGAATCCCTGGCCGCACAGCACGAGGCCACTGGTGTGAGTAGCATTAAAGTCGCCATCGGACCCTTGTCCGGTGTTGAGGCACAGTTGCTGGCACAGGCCTTTCCGATTGCGGCGGCCGGCACTCTGGCGGCCAACGCGGTGTTGGAAATTGATGTGACACCGATTCGTGTGCGTTGTCGGCAATGTGGCGCGGAGAGCGATGCCAGTATGAACAAGCTGGTATGCGGAAAATGCGGCGACTGGCAGACCACCATCATCAGCGGTGACGAGATGCTGCTTGCGAGCGTGGAACTGGAAAAGAACAGCAGCAGTTGATCCTGCGCAATTGGTGTACAGAACAGGCTTGAAATCGGGCTGCCCGCGCGCGACACTCGAGACAATCGTAAACAGGAGGCAATTATGTGCGATACCTGTGGTTGTAATGTTACACCCGGTAATGAACACCTGATCCGGGCTGATGGTAAGCTTGCTAAAACCGAGGATGGCAAGCAGGCGGTTTCAGTGCTCAAAAACCTGTTGTCCGAAAATGATCACCAGGCAGCGCACAACCGTCATCACTTTGATAGTCATGCTGTGCTGGCCATTAACCTCATGTCATCACCCGGTTCGGGTAAAACCGCATTGCTCGAAGCGACTATAGAGGCACTCAAAGACGA
>DJMK01000145.1 GCA_002436485.1 Proteobacteria bacterium UBA6492
CAGACCAGTTTCATGGCCGTGGTCACCCCTTCCTGTGACAGTGCATGCCGCATGGGTGTGAACTCACTGCTGTAGGTAACCACCTCATTACCGAATTGCGCGCGGGCTTCTTGCTCGGTCATTCCAACCGTGCCAGCTGGCGGGTGTGAAAACACCACGGTCGGTATATTGCTGTAATCCACTTTACTATCGCGCTTGTTGGCAAACAGGCGCTCGGCCAGTCTGCGCCCGGCCGCAATGGCAACCGGCGTCAGGGCGGTCTTGCCAGTGATATCACCGATAGCATAAACACCCCTGACATTGGTATTCTCATACGCGTCAACCGGCACGATGCCATTCGGTAAAATCTTGATACCGGCAGCCTCGAGATTCAGCTGCCTGGTATTGGCTGCACGCCCGACCGCCCAGATGACCGTGTCGAAACCTGATAACGTTTGCTCATCAACCGAGCTGACATGAATGCCATCCGCAGCCTGCGACAAGGCAGCTACCTGATAGCCGGTATGGATTTTAATGCCCTGTTTTTGCATTTCATCCTGCAGCACCTGGCTCACCATGTTGTCAAAGCGCTCCAGAATACGCCCTTCCATCACGATAATGCTGACCTCTGAACCCAGCGCATTTAACATGCCACTCAACTCAACACCAATGTAACCGCCGCCGATCACTGCCACTTTATTGGGTTGTGTCGCCAGGCGAAAAAAATCATCGGAGGTGATACCAAGTTGCGCACCGGGTACCGGCGGCACAATGGGTTGACCACCGGTCGCAATCACGATGTGATTGGCAGAGTAGTATTCGCCATTCACGACAATGGTGTTGGCATCGGCGAACTGTGCGTAACCTTGCAGGTAATCAATACCACACTCTTCAACATAGCCATTCCAGTACGTATTGATGTTGCTGACATACTGATTTCGTGCCGCAACCAATTTCGACCAGTCTGTTTGTTGCCTGCTGGCTGGAATACCAAAGTCACTGGCATCATCGACGGCATGCGCAAGTTGTGCCGCATACCACATCACCTTTTTGGGTACACAACCACTATTCACGCAGGTACCACCCATTTTGTTTGCTTCGACGACGGCCACTTTTTTTCCAAACTGGGCAGCTTTCTCGGCAACTGCCAGGCCGCCACTGCCGCCACCGATCGCGATCAAATCATAATGCTGCTTGTTCATATTCTGCTCCTTTTAGTTAAAAAATGGTGGCCCGGCGCACCGAGCCACCAAAGATGTCCTCCAAGGGGGTTAGGGAGGGGAGGACGATGTGCATGTGGAATGCACAGGGGAACTATGCCGCTTTGGCTGTTGCAAGATACTGCTCCAGGTCTTCTGAGCCACCGATGTATTGACCATTGATGAACACCTGCGGCACTGTTGACTTACCCGAAACCGCGCGGATAGTCGCTTCGGTATAGTCACGATTCAGAACCAGTTCCTCGTAGTCCAGACCTGCATCGCGCAGCATACCCTTGGCACGTACACAATACTCACAGCCTTCACGCGTAAAGATGGTGACATCCTTTGGCTTCTCAGCATTAGGTGCAACGTGAGCCAGCATGGTGTCGGCATCGGATACCTCGAACGGATCGCCCGGCTTGTTTGGCTCAATAAACATCTTTTCAACCACGCCATCTTTCACCAGCATCGAGTAGCGCCATGAACGCTTGCCAAAACCAAGGTCGGCCTTGTCAACCAGCATACCCATGCCGTCGGTGAATTCACCATTGCCGTCCGGTACAAAGGTGACGTTATCGGCGTGTTGTTCAGCTTTCCACTCGTTCATGACGAATGCGTCATTTACCGAGACACAAATCACTTCGTCCACACCGTGTTTCTTGAAAACTGGCGTCAACTGGTTGTAGCGCGGTACATGGGTAGATGAACAGGTCGGGGTAAACGCGCCGGGCAGTGAAAATACGATCACGGTCTTGCCCTTGAATACCTCATCCGTTGTTACATCAACCCACTCATGGTTACGGCGGGTACGGAAAGTGACCTGTGGTACATTTTGTCCTTCATGGTTCTCAAACATAACTTTTCTCCTGTGCATGAGTTAATAAAAACTAAAACTGTTTTGCGTAGCGGCCTGGCATGTCCTGTCTCACCGCCTGTCTGCGATTCCAAACCTGTTCGTGTACGTGGTAGGCGATGGTGTTAATGAACGGTTCCACCAGTGCAATCGCACCACCGACCAGCACACTGCCAGTCATCGCATAGCCCACGGTAAAGGCCACCGTGAAATGCACTGCTGCGAAACTGATTGTCTTGTTCATTGCCAACCTCCATTCGTCAGGTTTTATCTTGGCTTCGGAGGTGATTATCGGGATCTGGGAATAATTGATAAAATCGTTTATTTCTATTTTTTTGATAGTTTTTGACTATCATTTAAAATGACGGGCAGACTAGAATGGATTCATGCTGAAAAAGGCCCGGGACAGGCCGGCGTGCAAGCTACAAGGCCTGTTATTACTGGCCTTGCAGCTACAGGTTGTTAGTTCGGGAAATAGAGCTCAAAAGGCGGCATCGAAGCCAAACAATACATAATTCTCCTGTGTCAGGTGCCCGGTGTAATAGATGCCCGTTTGCGCCTCCTTGTCGAGGAAATCATAGTTGGCCTCGATGACCCCTTTTACATTACGCATGAAATAATACGAGGCATTGAACGTCAGGCTGTTGATATCAATGCCCTCATACACCGTATCGGTGTTATCAAAATCCTCACCATCGGCATAGTTATAGAGAAGTGAATAACTCCATTTTCCACCCGTAACGTAATCAACGCCCACGAACATACCCAACCACTTGTAGGTGATATTCGGGTCAATAAAACCATCCCATTCATTCCACAGGAATTGGGCGAACCAGGTCGTCTTGTCACCCAGCTTGCCAGACATATCTAGCCCAATAATATTTTTGTCAGTATCAAGGCTGCCACTCTCAGTACCAGCCGGGCCGGTGGCATTCTTTTGTTCTCCACTATATGCGAACAACCCCGTATCTACCGGACCAAGCGCCGTGCCAACGCGTATAAAGGCCGCCTTGTTGTTGTTATTATCAAACAGGTGGTCCGGCCGACGATATCCGGGACTGTTGATAGTGACGTTTTCATCAATACCATTGCCATTGACCAGGCCAATACCGACATCAATCGGTCCAAAACCACGGGCAAATATTACGCCACGTTCATAGGTAATACCTGCCATACGGTAGGCCATGAAATCCTGGAATGTGAGACGGGTTTCGCGCGGAAACATCAGGTCTGATACCTGGAACTGGCCCAGGGTCATTCCCACGCCAGTGCCAAACACATCGTCATGCGAAAACCAGGCATCCTCGATGACGGTTTCGCCATTACCACCCTTTTCAGCAAAGATGCCATAAAAATAATACGAGATGTGATCTGAAAGTGGTGCACTGGAAATCAGCTTGATCAGGTAAGGCGCCTGGATATCGGTATCGGCTTCAGTCACTTCACCGGTTACCACATCCACTGCTTCAGCATCACGTCCCTGCACAAAAGCCTGCGCACGAATCGCCAGGGGAATATAGTTCGGTAACGCCAGATCATCATCACCAGTTTTTACAGTGGTATCTTTCCAGTTAGGCAAGCGATAATTATTTTCCTGGAATTGTTTACCAAAATCATTCAATTTCGGGAACGCGCTATGACAAGTCACACAGCTGATACCGTATTGCCGCGCAAACAGCGGCGCCGACTCAGCGTTCACTGCATACAATGAAATTACACCAACGACCATAATAGAGAAAATACGAGATAGCAGGTCCATAGCAGCATCACCTCTGTAAGTACAATGATCGCTTTGTAATACTATTAATGTTTCGGGTAAATGATTTGGATCAACGCTTGGTTGAGTTGCTTCGATTTGAAGCGTTTGTAGTTGATAACCACATTGATTATCACAGTCAGTATTATTTTTTCATACTCGCTTTTTTGCGAATTGATTTGTTCTTAGCTAGTGGCTTAACCGTGTTAGGTAGATTGGCGACAATGATATCAGCCAGCGCCTGTAACGCCGCCTGTCTTGGAAAGCTATGGCGATATACCAGTGATATACGTCGTGATGCATCAGGCCAGGTAAGCGGTTGCGCTACTACCCCGCTACCGGTCGTCCATGAACCCTGCATGGCCAGCGCGGGAATCAGCGTAATACCAAAGCCTGCACTGACTAACTGGATCAAAGTCTCCAGACTCGCGGCACGCAAATCCGCCATGTCACCCTGAACCTGGCGTTCTTTCAGATGACAAACATCCATCGCCTGCTTGGCAAGGCAATGCCCTTCTGCCAATAAAAGCAGGTTTTCCTTGTCGAGATCACGCCGCGTGATCTTTTCCTTCTCGTAAAATGCATGTTCACGCGGATAGGCGACCCAGAAGGGTTCATCGAACAGCGGCAACGCGTCGAGATCTGGTTCTTCAACTGGTGTTGCCAGTAATGCCACATCAATCTCGTGATTACGCAGTCGTCCCAGCAGCACATCAGTCAGTTCTTCTGACAGGACCAACTGCATGCGCGGGTGCTGTTTTTTCAGGGGCAACAGGATTAATGGCATCAGGTAAGGACTCAGGGTGGGAATGGCTCCAACTCGCAATGCCCCGGCTAAAGGATCCTGGTGCGCTTGTGCCAGCTGCTGAATCGCATCGGCCTGCTCTATGATCTGACGCGCATACTGCAGGATAGCCTCACCAACCGGGGTCACTTCTACCGAGCGATTGGTGCGTTCAAAGATGGCTACACCGAGTTCTTCCTCGAGCTTTTTAATCTGGCCACTGAGCGTCGGTTGACTGACAAAACAGCGCTCGGCCGCCTTGCCGAAGTGATGGGTATCAGCCACCGCTATGATGTACTTGAGGTCACGTAGGTTCATAATTTCATCGATAGGTATATCCGATTATTTAGTTAAAAATAAACGATTTTATATATGGTTTCAAGCGTCGTAGATTAGACATATGAAAAATGAAATCACCAGCCTAAATAACCAGCTTGACGAATGCTGCCACGCTACCCAACCACAGGTGGTCCTAATACGCCATGCACAAAGCGAGTGGAACCGGCAAAACCGATTCACCGGCTGGGCCGATCCACCGCTGACCGATACCGGGGTCATCGAGGCAGTACAGGCAGGCGATTTGTTGATGGCAAAGGGCTTTGATTTTAATCTCGCCTACAGCTCGCGCCTGCAGCGGGCGGTCAACACACTGGATATCCTGTTAACTCGACTTGATAAAACGCACATGCCACGTGCACAGGACTGGCGTTTGAATGAACGTCACTACGGTGTGCTGCAGGGCGTGAACAAGACAGAAGCGATGCAGCAAGCCGGCGAACACCAGGTATGGCGCTGGCGGCGCGGGTATGAAGACAGGGCCGAACCAGTACTGCGGACTAACCCGACACACCCTGCACACGATCCCCTGTATGCAGACATCGAGCCACACATGCTACCCGGTGTGGAAAACCTGGCACAAACAAGACAGCGCGTTATGGAATTCTGGCGCGAACAGGTAGCGCCGCGGATAAAAAATGGTGAGCGCGTGTTGATCAGTGCGCATGGTAATACATTACGTGCCTTGTTGATGGATTTGGCCGGTATGACGATTGCGCAGGTGGAAAGCTTTGAAATACCAACCGCGACACCAATCTTGTGCGACTTTGATAGAAACGGGCAGCTGACAAACTGGCAGTACCTGGAAAAGAACTACCAGGCTGCCCGATTTGCATAATTTATAAAGGCTTAGCGTTTACCTCCACCTTTGCCCTGTCCGCCACATTTACCCTGGCTGTTTTGCAGGCCCTTGCCTTTNNCGTTCCTGCATCTTCTTGTGATGCTCCATGCGATAACGGTCCCTTTCTGCCTCGGTTTTCATGCTTTGCATTTTTGCACGATGTTCCTGCCTCTCCTGTTCTGTCATCAGTTGTGAACCATAGACAGGCTCGTCGGCCAAAACCGGGCTGAAAGGAAACATCATCAATAATGTTGAAACGAGAATAAGTTTCTTGCTCATATTAAATACCTCGCAACGTTTAATAGATATCAATGTGTAGTAGGTTCTTCATGGGTGACATCACCATGACCAACCAGTATAGACGCACGCACTGTTTCTGCCTTACCTGCCAGTGTTGCGATATCCTGCTCGCTCATTTCAACCAGGCCAAGGATACGATTAATGGCAATGACTGTATCGTCAGAAACAGGGATGTTTTTATCTGATGCCGAACCAAGAAAAATGGCTGCCAGATCATAAGTGCTTGCGGGTGCCACACCGGGTAGTTGGGTTTCGCCATAGACCATCACCTCTCGATACATCGCAAGGTTTTGAACCGGCGAGTCAATGCGTGCGACGCCCCTGTAATTGGATTCTAACAGGACAGCTGCCTGTTCCGCAGACAGGTTATAAAGGTTCGCCATAGCATCCGTATACTCCTCCAGGGCCTTGCCTTCCGCACGAGACAATACAAACGCTGGTGCACGCCCGACATTCAGGCGACCGAGTTCCACTTCGGGAATGCCTTCCTGCGCCCAGACGGGTCGCCCGCCCCGAAAGATACGCGTTTCTACACTATAGGACACATCCCGCGCTACATCGTGACTATGACCATGCCCGCCAGTGCGCCCATAGCGACTACGTCCTTTACCGCCACTGCCTCGGCCACCATGGTCATCACCTGTATCATGATCATGCCCGCTATCATGGCCACCGCCATGACCGCCACTGGAGCCGCCGCCGTGTCCACCGCTGCTATGACCACCACTGGTATGACCACCGCTAGTGTGTCCGCCTGACTCCGCTGCATAAACCTGCCCAAAAACACCAAGAGACAATGCAAGGATGGCACTGGTAATTGAATAGGGAATTGAAAGTTTAAATCGTTTCATTTTGCTAACCGGTTCTCCAAGTAAAAACGGGTGGATGCCTCACGACACCCACCCGCGTTTTTTAACAACAGGCCTTACTGATCGATTGCATTATCATGCACATACTCAAGCACTTGCAGTGCATCGTCCGCTGCTTGTGCAAACCGATCGATACCATTCGAGTCGCCATCGATCGCTGGAAGGTCATTAAACGTGACCACGTCTAGAATATTCACCAGCTTGGGCTTCAGTACGCCTGGAGAGACCTCGTACATAATCCAGACCTGTACATCCGTATAGGTTGAAGTACGGTCATAGGTATAGCTGCTAACAATATTAGACAGGTCATCATCAATTTCCATAAAGCCACTGATACCCATTATGCTGTCGACAGTCAGGTTACCCGTCTTGTCTGATGCGGCTGCAAAAGCCGAAGCAGCAATATCCAGTCGATCGCTTTCCGGGATAGAAAAGCTATAAGTCGTGGTACCGCCACCCTCGTTGTCGACAGTGACACTTAACGTAACCACACCGTTTACAGCAGTTGTTGACAACAAGGACGCATACAACGCCAGGTTTTCGAGCGGTGAATCAATCGTGACGCCATCAATAACCAGTCGACCAGCCGGGTCCAAAGTGACTGTCGTGCCATACACGCCACCATCCAGTTTGGACAGCGCTTCTTCCAACGCATGGGTTAATACACGATCAGGAGAACGTGCGATATTCAAACGACCGAATTCAACCTCGATCACCTTGTCTGCATACTCGGGGGGTAACTCACCATCTTCGGTCAGCTGGACGTACTCGGTACAGGCTGGATCCAGACAGGGTTGTACATTACCGTTGGCATCCAGCTTAGGACTACCATCATCGTTGCGTAGAATAATCCAGATA
>DJMK01000182.1 GCA_002436485.1 Proteobacteria bacterium UBA6492
CGCATCATCCAGAACAGCTCGGTACTCGGGCTTGTAAGCATGCCATTTCGTGGTGCATACAATGCATCGAAATATGCGCTCGAAGGATTATCGGATACCCTGCGACAGGAGCTCATTACTACCAGTAGTAACATTTACGTCAGCCTGATAGAACCCGGCCCTATCACCAGCCGGTTTCGGGCCAACGCTTTGCGNNTATCTGTTTGCGTACCTACGCTGCATACTACCATTTCGATTAATGGACAAAATTCTCACAAGTGTATAAATCTCCGTGAAATCATAAATCGACTATGCTATAAACGCCACAGATCAGGAGACGCAAGTGAATATTCTCGACAAGTACAAAAAAATGTCGGAAAAACTACGCCATGATGCCGAGCAGGCAAGCCAGGCAGAAAGTGGTATGCAATTTATACGCAATATGCGCGTAATTGAAAGTCTGCAGCTCATTCACACTTTTTTGCACGAACTAATTGGCGAACTCAATTACGTAGAGCCAGAAATCCTGGTTGATATTCCGCTTGATAACTTCGGCACGCTTAATAAATTACGCCAGGGCGATTACAAGCTGGTGGCAGAAAATAATTATCGTCGTGAATCGGTAAGCCTGTTCTTTACACTTAATAATGACCAAAGCATTGACCTGGAAATAGAAGATAACAAGGAAAACCAGGAAAAACTCGATCGCCTAAAAGATCTCGGCCTGCTGGCAAACTATACATCGCGTCAACCAACCCGCATCAGCATTCAGGGTTATGTGCCGATCAGGATAGAGTTCTATTCTGACTTTGAAGAGTCAAACATCCATTTGATCATTAATAATTTCAGTCGCCTTGGCGCGGAATATTACCTGCTGAATACCGAACATGTAACCGAAGAATTGCTGGATAACCTTGGCAGGTTTATTACAAGAGAAAACAATGATTTCATGAAAGTGCTGGTTGAAGACAGCCAGGGCATCAGCCTGGCACAGCCTGTATCTATTGGGGGCGAAGATAGCAGTTCACACACGGCAGAGATGGATATCTCGCGTCTGCGTTCCCTGTTTAATCGTGAGCACAGGCTGTACCTGACATATCACAACCAGATCAAGGATATCGGTTCCCGTAGCCACGGTATCATTCTGGGGCGCGCTAAAGATTGCGAACTCATCATCAATTCCGACCTTGCTTCGCGACACCATGCCCAGCTGGTATTTCGCAAGGGAAAATTTGTGCTGATTGATCAAAGCACCAACGGTACTTTTGTGAAACCACAGGGAGGTAAGGAAGTCTACGTGCAATCCGAAGCCCTGCCCCTTTCCGGTTCNNCCTTTTTTTAGCAGGTACATCGAATACACAAAGAGTCCAACGACGAAAGCGATAATAATTAACAGGGCTGTTGCAACATTGATGTCACTGACACCTAGCATGCCATAACGCATAGCATTGATCATATAAAGTATCGGATTGATGTAAGAAATAGACTGCCAAATACCCGGCAACATTTCTACTGAATAGAATATACCGCCCAGGTAAGTGAGCGGCGTCAATACGAAGGTTGGAATAATCGAAATATCATCAAAGGTTTTGGCATAGATTGCATTGATAAAACCACCCAGCGCAAACAGGATCGATGTCAGTACAACGACGAGGATAACAATACCCGGATTCTCGAACTTCAAATCGGTAAAAAAGGTGGCCACCAAAGTAACGCTCACGCCCACAACCAGTCCACGCATTAAACCACCGCCGACGAAACCAAGCAGTATGAGGTAGTTTGGCATCGGTGAAACCAGCATTTCTTCGATATGCCGTTGAAACTTTGCGCTGAAAAAAGATGAAACAACATTAGCGTACGAATTATTTATGATTGCCATCAGTATGATGCCAGGCACGATGTAGTCGACATAGTTAAACCCGTGTATCGGTGCCAGTTGTGAGCCGATCAGGTTACCAAAGATGACAAAATACAATCCCATGGTGATAGCGGCTGGTAATACGGTCTGTACCCAGATACGCAAAAAGCGCATCATTTCCTTGAGAACAATGGTTCGAAAAGCAATAAACTGCTGCTCAAACGTCATAATTCACCTTCGGCAACCAGTTTCATAAATAATTCTTCCAGTCGGTTGGACTTGTTGCGCATACTGATAACGTCAATACCATGTCGTTCCAGCTGGTTAAACACCTGGGTCAGGCTTTGCTCTTTGCTGACCGTGACTTGCAGTGTTGTTTCATCGAGCAAATCAACCGGATAACCACCCAGATCTGGCAAAACAGTAACAGGCGAACGCAGGTCCAGTTCAAATGTCTCGACATGCAATTTGCGTAATAATGCTTTCATCTCGGTACTTTCAACCGTAATACCTTTATTGATGATCGCAATATGCTTGCACAGGTTTTCAGCTTCTTCCAGGTAGTGGGTCGTAAGAATGATTGTCGTTCCCTGCTGATTGATTTGTTTCAGAAAGGACCACATCGAGCGACGTATCTCGATATCAACGCCCGCCGTCGGTTCGTCGAGTATCAGCAATTTTGGTTCATGTACCAGGGCGCGGGCAATCATCAGGCGGCGCTTCATACCACCGGATAATTCGCGTGCAATATCACGACGGCGCCCCCACAGATCAAGTTGCTTCAAGTATTTTTCAGCACGCGTTTGCGCAGTCTTGCGATCAATTCCGTAATAACCCGCCTGGTTTACGACGATTTCGATAACGGGCTCAAACTGGTTAAAGTTGAATTCCTGCGGTACAAGCCCGATATGGCTTTTTGCTGCATCCAGTTCTGTTTCAATATCATGACCAAACACGGACACATGACCGGATGTTTTTCTGACAAGCGAACAAACAATACCGATGGTGGTAGATTTACCGGCACCATTAGGACCAAGTAATGCAAAAAAATCACCTTGTTCTACTTCAAGATCAACCCCTTTTAAAGCTTGCAGACCACCAGGGAAAGTCTTGTGTAATTGTTTAATTTTTAACGCAATACTCATGTTGAACTATCGTACGATTGCTTTTGAGAGGCAAGTAGAATATATGCTTTATGACAAATATAAAACTGGCACGAAGTAAAGGGTAATGATAACAGGATAATCACTGCGTATTCGCAACAGCAGTGTAATCATGATGATGTGAATCAGGCTGGCGCCAGGGACTCCTGCTCCAGGACTTCTCTGACCCTGATACCAACTTCCGCAGGTTCCACAATCTTGTTGATTTCAAGCCGCTCATTTTCATTATCCCATGACTGGGTTGAAAGGTTCAGAATACGGCGTATATCGCACATTTCATGATGTTCATCCATGACAAGCAATACAATCGGACGCAAGCGTGTCTTGGGTGTCGTCGAGATCACAATACCGATCCGGTGATTATTGAGTTCAACAATGCTGCCTATCGGATACACACCCATGCAGCTCATAAATTCCTCAACCAGTTTTTTATCAAACTGTGCCTCGGCCCACTTGTAAATATTTTGCAGCGCCTTGTAGGGAGAAATGCCATCATGGTAACAACGATCACTGGTGATAGCATCATAGACATCCACGATTGAAACCACCTTGGTAAGAAAGTTGATACTCTCGGAATCGAGCCGGTCCGGATAACCAGTACCACTAATTCGTTCATGATGGTGATGCACGATCTCCAGGGCATCCGGGTGAATATACTTGTCATCCTTGAGAATACTGAAACCTTCACTCGGGTGTTTCTTCATGACTTCGAATTCACCTGGCGTAAGCCGGCCCGGTTTGTCCAGAATCTCGCTGGGAATACGTAGCTTGCCGATATCATGCAACAGGGCACCTAGTCCGAGGATCTCCAGCGTCTCACGCTCCAATTTCAGATGGCGCCCAAAGGTCAGCGCCAGGATGCAAACGTTAACACTGTGCGTCATGGTGTATTCATGCCGTTGTTTCAGGTAGGTCAGCCACATCATTGCATGCGGGTTGACCATGATGTTATCAGCCATATCACTGACCAGTGTTTGCGCTCCCTGCACATCAATACTCTCACCCCCGTCACGCACGAAACTCTGCATTTCAGAAACAAAACTGCGGGCCCGCGTGTGGATCCTGCGGGCGAGTTGCAGGTGTTCACGGTAATCGATGATATTGTCGGTAACATCCCCGCCATTGGACCTGGGCTTGGCGGTGAAGACGCTTTTATTGGAGGTTGTGTGCTTTGAGCCGAGCGTCAGCAATTTGCTGCGGACAGACGACTCAGACCTTTCAGGATCGACATAAACGTATTCGCAAAGGTCCTGTAACTGCTGAATGATGGTCTCGTCATCCAGCGGAAACCCCTGGAACAGGAAAGGGGATTCCAGCCAGGGACGGTCCAGCTCGCACACGTACATACCCGTGGCGAGGTTTGCTACATTCATCTTAACTTTTGACTCAGCCATACACTCAAATTTTAGTCAAAATCACACCAATATAAACCTTATTTTACTAAGGTTTTGGGCGATTAGCCCAGCCAGTGCCTCGCGTTCTGGAACAGGCGAAGCCATGGCCCATGTTCGCCCCACTCATCCGGGTGCCAACTGTACTGGACTGTTCGGAAAACCCGCTCCGGGTGCGGCATCATTATAGTAAAGCGCCCATCGCCCGTCGTCAGCCCCGTCACGCCAGACGGTGACCCATTCGGGTTAAACGGGTAGTTCTCGGTAGACCGGCCGGAATGGTCCACGTAGCGCAGGCTGACCACACCGGCCTGCTCGGCCGCCAGCTTTGCCTGCTCGGAGCTAAATCGGGCATGTCCCTCGCCATGCGCCACCACGATTGGAATTGTTGAGCCCACCATGCCGGACAATAAAATTGATGGTGAATCAAGGACTTCGGTCAAGACAAAGCGCGCCTCGAATTGCTCGGAGAGATTACGCACGAACCGTGGCCAGTGGCTTGCACCGGGGATCAGGTCTTTCAAATGCGACATCATCTGGCAACCGTTGCACACACCCAGCCCAAAGGTGTCGGTGCGTGTAAAAAAGGCCTCGAATTCGTCCCGCGCCTGGCTATTAAAGAGAATGGACCTGGCCCAACCCCCACCGGCACCGAGCACATCGCCATAGGAAAATCCCCCGCAGGCTACCAGCCCCTTGAACTGCGAGAGCGAGGTACGTCCACTGATAACATCGCTCATGTGCACGTCGATACATTCAAATCCGGCGCGATCAAAAGCGGCCGCCATCTCAACATGGCCATTTACGCCCTGCTCGCGCAGGATGGCCATACGTGGATTAGCGCCCTTTCCGATAAACGGGGCGCTGATATCCTCATCTGGGTCAAAACTCAGGCTCACTGATAAACCGGGATCAGTGGCATCTAGCAAACTGTCGTACTCCTGTTTTGCACAGTCCGCATTGTCGCGTAAGGCCTGCATCTGATAGGTGGTGGTCCACCAGCTGCGTTGCAGGTCAACACGCGACGCCTCGTAAACAATCGACTTGGCGCGATAACAACGTATTGCATCCACCTCGTTGGTCATACCAATGAGGTGACTGTATTTCCCAAGGCCGACATCATGCAGATACGCCAGCACATCATCGGTATCACGATGCCTTACCTGGATAACGGCACCCAGTTCCTCGTTGAACAGGGCAGCCAACATGTCATCGCCAAGATCGTCAATATGGATATCCACACCACAGTGCGCAGCAAAGGCCATCTCGCATAACGTCACGAAGACACCACCATCGGAGCGATCATGGTATGCCAGCAACAAGCCTTTTTCGTTTAACAACTGAATGACATTGAAGAAGGATTTAAAACCGTGCACATCATCCAGGTCGGGTGGAACATGGCCAACCTGCTTAAAGACCTGTGCTAGCGACGAGCCACCCAATCGATTTTTCCCCTTGCCCAGGTCAATCAGAATGAGATCCGTATCGCCCTTATCGGTCGATAACTGCGGTGTCAGTGTTTTACGAATATCCTGCACCCTGGCAAAGGCTGAAATAATCAGGGATAGTGGCGCGGTTACCGCGTGTTCGCCTTGCGCATCCTGCCAGACTGTTTTCATTGACATGGAGTCCTTGCCGACGGGGATGGTGATACCCAGCTCCGGGCATAGTTCCATGCCCACGGCCTTGACCGCTTCAAACAAGCCGGCATCTTCACCGGGATGACCAGCCGGTGCCATCCAGTTCGCGGACAGCACGATATCAGAGAGTTGCTGTATGTTGGCTGCCGCAATATTGGTCAGCGCTTCACCCACAGCCATGCGCGCGGAAGCAGCGTGATGCAAAAGTGCAACGGGGGTGCGTTCACCCATGGCCATCGCTTCACCGCTATAGGTGGTAAAACCACTGGCAGTCACAGCTACGTCGGCGACCGGTACCTGCCAGGGACCCACCAGCTGATCACGGTTAACCAGGCCAGTAACACTACGATCACCGATGGTTATCAAAAACTGCTTGGCAGCAATGCCCGGTAATTGCAAAAGGCGTTGCACAGCATCCGCTAACTCAATGCCTGAAAGAACCAGCTCCGGTTTTTTAAATGGACGGTGTTTTACATCACGCAACATCTTGGGCGGTTTACCCAGCAAGACATCAAGCGGCAAATCGATCGGTGTGTTATCAAAGTATCCATCCCCGACGACTAACTGTTTTTCCTCAGTTGCTTCACCGAGTACCGCATAAGGACAACGCTCGCGTTCACACATATCGATAAATGACTGCAGGTGCTCGGCTTTCACGGCCAGTACGTAGCGTTCCTGTGACTCGTTACACCATATCTCCATGGGTGACATACCCGGTTCATCATTTGGAATGGCACGCAATTCAAATCGTCCGCCACGGTCACTGTCATGTACCAGCTCCGGCATGGCATTGGACAGGCCGCCAGCCCCGACATCATGAATCCAGAGGATCGGGTTGTCCTCGCCTTTTTGCCAGCAACGATCGATGACTTCCTGTGCCCGGCGTTGCATCTCGGGGTTGCCACGTTGCACGGAAGCGAAATCGAGGTCTTCGTGGCTTTCACCGGTTGCCATGGAGGATGCCGCACCACCACCCAGGCCAATGAGCATGGCAGGACCACCAATTACGATTAGCTGGGCACCGACAGGTACATCCGTCATGTTGACGTGTTCACCACGTATGTTGCCAACGCCGCCGGCCAGCATGATCGGTTTGTGATATCCCCTGACTTCCTCACCTTCGGGCGAAGGTACTTTTTCCTCGAAGGTACGGAAATAACCACAGATATTGGGTCGACCAAATTCGTTATTGAACGCGGCCGCACCCAACGGGCCTTCGATCATGATATCCAGTGCAGACACAATACGATTCGGTTTGCCATGATCAGTTTCCCAGGGTTGCGGTAATTCCGGAAGCTGGAGATTGGAAACGGAAAAACCACATAAACCTGCCTTTGGTTTGGAACCGCGACCCGTCGCGCCTTCATCACGAATTTCACCGCCCGAACCGGTTGCGGCACCAGGGAATGGTGCAATGGCAGTGGGATGGTTATGTGTTTCAACTTTCATCAGTATGTGTACAGGTTCTTCAACATACTGGTAGGCCCGAGAAGCATCAGTCGGCATGAAACGCTGTGCATTGAAGCCTTCCATCACAGCGGCATTATCACGATAGGCAGACAGAATACCCTGCGGCGAACTGTTATAGGTATTGCGAATCATTTTAAACAGGGAATGATCCTGCTGTTTGCCATCGATGATCCAGTCCGCGTTGAATATCTTGTGCCGACAATGTTCGGAGTTGGCCTGCGCAAACATC
>DJMK01000148.1 GCA_002436485.1 Proteobacteria bacterium UBA6492
ACCGGTATTTTTAAAATCATGCTTGTCGTGAAATGCCTGTACCGCGGCCAGCATTTCGATATAGCTATCACGATTCGCGTCGGTCAAGGTTAATTACCACTTGGTAGTTGCGAGATGTCGGCAACATTCAGGAACAGATTGCGTAATTGCGTCAACAGGGCAAGCCGGTTGAGTCGCAATTTCTTGTCATCCGCCATCACCATCACATGGTCAAAAAACTGGTCAACGTTATCGCGCAACCCGGCGAGGTGAGTGAGTACTTGCTCATAGTTACGTTCATTGATCAGCGGCGTGACGGTTACAGTCAGGTCGGTCAGCTGATTCGCCAGGTCTTTCTCGGCCTGTTCGCTCAGTAACTTTTCATCAACTCTGGCCGGAATCTTCTCGTCGGTCTTTTTCAGGATATTGGAAATGCGCTTGTTGGCCGCGGCCAGGCTCTCGGCAGCATCCTGTTGGCGAAAGGTGTTGACTGCGTGCACCCGGGCATCGAAGTCATTGGGTTGGGTCGGACGTTGACTGCGTACGGCCTCGAAGACTTCCACCGGGATGTCCTGGTTGGTGTAGTAGGTTTTGAGCCGTTCAATGATAAAGTCAACGCAGTCATTTACAGACTTGCCAGCCTTGATGCCAGAGGGAAAATCCTTGCTGGCGAGCTCAAGCAGACCTTGCAGATCCAGTGACAGGTCATTTTCAACCATGCTGCGCAGAGCACCGAGCGCAGCACGGCGCAGCGCATACGGATCTTTGTCGCCCGTTGGCATCTGGCCAATGGCAATAATACCTAACAGGGTGTCCAGCCGGTCAGCGATGGCGACCGCCTGCCCTGTTTTGGTGCGTGCTAGCTTATCGCCAGCAAAACGGGGCATATAGTGCTCATCAATGGCAGTGGCCACCTCGCCGGGCTCACCATCATGATTGGCATAATAGCGGCCCATGATGCCTTGCAACTCCGGGAATTCACCAACCATCTCGGTCATCAGGTCACACTTGCACAGTTCGGCAGCACGCAGTGCCTGTAGCTTGTCGCCACCGATTTGCTCGGCGATTTCGCCGGCCAGACGTGTAACACGGCGTGTCTTGTCAAATAGTGTACCCAGTTGTTTCTGAAACACGACACTTTTCAGACTCTCAAGATGATGCGCCAGTGATTGCTTGCGATCCTGCTTCCAGAAGAATTCGGCATCGGCAAAACGTGGGCGAATGACGCGTTCATTACCTTCACGCACTTTTTCAATGTCGGTGCTCTCGATATTACTAATAGTGATAAAGTGTGGCAGCAATTTGCCGTGGTCATCAACGATATGGAAGTATTTCTGGTTGGCCGCCATGGTAGAAATGAGCGCTTCCTGTGGAACCTCGAGATAACGCTTTTCAAAGTTACCCAGCACAGCAACCGGCCACTCTACCATTGATGTGACTTCGTCAAGTAAAGAGTCATCAATGATTGCATGGCCCTTGACGTTACGTGCAGCCTGTTCAACCTGGGCCCGAATGGTTTCACGGCGACGTTCAAAATCTGCAATGACTTTCCCTTCGCTTTCTAGCAGTACTTCATAATCAGAAGGAGCAGGAATCAAGATGGCCTTATTATGATGAAAACGGTGACCATAAGTCTCTCGTCCGCTTGTTACGCTGAGAATTTCGCATTCAATAACATTGTCACCAAACAACATGATCAACCAGTGCACCGGACGAACAAATTGTGCTTCCAGATCGCCCCAGCGCATGCGTTTCGGGATTGGTAATTTATTCAACGCTTCGGTAATGATTTCAGGTAAAACATTAGCAGTGGCCACCCCTTTTTGCAGCGCACTGTAGGAAAGCCAGGCACCCTTGTCGGTTTCCAGTTTCTGCAAGTCTGCAACATCTACACCACAGGATTTCGCAAAGCCAAGTGCGGCTTTTGTTGGATTGCCTTCATCATCAAATGCTGCTTGTATAGCAGGGCCACGGCGCTCTACTTCCTTGTCCTGTTGTTGTACCTGTAAGCCCGAGACAAATAATGCAAGCCGTCTTGGTGAAGCATAGGATTTAATGGCATCAAACTTTAACTCGGCCTTGTCGATACCCTGTTGTACGTTTTCCTTAAAGGCATTGGCGAGTCGAAACAGTGCCTTGGGTGGTAGTTCCTCTGTACCAAGTTCGACAAGAAAGTCTTGCTTGTTACTCATGCCTTACCTCCTTTCACGGATTCGCACATGGGGAACCCGAGGGCTTCACGCGAAGCATAAAAAGCCTCGGCAACTGCGCGTGCCAGGTTACGAATTCGCAGGATGTAATGTTGTCGCTCGGTAACAGAGATTGCATGACGGGCATCCAACAGGTTAAAAGTATGCGATGCCTTCATTACCTGTTCGTAGGCAGGTAATGGTAAGCCGTCATCGATCAGTTGCTTGCTGGCTGTTTCACAGTCATCAAACATACCGAACAGAACCTTGGTGTCTGCTTTTTCAAAGTTATAAGTTGATTGCTCCACTTCGTTCTGATGAAAAACATCACCATATGTCACGCGGCCGAGTGGGCCGTCTGCCCAGACCAGGTCAAACAGGCTTTCTTTTGCCTGCAGGTACATGGCAATACGTTCAAGGCCATAAGTAATTTCACCGGTGACCGGTTTACAATCAAGACCACCGACTTGCTGGAAATAGGTAAACTGGGTNNGGTGATTCCCAGTTATCCTCGACAAATCGAATGTCGTGTACCAGCGGATCGATGCCCAATGCGCGCAGTGAATCCAGGTACAGATCCTGAATATTTAACGGCGAGGGTTTGATGACCACCTGAAACTGGTAGTAATGCTGCAGGCGATTTGGATTTTCGCCATAGCGACCGTCCGTGGGGCGGCGACAGGGCTGTACGTAGGCGGCGCTCCATGGTTCGGGCCCAACAGCGCGCAAAAAAGTAGCAGGATGAAACGTGCCTGCCCCCATTTCCATGTCATAAGGTTGTTGTAGTACACAGCCCTGTTCAGCCCAGTAGTGCTGTAGGCTAAGTATCAGGTCCTGAAACGTAGCTGGTGGCGAGGTATTGATGGCTGTTTGGCTCAAAAATTGCTCCTGTAACTCGGTGGTAATGGTAAAAAGTGCTGTAAAACAGGCAATTATACCTGTGAACTGGCGCGCTGTAATCGCTGCCAGCACAGATAAATGGCGCTATTCTGACGAGGCAGACAAATCTTGCTATCCATTCTATATATATAGTTAATGGGTGAACCATAGAAAGAGGTTGTTATGGCAAAGCTGGTAGTAAATCATTCGACCGCCCAGTGGCACGATCTGGTCAGGGAAGCGGAGGAGTTAAACGGCGTTTTTCTGGATGAAGATCTGGAAAGCTACCTGGTATTTTTGCTGATGCGCTATACAGAGTGTACCGAGTTGGCTGCCAGAGTAATGGCGTTGGAATACCTGAAAAGTGCCAATACCAGCGGCAATGAGCGCAAGGAACGCATGCGTGATGTTGGTGATCAGTGCCTGTTGTTCTCCGGCCTGTTTCCTGCTCGCGCTGAAAAACGGCGCGTTCGCATCAGCTACTATGTCAACCTCGGACGTGCTGCATACCAGAACGTGGCCGATGTCGCGCAAAATACCCTGGCAACCATGTTCGCCAACCTGTCTGAGTCATTCGTCAACATGATGGACACCTTGCAGGCAATTCGCCGACTGGATCAGAATAGTGAAATGTTGGCACCCATTGAGGCCTATGAGCTTTGGAACGATACCAACAGTCTCCAGGCACGTAATATCTTGTCGCAGTCCAGCCAGGGGTTTCCGGTTAAATCAAAAAGTCACATGAAACACTAGACCCAAAGTGTGTGTTGGTATTGCATGGCGTGGTTTTGCGGATGATTGCCCGTTTTTGGGCAAAATCAAAAGCCAGAATAGTTTATACTCCCGCAGTTTCAGACTAATAGAGTGAGCCATGAAGCAGTTGTCGAGACTCCCCTGCCCCAGCTTATTCAGCATATTGGCATTATGCGCGGTATGGATTCTGCCAGTGGGCGCCGAAGAATATAGCCCGCTTATCCAGGAAACG
>DJMK01000120.1 GCA_002436485.1 Proteobacteria bacterium UBA6492
ATAAACCCAGAAACTTTACAAGGACAAAATTGTTGACCAGAACTGTGCTAACCAGAATGAGCGCATATTCTTTCATACCAATAGAATAACGAAGTTAGGTCCTGCGATCAGTCATTAATTGTTGTTATTTCACCCGCATTCCTGGTTGAGCGCCTTCATCCGGTGAGAGCACGAACAGATCCTTGCCACCCGGCCCGGCCGCTAGCACCATGCCTTCTGAAATACCAAAACGCATCTTGCGTGGTTTGAGATTTGCCACCATGACAGTGAGTTTGCCTTCGAGATCTTCCGGTGCGTAAGCCGATTTAATACCAGCAAAGACGTTACGTGTTTCGTTACCGATATCAAGCGTTAGTTGCAACAACTTGTCGGCACCTTCGACATGCTCTGCCTTGACGATGCGGGCAATACGTAAATCGACTTTTGCAAAATCGTCGTATTCGATTTGTGCTGCTATCGTATCGCTGGCAGATTGCTCGGCCTTGGGTGGTTGTCCCTTGTGTTTGCTAGTTTCGGCAAGACTTTCTTTGGAATCCTCAATCATGGCATTCACCTTGTCCATTTCAACGCGTGTCATTAATGGTTTGAATTTGTTTATTGTGTGATCCAGCAGTGGTGAGTCAATGTCGTGCCAGCTCATCGGTTCGATATTCAAAAAGGCTTCGGCATCGCCGGCAAGTTTTGGTAACACCGGCTTCAGGTAAAGCACGAGAATACGAAACAGGTTGATTCCCATACTGCAAGCAGCCTGGACTTCATCATCCTTGCCTTCTTCCTTGGCAAGAACCCATGGCTTTTTGGCATCAATGTACTGGTTCGCCTGATCAGCCAGTGCCATGATCTCACGAATGGCAGTGGAGAACTCGCGCTGTTCATAATGTGTCGCTATCGTGTCAGCTGCATTGATAAACGCCTGGTACAGATCCTGATCGTCTAGTGTGGCTGCCAGCTTGCCGGCAAACTTCTTCTTGATAAAACCGGCGCAACGACTTGCGATATTCACTACCTTGCCAACGACATCGGAATTCACACGCTGTGCAAAATCTTCCAGGTTCAAATCGAGATCTTCAATGCCGTTGCCCAATTTGGCGGCATAGTAGTAACGCAGATACTCTGGATTCAGGTGTTTTAAATAAGTACGCGCATTAATAAAGGTGCCCCGGCTTTTCGACATCTTGTGCCCATTAACCGTGAGGTAACCATGCACGAACACCGCGGTGGGTTTGCGCATGTCCGCACCATCGAGCATGGCGGGCCAGAACAACGTGTGATGGTTGACGATGTCCTTGCCGATGAAATGATAGACTTCATGACTACTGTCTGAAGACCAGTAGGCCTCAAAATCCAGGTCGTCACGTTTGGCACACAGGTTTTTAAAGCTCGCCAGATAGCCGATTGGTGCATCAAACCACACGTAAAAGAATTTGCCGGGTGCCTCGGGAATTTCAAAACCAAAGTAAGGGGCATCACGCGAGATGTCCCATGCCATCAGGCCGGTCTTGAACCATTCCTGCAGCTTGTTAGCAATCCCCGTTTGCAGGCGACCATCCTGGGTCCAGTTTTCAAGCATGGCCTGTTGCGCGGGCAAGTCGAAAAAATAATGTTCGGAAGGTTTGAGTTCGGGTTTTGCGCCGGAAACGACCGAGTAGGGGTTTTTCAGATCCGTGGCTGCATAGGTGGCACCGCAGTTCTCGCAATTGTCACCGTACTGGTCAGTTGTTCCGCATCGCGGGCATTCACCCTTGATGAACCGATCCGGTAAAAACATTTCTTTTTCCGGGTCGTAAAACTGCTCAATGGTTTTTTTCTGGATGAGCCCCTTGTCACGATTACGCAGGTAAATTTTTTCAGCCAGTTCACGATTTTCCTGCGAATGCGTGGAGTAGTAATTGTCAAAGGCAACGGCGAAATCGGCAAAATCGGCGCGATGTTCCTTGTCCGTATTTGCAATCAGGGTTTCCGGTGTGATCCCCAGCTTCTGGGCATTGAGCATGATGGGGGTACCGTGGGCGTCATCGGCACAGACATAGGTACAACTGTGTCCTTGCATTTTCTGGTAGCGCACCCATATATCAGTCTGGATGTATTCAACCAGATGCCCCAGATGGATGGATCCATTGGCATAGGGAAGGGCGCTGGTCACCAGGATGTTGCGTTTGGTCGAGGTCATATTCGCTGATGTCACCTGTTTGAAAGCGCGCATACCCTAGCAGTTTTGCCTTGTTGAGGCCAGAAAATCCCTGATTTTCTGCGGCCTTAAAGGTATATTAGAAAGTTCTGAAAGTTTTGTGTAGAATCGCGTACCTTAACAAATTACTAGGTTATTTAACCACAAATATTGCAGGAGAATGGCATGACAACTGTCACTCAACAAGCGGTCGAAGACAAGCTGAAAAGCTACGTTGACCCCTATCTAGATTCGGATCTCGTCAGCAGCAAGGCCATCAAGGCTATTAAGGTCGATGGCGACAAGGTTGGCGTCGATGTGGTACTGGGTTTCCCGGTCAATGGCTACAAGGATGAGCTTGCAGGCAAGCTCAAGGAGCTGGCCGAGTCGGTGGATGGTGTCAGCAGTGCCGAGGTGACAGTTTCACACAAGATTGAGGCCCATTCGGCACAGAAGGGTGTCAATGCTATCAATGGTGTAAAAAACATCATTGCCGTAGCATCAGGTAAGGGCGGTGTGGGCAAGTCCACCACGTCGGTCAACCTGGCGCTGGCCCTGGCGGCTGAAGGCGCNNCAGGCCATGTCGATTGGTTTCCTGATCGATGAAGAGACGCCCATGATTTGGCGTGGCCCGATGGTGACCCAGGCACTGGAACAGCTGCTTAACGATACCCAATGGAAAGACGTTGATTACCTGATTGTTGACCTGCCACCTGGCACCGGTGATACCCAGCTTACCCTGGCACAGAAAGTACCTGTCACGGGCGCGGTAATTGTCACGACCCCGCAGGACATTGCCTTGCTGGACGCCCGTAAGGGTCTGAAGATGTTTGAGAAAGTGGAAGTGCCGGTCTTGGGTATCATTGAAAACATGAGTATTCACATTTGCTCAAAATGCGGCCATGAGGAACATATCTTCGGTGCCGGTGGCGGTGAGCGTATGGCCAAACAGCACGATGTGGACATGCTGGGTGCTCTGCCCCTGGATATCAGCATTCGTGAATCCACTGATGGCGGCAAACCTTCGGTTGCGGCCGATCCGGACAGCCGTATATCGCAGATTTACCGCGATATCGCGCGTCGTGTTGCGGCAAAGCTATCGAAGAAGGCCAAAGACTATTCTGCGGCATTCCCGAAGATTGTCATCCAGAACAACTAGTTCGGTTGACGCGGCGACGTGCCTAAAAGGCGTTACCTACGGTAACGCCTTTTTTGTTTATAATACGCGGCGAATTGCAGGGGAGTGTTTACGTGAGTATCAAATCGGACAAGTGGATCCGTCGCATGGCGGAAAATGAGGGCATGATTGAGCCCTTTGAAGCAGGCCAGGTGCGGGAAAATGGTAACGGTCGCATCGTGTCATACGGCACATCCAGTTATGGGTATGATGTACGGTGCGCTGATGAATTCAAGATTTTTACCAACATCAATTCTGCTATTGTCGACCCAAAAGAATTTTCCCAACAGAGCTTTGTCGACTTCAAGGGTGAGGTCTGTATTATTCCGCCCAACTCGTTTGCGCTTGCCCGTACTGTGGAGTATTTTCGAATTCCACGCAGCGTGTTAACCGTTTGTCTTGGCAAATCCACTTACGCGCGTTGCGGCATTATCGTCAATGTCACGCCACTGGAACCCGAATGGGAAGGGCATGTCACGCTTGAATTTTCAAATACCACGCCGTTACCGGCAAAAATTTATGCCAATGAAGGTGTGGCACAAATGTTGTTCTTTGAATCCGACGAGGTATGCGAAACTTCTTACCGCGATCGCGGTGGCAAGTACCAGGGACAAACCGGTGTTACCTTGCCCAAGACCTGAGCGCAACTCAAAAAACACCAAAAGGTTTGTTGTCACAAATCTTTTCATTATCGGTTTTGTTTATTCCTCTGTTGGCCTGGCAGCCAAAGCAGCATCGACCCGGCATGAAGATAAAGATGTACTGGTACGCCTGGTAGCAAGAACACCTGAACAACTGGCAGCGTTTTATATCGGTCGGGGTTTTAAGCAGGCCGCTATCGCCAAAATACAGGAAACCTGTTTCATTACCGTCATTATCAAGAACAAAAATATCGACGTGCTGTGGCTGGAGCTTGATAACTGGTTATTTACACACAATGGCCAGCCAATAAAACGCATCGATCGCAACTATTGGAAACAAACATGGCAAGAAGTAAACTTGCCAACCAATCACCAGTCAACCTTTGGATGGACCCTGTTGCCGGAAGCGCGTGATTTACGCCGCGATGAAAGCGTAGGTGGTAATGTCGTTATTCCACGACAAACAACGTCGTTTGATATCACGATGCGCTTTAAGACAGGTGCCGACAAGAGTGCAAGTTTAAAGACCATCAGCTTTGAAAACGTACAATGCGAGAATGGAAAATGAGAAAGTTGATTACCTGCATGCTCGTTGTTTTATCTATTCAGCTGCATGCGGCCGAGGACATTCCAAAAGGTCTCATTACCCTGGATGGTCGACAGGCGCCACCGCTGGTACTCAATGATCTGGATGGGGAATCCTGGGACATCAGTAAGGCGAAGGGGCGCTGGTTGTTTGTGCACTTCTGGGCGAGCTGGTGTGGACCCTGTCGAAAAGAAATGCCAACCATACAGGCGATTTACAACCAGTTTGATAAATCTGAACTGGAGATCGTGATTATCAACACGGCGGAATCGGAAGACACGGTTTTCAGTTTCCTGGCCTCCATCCAGATGGATCTCAACCCGTTGCTGGATCGTGACGGCCTGGTGACGGAACAATGGCAGCCTCGCGGTTTGCCTTCAACTTTCTTCGTCGATCCCGATGGCAAATTGCGCTACCTTGCCCTGGGTGGACGACCATGGGACTCGCCTGCCTACCTGGCATTTTTAAAACGGCTGGCTGGTAATTAAGGCGCCAGACCCGTGCCGAAGCTCCTCGGTCATCTGTTATTCCTGGTTCTTTGCATTGGCTACCTTGCTACTGCNNGACAAGGCGCATGCGGCTTTTCGTGAGAAACGCCTGACCTGCCGACAGCTAGTTGAACATTACATTACGCGTATCAAAACCTACGATCAGCCAGAGCACTTAAACGCCGTCATTTATATCAATACAAACGCGATCAAACGCGCAACGGAACTGGACAGGAAATTTAATAGCAGCGGAACATTGCGCAGATTGCATTGTGTTCCTGTGATCGTGAAAGATAACATCGCCACGCAAGGCATGCCGACCGAAGCGGGCTCAAAGGCATTAAAAGGATTCATACCAACGAGCGATGCGCAAATCATCAGCCTGTTACGATCTGAAGATGCGATCATACTTGCCAAAACAAATATGGATGAATGGGCCTTCAGTCCTTATCACACGATTAGTTCAACGCACGGTGAAACCCGTAATGCCTATAACAGGAATATTGTGCCAGGTGGTTCCAGTGGCGGTAGCGCATCGGCAATTGCTGCCAATCTTGGTCTCGTCGGCCTGGGTACCAGCACCGGTTCGTCAATACGTGGGCCAGCGGCCCATTCATCACTGGTTGGTTTGCGGCCAACGCTGGGAACGGTGAGTAACAAGGGAATTGTCCCATTGTTAAGAAACAGGGACATCGCCGGCCCGATGACGCGTACTGTAAAAGATGCGGCAATCGTTTTATCAGCTATGGTAAACGCAGGATCACAGACCAGTTCATCCTGGACTGCTGACCTGGCCGGTTTATTTAAAAAGCTTGATCAGCCAGCCACAACGACCTTGAAAGGCGTTCGCCTGGGTGTGGCACGGCAAGTATACGACACACCCACAGCCGATTTTGAAGTCATGGAAATTATGGACAGGGCGATCGCGGATTTGCAAAAAGCCGGTGCTGTCATTGTTGATCCCTTTGTTATCGAAGATTACAGCTCGTTAAGGCAGCAGGCGGTCTTTTGCAGTCGTATGTATTTTGATCTGGGAAACTTTTTAACAACAATTGGCGGTAATCCACCTATTAGCAGCTTCGATGATGTGGTCAGGAATAAAAACTATCTTACACATAACCAGTACTTTATTGACTGGGTAATGAAGCAAACAGGTCATCCTGCTAAACAACAACCACCTTGTGGCGATGTTAATCTCGATCCGCGACGCAAGCGTTTGCACGATGCAGTATCTCGGGCCATGAATAAATACGCGGTAGATGCCATCATTTATCCGTCCTGGAGCAATCCGGCCCGGGAAATCGGTGACATGCAAACGCCGCATGGTGATAACAACCAGAGTATCTCGCCGCACACCGGTCAGCCGGCGATAACGGTACCCATGGGGTTCACAGAAGAAGGGTTACCGCTTGGTCTACAGTTGTTGGCACGTCAAAATAATGATCAAGTATTATTGCTGTATGCCAATGCGTATGAAAAATTAACACGGCACAGGAAAGCTCCTGTTGGTTATGGTGCAGGGGATTAATTATCAGTTCTTAGCGTATGAGTTTGTTTAATAGCAATACGATTTCATCTCCGTCACTTTCGATGCGCTGCACCTTGACGGGGAGATAACTCATGTTTTTATCGCACCAAAATATGTATTTACGCCCCTTGGAAGTGACATCGCTTTCCAGCTTTATCGTCATGTATTTCCCAAGATCGGTTTCTACCTCTTCCTGTCCGGTTATTTTTATCTTGTAGGTTTCAACACCCTTGCGACTCGCAATATCGTAAGTAACGGATTTTTTACCCCGCAGCAAGTCCATCATTAGCTGAACCTGAAAACCAAAAAGTTCCTGTGTGCCAGGTTTGATACTATGATTCTTGTTATCGTATGTGCTGAGTAGTTGGTTATTTTTCCAGTCGAATTCCAATTTATAGAATTTTTCTTCTTTACCGCCAGTCTGGTGATAGGTATACACTTGTGGAACGAGGAGGTTCTGCTTAATTGTAAGATGGCTTGTCTCTATGACCTGATCTGAAACAAATAGTGAGACAACACCTTTTGGTATAGTATGTGATTTGAGATCAACATTACCATTCGTATCGCGCATCATGCTGCGAATTGCAATACCAAGATACATTTCATTTTTTGATACCTCATACTCAACGGTATAACCTTTATCAAGTAAACCGGCGCGCACGACGGATATTGGCAGCAATAAAAAAAGAATGAGTAAGATGTGTGTGTGACGAAACATATAAAAATTATAGTTAGTTTTTACTGAATCAATGCTGAACATCTAGTGCCAACTGCGTTTCTTCCTTTGTAATTGGCCGTTGTTGATATAAAACAGTCTGTCCCTGCAGCATAACCTCGCCGGAGATGATGCGACGAATCGCCTCAGGATAAAGTTGGTGTTCGATCTCATGGACTCGCTGCTGAAGTTGTTCAGGTTTATCATTTTCAAATACCGGCACAGCAGCCTGTAATATTACCGGCCCACTGTCCAGCTCTGGCGTGACATAATGTACTGAGGCACCATGCTCGCTGTC
The DNA here is from genome assembly GCA_002436485.1 of Proteobacteria bacterium UBA6492. Lineage (GTDB taxonomy): Bacteria > Pseudomonadota > Gammaproteobacteria > UBA6429 > Thiohalophilaceae > UBA6492. Next base: position 7,601 of record DJMK01000120.1, read on the forward strand.
TCCAGCATCGAGTACACGTCGGTGGGTGTCAAGCCCCTGGTATTTAGGTAACAGGGAAGGGTGAATATTGATGAGTTTGCCAAGGTAATGATTGACAAACTTGTCAGTGAGTATGCGCATGAAGCCGGCCAGGACCACCAGGTCAGGCCGGTGTTCATCGATTTTTTGCATCAGGGCTTCATCAAAGGATTCTCGCGATTCGAACTCGGCATGATCAATGGTGATTGCTGGGATGTTTGCTGTACGTGCACGTTCTAAACCAAACGCGTCATTGCGATTGCTGATGACAGCACAAATTCGCGCATCGAGCGTGCCGGCCTTCACCTGGTCAATAATGGCTTGCAGGTTGCTGCCATTTCCAGAAATTAGCACAACCAGATTAAACGCCTTTTCCGGCATTAGCCGTTCTCGATGGTGACTTCGGGTGTGCCTTTGCCAGCAGTAATCTGCCCAATCACGACGGCTTCCAGTTCTTGCGACTGCAAGTGGGAAAGGCAGGTTTCAACATCCTTTTCATCAATGATTAGTGTCATCCCGATACCACAGTTAAAAGTTCGGTACATCTCGTTTTTGGCTACGTTTCCCTGTTGTTGTAGCCAGTCAAACACCGGCGGGGGTGTCCAGCTTGCCGCGTCAATGACGGCGTGCGTGTCTTTAGGCATGACGCGCGGAATATTTTCCAGTAAGCCGCCGCCGGTGATATGTGCGAGTGCATGTACATCGATCTTTTCAAACAGGGACAGGAGTGGTTTGACGTAAATACGGGTTGGTGCCAGCAAGACATCCCCCAGCGCCTGGCCATGAAAGTCGGATGACAGGTCCGCGTTACTGTGCTGAATAATCTTGCGTACCAGTGAATAGCCATTAGAGTGCGGTCCGCTTGATGTAATGCCGATTAGGACATCACCGACTTTTACCTTGCTGCCATCGATGACACGGGATTTATCAACGACTCCGACACAGAAGCCGGCCAGGTCATAATCATCACCTTCGTACATGCCGGGCATTTCTGCCGTCTCGCCACCAATTAACGCAGCGCCAGCCAGCTCGCAACCTGCAGCAATACCCTTGATGACATCTGCGGCCGTGTCGACACTCAATGCACCGGTGGCGTAATAATCAAGAAAGAACAAGGGTTCCGCTCCCTGCACGATCAGATCATTGACACACATGGCTACCAGGTCGATACCGACGGTGTCGTGTTTGCCCATTTCGAGGGCCAGTTTGAGCTTGGTGCCAACCCCATCGGTACCGGCAACCAGTACGGGTGTTTGATATTTGCTCAAATCCAGCTCAAACAGGGCGCCAAAGCCGCCCAGACCACCCACTACTTCCGGGCGTAATGTTTGTCTTGCATAGGGTTTTATTTTATCAATCAGTGCATTGCCGGCATCAATATCAACACCGGCGTCACGATAACTCAGCCCCGGTTTACTGGCCGGGCTATCAGATTTTTTGTGAGACACTCACAACTCCTTGAAGATGCGCCTTTTTTGTGCGCGGGTAGTGGGTAATAATAGGGTAGTTTAACAATCTAACGACGAGCAGGGAATCAGCAGGTGAGCCAACCAGTTAATCAACAAATTCCGTCCAGTTTTAATCGCTTCATTTTTGCCCTGCTGTATTGTTGGGCTTTGTTTTTACCGGGCGCATCGGTTTATGCCGACAAGGTGCCACGGCTTTATGAAGCCAGTATCCCTGTGCATACGCAAAGCAGAGAGGAACGCAACGATGCTATACGCACCGCGTTTGCAGAAGTGCTGGTTCGCGTCTCGGGACGTGCCGATATCGTTAACGCGGACGAATTTCCTGCTGTAGCCACGGCGATTGACACGGCTACCCGTTATGCACAGCAATTTCGTTTCTACAAGGCAAACCCGGCACCCACCGATCCGGATAAACCCAAACTGGTCCTGTGGGTGCGTTTTGATGATAAGGCAATTAGTCGCTTGTTGCGCTCAAACCAGTTACCGGTATGGGGTGATACCCGACCCGCAACGCTGGTGTGGCTGGTTATCGATAATCGGGGTCAACGAACCCTGATTGGTAATGACACCAAGGATGCCAGTAAGACATTAATCAGTGAGCAAGCGCAGTTGCGTGGGCTGCCTCTGCGGTTTCCCTTGCTCGACCTGACAGATCGACAAAATCTGAATGTCAGTGATGTGTGGGGGAACTTCGAGTCTACAATTCTGCATGCGTCACAACGCTACAAGACAGAAGCAGTGCTGGTTGGCCGGGTATACCAGGGATACAGTGGTTCCTGGACAGGACGCTGGTCTTTGTATTCTGACGGTCGACGACAGGACTGGTCGCTCACCGAAACAGAGTTGGCCGCGGTGTTGATGCCAGGTATCGATAAAACGGCAGAAGCACTGGCAGTGCGTTATGCCCAGGTCGGGCAGACCGAGGATAACGAAGTGCTGGTACTGGTGAAGGACATCAGGGGATTACCTGATTACAACCGCACGGTTAAATACCTGCAGGAATTGTCACATGTCAGCAAGGTTAATACCTACCAGGTCGAGCAGAACAGTGCGTTGTTTCGGGTAACTGCCGCTGGTGGTCGATTAACGCTGGCACGATCCGTTTCACTGGGTGATGTGCTAATGGCCGAGGATGTAAGTAGCGTACCTGTAACGGAGACGATACTTCCTGCTGGCGAAAAGCAAGAAACTGCCAAAACTGCTTTCACACCGCTACTTCCTGATTTGACCTATCGGCTGGTACCTTGAAATCGCTGCCTAATATTATCAGCGTTTTGCGCATCCTGTTGGTAATACCAACAGTGTATTTCCTTAATACGCATCAGTACGCCAATGCATTACTGGTATTCCTGATTGCGGGCTTATCTGATGGCCTGGATGGTTACCTGGCTCGGAAATTTGGCTGGATAACACGGCTGGGAAGTTTTCTGGACCCAATGGGTGACAAGTTGTTAATGACCGCAAGTTATTTCATGTTGGGATATCTAGGTCATTTACCTGTCTGGTTAGTTGCGCTAGTCATCGGCCGTGATGTTGTGATTGTGCTGGGTGCACTGGCCTACCGCTTGCTGGTACAGGACATCACCATGCAACCCCTTCTGATCAGCAAAATCAATACCGCCTGCCAGATTTTTCTTGTGTTACTCATGATTTATGACCTGTCAAACATACCCGGTGCTGCACATGTCCCGGCCTGGGCAAGTTTGAGCATGGTCTACATTGTGGCTGTAACAACTATCCTTAGCGGTATCAGTTATATATTTATCTGGGCGCAACGGGCACGCAATGAAATCGGTAAAGGAACAGAAACATGACGGCGTCTAATAAATGGTATGTGCTGATAGTAGTGGCATTTATTGGTTTGCTGCTTTATTTGCTGGCTCCGGTACTGACGCCATTCATGATGGCAGCGATCTTTGCCTATATCGGTGATCCGCTTGTTGATCGGCTTGAAACGGTAAAGGTACCCAGAACCCTCGCAGTAGTTATTGTTTTCGTTGTTCTGAGTACGATTGCAGTGCTGGCTTTAATTATTTTAGTTCCAATGATTGAGAAACAGGTCGTTATATTGGGTAAACAGATACCCGGGTATGTCGAAGCCATCCAGACCAACCTGATTCCATGGTTAAACAGCAAGTTTGGTTTATCACTCGAACTGGACCTGGGCGCGATCAAACAATCAGTACAGGAATCATGGAAACAGGCAGGTGGTGTTGCTACTACTGCTATCAGCTATGTTACCCGTTCCGGTGCGGTGCTGGCGGGCTGGCTTGTAAACCTGTTGTTGATTCCGGTGGTCACCTTCTACCTGTTACGTGACTGGGATATTTTGATAGCACGAATTGGTGAGCTTGTGCCACGTAAACATCTGCCGGTTGTCAGCCGGCTGGCCAAATCATCGGACGAAGTACTGGGTTCTTTCCTGCGCGGGCAAATGCTGGTCATGTTGTCACTGGCGATAATTTATAGTGTCGGTTTGTGGATCATCGGTCTTGACCTGGCCTTGCTGGGTGGATTGATTGCGGGCATTGTCAGTTTTGTGCCTTACCTGGGTTTTATTGTTGGCATTTTATTTGCCGGTATTGCAGCTATTATGCAATTCCAGGATCTGATTCATTTATTCTATGTCGCCATCGTGTTTGGTATCGGTCAAATGGTTGAAGGCATGTTCCTGACGCCTAACCTGGTTGGTGATCGTATCGGACTACACCCGGTGGCTGTTATTTTTGCAGTGCTTGCCGGTGGCCAGTTATTCGGATTCCTGGGTGTGTTGCTGGCATTGCCAGTTGCCGCAGTTATCGCGGTGATCATCAGGTATGTCCATGAGTGTTATGTTGATAGTTCAATGTATTCCGGCTAGTGGTGGTTATGCCTGCATACCAGCTTCCCCTACAAATCAAGCTAAGCGACACGGCAACCTTTGAGAATTTTTTTGCTGCTGGCAACCAGCAACTAATGGCGTTGCTGCGGGACAACACCGAACCCTGTGTTTACATCTGGTCAGCAGTACCAGCAGGTAAGACACACTTACTACAGGCCTTGTGTCGCGAACATGAAAATCACTCGATTTACCTGCCGCTTGCTGAATTTGAACAATACGCACCAATGATACTTGAGGGCCTCGAGCAGTTTAATGTTATTTGCCTCGATGATGTGCAATCCATTGCTGGTAATGCTGCATGGGAGGAGGCGTTGTTTGATTTATACAATCGCGCACGGGAAGCAGGTAGTCATCTTGTTGTTTCTGGTTGTGCAACACCGGCACAGTTATCCATACAACTGGCCGATTTGGTTTCCCGCCTGAACTGGGGACCGGTCTTTCAATTACAATCCTTGACGGATGAGCAAAAAATGCTGGCGCTGCAAATGCGTGCTGATTTACGTGGCTTTAGTATACCGGATGAAGTCGCAAGATATTTAATCAATCACTATCCACGAGATATGCGCAGCCTTTTTGACATGCTGGATAGCCTGGATGATGCAACTCTACAGGCACAACGAAAATTAACCATCCCTTTCGTCAAGCAGTATCTTTAGAACGATGCTTTTTGGTTTGCCGGTGACAGACTGTCGCGCCGACAAAATAAATACCACTCAGTAGTAGCTCAACCAGTGCATAAACTCGCTCAGCATCGTTCGCCCAGCTTTCGATAATGGCGTGTGAAAAGTAAACCAGAATGAAATAACTGCTCCACATATACACGCGCGGATTTTTTCTTAGCAAATCTCTTGCTGGTAAAAGCAACAGGCCAATAAACAGAACGGTGAAAATGCCGGATAAAATATACTGGGGCGGACTAACAATGCCATACCATACGATTAACAGGCCGAGCAGGCCAAAATAACTGCCAACTGTCAGCTTGTAATACACTTTGATCCGTTCAATGTTTGATCAGGCCTTGTTGTAACAAGGCGAGTGCGGTTTCTGCCAGACGTTTCCCCTGGGCCTGGCAAAGTTTTATCTCTTCATCAGTCAGTGGTTGATCGCTGTCCGGACCCGCAAGATGGCTGGTCCCATATGGAGTACCACCTGAACTTGTTGATAGCAATTCTGTTTCGCTATAAGGCACACCAACAATCAGCATGCCGTGATGAATCAGGGGCAACATCATTGACAGGCAGGTTGTTTCCTGCCCGCCATGCAGTGATGAGGTAGAAGTAAAAACCGTGGCAGGTTTATTTATCAAGTCGCCGGATAGCCAAAGCGCACTGGTTGAATCGATAAAGTATTTGACAGGTGCGGCCATATTACCAAAACGGGTAGGGCTACCGAGTGCGAGTCCGACACATTCTTTCAGGTCGTTTAGAGTAGCATAGGGTGCACCTTCATCGGGGATTGCCGGTGAGACAGCTTCAGGTTCAGCTGACACCGGCGGTACGGTTCGTACACGTGCATGCAAGCCTTCTACCGATTCAACACCGCGTGCTATCTGCCTGGCCATTTCGCGTGTNNGGTGGTCGGCCAATGATGGCTTTGCCATCATGAATGACAATGGGACGTTCGATTAGTTTTGGATGCTTTACCATCGCGGCAATGACATCATCATCGCTCAGTGTCAGATCATCAAGTCCGGCCAGTTTATATTCTTCTTCATTTTTACGCAGTAGTTCCCTGGGTGTGATGCCAAGTTGGCTGATCACTTCCTGCAAGGTTTTCTTGTCAGGGGGTGTCTTTAGATATTCCACGATGGTTGGCTCAACCCCTTTCTCCTGAATTAGCTTGAGTGNNGACCCTTCTAAACAGGTATTTTAACGGTAGTTGACGCCTGCTTGACAGCCCATAGGGTGGGTGCTAGCTTGACGTTAGATGCATACTGAAGCAGCAATGGATCCCTCAAAATCTAATTCCCCCGGTGCCTGGCATTTGTTTCGACGAATAGCACTTTACGCCTTAACGTCCTGGTTGGTCACGGCCTGCGCTCTGTCACCGCCTGTTCAAGAAATGAGCAATGCCCGCCAGTCGATTCAGGCGGCCCACGATGTCCAGGCGACTGAATATGCACCAGCCTACCTACGTGATGCCGAAGATTTGATGAAAGCCGCCAGCGATGCCTTGGATTCCGGGGATTATTACAATGCGCGTGAACTCGCCATCGCGGCACAGCAACAGGCTATCAAGGCCCGACAGCAGTCACTCAGCCGGCAAAAAGAAGTCAAAAATTAATCAATGCGTCTATATTAGAGAATGCTAATGTGTGCTGATTCACAGTGTTATTGCGGTTCCCTTGACAGTAGATCAATGGGTTGCTAATTTCACTTAAAATTCATTATGTTCTATATTATTAAGAACTCAAATAACTATACTGGCTAGCCAGGGAAATTCGGAGCAAACCAAAAATGAAAATCATGAAAAGCGCGAAATATTTTGGCCTGATTGCGATCTTGGCAGGTTTTGCAGTTGGCTGTACAACAACAGAAGAACCTGCTCCTGAAGAGCCGAAAGCTGAGGCACCGCCTCCGCCTGCTGCTGAGCCTACACCTGAACCGGTGGCTGCTGCTCCGGCAATGGGTAGTTACGAAGTGGTCCGGGGTGATAACCTCTGGAACATTTCCGGTAAACCGAGCATCTATAACAACCCATACCAGTGGCCGCTCATCTATAAAGCAAACAGTGGCAAGATTCAGGATGCTGACCTGATTTATCCTGGACAGGTATTTGATATCGATAACAACCCAACTGCGGGTGATGTGGATGCCGCTGTTAACCATGCCAAGACACGCGGTAGCTGGTCACTGGGTGCTGTCGAAGAGTCAGACAAGGCTTACCTTGCCCGCTAAACAGCACGTCTTATCCAGAAATAATAAAAGGCCCCAACCGGGGCCTTTTTTATTGCACGCATAAGTCTGATCATGGAATTCTTTTTTGTCTTGCTTGTCTTTATAGTATGTATTGGTTTTTTTAGGATAACCTGATGAGACACCGACGTATTCTTATTGTGACCATGCTGTTGGCTCCCTTGCTTGCCGTGGCCGGCGGGTTCAAGTTTGAATTGTCCGATATCCATGGCAAACAAACGCACAGTCTGCAGGATTACAAGGGCAAGTGGGTAGTAATCAACTACTGGGCGACGTGGTGCCCGCCCTGCCTGGATGAAATACCCGAACTGGTTGAATTCCATGATGCACACAGCAAAAAAGATGCAGTGGTGCTGGGAGTGAACTATGAGGAACTCGACCGGGACTATCTGGTCAGCTTCGTGGACGAATTTTTTATCTCCTATCCTGTCCTGGTCGGTGATCCTTATAGTCAACCACCGTTTGGCCGCCTGTATGGTCTGCCAACGACCTATATCATTTCACCAAAGGGCGAACTGGTGGCAAGCAAGACAGGTGCGGTCAGCAAGGCAACGCTTGAAGATATTATTGCTCAACACAGCAAGAAGCGAGGCAAGTAAAAATGAGTCAGTGGTGTCAATCCTTATGCATGTCTGCGTTATTGGTATTATTGACTTCGCCAATACTGGCAGCAGAGCCAAGAGATCCCTACAAGTTCTTTTTCAATGAGACCTGGGGGAATTTTAGTGAAGAACTGGTTAACGCCAAAAGCCAGGGTAAAAAAGGCGTGATGATTTTTTTTGAAATGGATGAATGCCCATTTTGCCACTACATGAAAACAAACGTGCTCAGCCAACCCCAGGTTCAGGAATATTATCGTAAGCACTTCTTGCTTTTTCCGGTAGATATTGAGGGGGATATTGAAATCACCAACTTTCAGGGGGAATCCACCAAGCAAAAAGATTTCGCGTTCAAGGAAAACAGGGTGCGTGCTACGCCAGTGTTCGCGTTCTTTGATTTGCAGGGGAAACGTATCCATCGACACACCGGTAAAACCAATGGCGTGGAAGAGTTCTTGTGGATGGGGGAATATGTTGCGATGGGTGAGTACAAGGAAATGCCGTTCGTTAAGTACAAGCGTCAAAAAAGAAACAATTAAATGAATCACAGGTGATGCGTATTACCCGCGATTACCTTCTTTGGCATCACCCCGAATATTGTATTGCTATGTATCAATATTGATTATACTTTGTCGTATGTCACCAATACTCAAGCAAGCAGTGTTATCTATTCATGGACTGATGCTGGTCAGTCTTGTGCTTGCACAGCCTCCCGAGAGCAAGACGCTTCCTTCACCGCTTACCCTGGAATATGCCCTGTCGCTGGCAGACGAGTCTCATCCCGACTTGTTGCTTAACGAAGCAGAGTACATGGCAGCACAGGCTCGTCAAAAGGCCATTGAAAGTAGTGACGACATCGAGGCGCGCCTCGAAGCACAACTGCTTTATGTGGAACCGTCACGTATATCCTTTGACCAGGGTAACGATGACCATCGCCTGGGTTTGGTAGTTAACAAGGAGTTGTATGACTTTGGTTTGCAGGAAGCCAAAAGCAAATCAGCCGAATCATTAGTGGCGGGCCAGCGNNTACGCCTATCAGGACGCCCGTGCTCAACGTCGACTGCAAATCTTACGACGCTATTTTGATGTCTTACTGGCGGATCTTGTTTTTCTTCGTTACAACGAGGAAATGGCGGTTGAGTATATTCTTCTGGACCGGTTGCGTGCCCGGAAAGGACTTGGCAAGGCATCTGATCTTGAAGTACTGGAGCAGGAGCAACACTATCAGAATCTCAGGTATTTGCGTGCAGATAGCCTTAACAAGCAGCGCCGTACGCGGGCATTGCTGGCCGAAGTACTGAACCGGCCCGGGCAATTACCCAATGATTTGGCCAAACCCGATCTTGAGATGCTAAAACGAGAATTGCCCGAATACGAAGAATTGCTCGACAAGGCCATGGCGAATAATTACAGGCTTAAAACTCTCTATGCCAGGTTGGCAGCGGCAAAAGAAGGGGTGGAGGTTGCCCGTGCGACCGATAGCCCCAAAGTCAGCGGTGTGGTGGAAGCTTATACCTACACGCGTGAATATGGTATGGCGGATAAATTCCGTGCCGGTGTAAAACTCGAAGTGCCCCTGTACAACGGTGAAAAAAACGATTCGGAGATTGCGACGGCCCGGGCCGAGCTCTACCGGCTACAGGCCCAGGTACAACAGGCGGAATCTGAAATTCGCCAGGCTGTACTGGATACCTGGCTGGAACTGGATAGCCTGCGCATCAAGCGGGATCATGTGAATGCAATACAACAATATCGCGAAATGGATCTCGATTATCGTCGCACCCTGTATGAAATGGAGGTCAAGGCAGACCTGGGTAAGGGTATGGCCCACATTTCAGAAGCAGAATTTCTCGTTCGGCAAGCAGAATACAAAATGGCAGCTGCCTGGATAAAACTCGACATCCTGACAGGTCAGCTTGATATGCCGGTACTAAAACAGGAAGAAGTTATACAGGACAGCTCGACGCAGGTGATTAAAGAGGAACAATAAATGAAACGCCGTGAACGAAATACATTTATAGCCTTGCTGTTTGTCAGTCTGCTGCTGATAAACCCTTTGCAGGCGGCAGAATTCAAGGGCAGCCTGGCCTGGTCAAAACGCGTTGCGATTAGCACGCCTGTCAGCGGGGTGATCAGTGAGGTATATGCGAATGCCGGCGACAAAGTGCCGAGCGGAGATAAGCTCCTGCGACTGGAAGACGAAGTTTTCAAGGCCAATGTGGCCAGTACCTACACGGCATCTCAAAATCGTATTGCAGAATATGAAGAAGCCCGGCGCGAAGTAGATCGCATGCAAGAACTCTATGATCGCACCATGTTATCTGATCATGATTTACAAATCGCAAAAAACAATCTGATCAAGGCAAAGGCGTTGAAGGCACAGGCGGCAGCAAACCATAAACAGGCCCGGCATGATCTCAAGTACAGTACCGTGCGTGCACCATTTGATGCGGTTGTGCTTGAGCGTCGAGCACAGCCCGGCCAGGTGATTTCCTCGAGGCTGAAACCAGAACCCCTGTTTGTGATTGCTGAAGCGAATCATATGCTGGCGCGTATCCATGTGCCAGAAACCTGGCTTGATAAGCTTGGTAAGGACAAACCGGCTGAGGTAGTCGTCAATGGTACAAGCTACACTGGAAAAGTGCTGGCCGTGGGATTGGAACCGGCTAAATCAGAGAGCAGCGACAGCAGTTTCCCAGTCGATATTCAGTTTGACCTCAAGGATCAGATGTTACGAGCCGGTCAACAGGCAACCGTGGTTATCCAATGATATTGTGTGAAAAGTGTATCGTGCATGGTCGTGTGCAGGGTGTGTTTTATCGTGACTCGACTCGCCAACAGGCGGAAAAGCACGGGGTTACGGGTTATGCAAAGAATCTCGTTGATGGCACAGTGGAGGTTTTGTTGTGCGGTCGTCCCGAAGCAGTCGGGCATGTCAAGGCATGGTTATGGGAAGGGCCTCGCGCGGCACATGTTGCCGATGTGAAATGTGAACTGGTTGAGATAGAACCGCCGGTTGTTTTTGTTACCGGCTAGCAATCTATACAGCGCCAGCGCCGGTCCAGCGCGCGAAATACTTTTGACGTGTAGCGGTGGCTGTACAGGCTGCCATTGTAGCGTGCCAGTGCGTGTGTCAGGTTCCCTTTGGATTTGTCCATGTAGTAGCGAAGTATGGTGCAACCCATGCGCAGGTTGGTATGTATATCGAACAGGTTGTCCTCCGGGCGGCCGATTTCCTTCAACCAGAACGGCATCACCTGCATGAGACCCAGTGCGCCGGCACTGGAAATCGCAAAAGGATCAAAGCGGCTTTCCACTTCAATAACAGCAAGTACCAGTTCAGGCGGTAAATCTACACGGGTAGCTTCAAAATGAATCTGTTTGAGGAGTTGTAGTCGCTTCTTATCGTCCTTTACGATAGGTTTCAAACGATTGGACATGTCCAGCAGCCAGACCTCGGCGTCAAAGCGATCTTTGAAACTGTCAGCGCCGTCGATGGCTTGTTTGAGTAACAGCCGCAGGTCTTCATGATCACTCGCCGGTTGCCCGGTGGCATTGACCAGCTGTGGCAATAGCAGGCACAGCAATGTGAATGTGCGCAGTACTCGTGTCATGTGCAGAGATTTTTTAGCCTGGTTTAAATTAAGTTTTAACTGCTGTTCTCAGAAAAGCAAGTAATTCGGCTGTTGGAATGTCCTGTGACTCTTTGTCGCGGCGGCCCTTGTATTCCATGACACCTTTATCCAGACCACGCTCACCAATCACGACGCGGTGTGGTATACCAATCAATTCCATATCGGCAAACATGGCACCTGCGCGACCACCACGGTCGTCAAGCAGTACATCAAAGCCCTGTTCAGACAGCTCGTCGTACAATGCCTCGGCTGCATCGCGTACCGCCTGTGATTTATGGATATTCATCGGCAATATAGCAATTTCAAACGGTGCAATCGTATCGGGCCAGACAATGCCATTTTCATCATGATTCTGTTCAATCGCTGCAGCAACTACCCGTGACACCCCGATACCATAGCAACCCATGGTCATGACGACCGATTTGCCTGCATCGTCCAGTACGGTAGCGTTCATAGCCTCGCTGTATTTATTTCCCAACTGGAAAATGTGACCCACTTCAATACCGCGCTTGATTAACAAGGCGCCCTTGCCGTCGGGACTGGGGTCGCCTTCCTCGGCATTACGTATATCCACCACAACCGGCTCGGGTAAATCGCGTCCCCAGTTGACACCGGTAAGATGTTTACCGTCCTGGTTAGCACCACAAACAAAATCGCTCAGCAGGGCGGCGCTTTGATCGACATACATAGTTATTTCCAGGCCAACTGGTCCCAGCGAACCCGGTCTACAGTTGGCGATTTTCTTCACCGCATCTTCGCTGGCAAAACTAAATCCTTCGGCCACACCATCGAGTTTTTCTGCCTTGATCGCGTTCAATTCATGATCGCCGCGCAATACCAGTGCCACGGTATTGCCATCGTCACCTTCAACCAGCAAGGTTTTTATGCATTGGGAAGCGTCAATATTTAAAAACGCACTGACTTCCTCGATGCTGTGTTGCCCTGGTGTTTCAACGACCTGCATCGTCTGTACCATTGCAGGACGGGTGGTGTCATCGATAACAGCGGGAGCAAGTTCAACGTTGGCTGCATAATCGCTCTCATTACTGAAAGCAATGGCATCTTCACCGGATTCGGCCAGTACATGAAATTCATGCGAGGCATTACCACCTATGGAGCCGGTGTCTGCCTGTACTGCACGGTATTCAAGTCCAATGCGATCAAAAATACGGCAATAGGTAGCATGCATTTGCTCATAGGTGGCCTGCAGTGAGGCCTGGTCCAGGTGAAACGAATAGGCATCTTTCATCAGGAATTCACGCGCACGCATAATGCCAAAACGGGGACGGATTTCATCCCGGAACTTGGTCTGGATCTGGTAGAAATTACTGGGAAGTTGTTTGTAGCTGCGTATTTCGTTGCGGATCAGGTCGGTGATGACTTCTTCGTGTGTCGGGCCAAAACAGAATTCCCGAGCATGCCGGTCATGCAGACGCAATAATTCGGGGCCATACTTGTCCCAGCGGCCGGATTCCTGCCAGAGTTCGGCAGGTTGCACCGCTGGCATCAGGACTTCCTGTGCGCCCGCGGCATTCATTTCCTCGCGCACGATAGCTTCCACCTTGCGCAAGACACGCAAGCCAAGCGGCAACCACGTGTACAGACCTGCAGCCAGTTTGCGAATCAGGCCAGCACGCAGCATCAGTTTATGGCTAACAACTTCCGCGTCAGCGGGTGTTTCCTTTACGGTTGCAATGAGTAATTGAGAGGCACGCATATTCGTTTGCTTGTTCTTTTTTTCACTTACATTGTAAAGCCTGAACCGGGAGGGGTACAGCTTGGTGGTTATTTTTGACCGGTCAGGCGTTCTGCTGGAATGACGTTGGTGTCTTTCCGATATTCGATCGTTTCGTACTTTGTGCCTTCAGGCGGTGGCGAGTTGGTGATTTGCCACTGGCCTTGCTTGTCCTTCCACTTGTAGACGGTGGTATGGGTGACTGTTTTGGGCAGCACTGTCTCGGACTGTTGTTTGAAATAGTCGCGTGTCGCAGGGTCCTGGTAGATGTAATAGCCTGCGCCAGCCAGTACGATCAAGCCTGTGATGAGCCACTTCTTCATGATGACTAAAAAGTGGCGCCGTTCCAGCCCCACATTTTGCGTGGCGCATCGGCGAACTCAATGTAGACCCGATCCGAGGGTATGCCCAGTAATTCTTGCGCCAGGCCACACAGTGAAGAAGACAACGCGGGTGTTTGTGATTCTGAAAGGCCAATGCTTTTTAGNNGCACGTTTTATCAGTGCTTCGCCCTGTTGGCTATCGATATCCTGGTTTGACTGAATCTTGAGATAAGGCATGGAGGTTAGTCACAGAACTCCTTGATGTTGGCCTTGCTTTCCTCAATCAGCTGAGCACGCTCCTTGTCGTCCAGGCGAACCACGCTGCCATCGGGCTTCTTGATACGTTTGAAAACGGTGTAGGCCTGCAGGTTCTTCTTGGCAGCCTCGCAGTTCTGGGCCCTTATCTGCTGGTTCTTTGCCAGCTCGTCGGCAACCACATCGCCACCGGACGGCTTGCTGCTCCCAGTTGTACCACTGGTGGTGCCCTCGACAGTTGTTTGTGGCGCATTTGAGGAAGATGGAGGAGTTTTGACTTTCAGTTTTTCGTAGTTGCTACCGGCAGGGGGGCGTGCCGAGTAGTGCACGTTGCCTTCTTCATCGACCCATTTATAGGTATTCGTGTTGCCAGCGTAGCTGGTCGCGCTAAACAGCATGGCCAATATCATAATAAGGGGGGTAATTGGTTGTTTCATAATCAAATCCACAGGTTAAACGGCCCGCATAATGGCCACAAAGTTCTAGTATGTAAATTATGGTTTATAAAGGAAAAATCACAAGCTTTCTAGTGGATAACAAATATAGACAAATTCTTTGCCGACAAATGATGAATCTATCTCATTTGGGTTAATTTACCGGACTTTAGCATCACTTTTCTTGACGTTGTGCCAGAAAATAAGTAGTTTCTTATCTTTTCACATTCAGGCGCCAAACTGCCCATTCTCGGGCGTTTTTTGTCTTTGGGAGAGAGAATCAGTGGAGCTTAACGGGGCGGATATCGTCGTCCAGTTCCTGAAAGATGAAGGTGTAGAGTACGTATTTGGCTACCCAGGTGGCGCCGTACTCCATATATATGATGCACTCTTCAAGCAGGAAGATGTCAAACACATACTTGTTCGTCATGAGCAGGGTGCTACGCACGCTGCCGATGGCTATGCGCGCGCGACCGGTAAGCCCGGTGTCGTGCTGGTGACCTCCGGACCGGGTGCGACCAATGCCATTACAGGCATTGCGACTGCCTATATGGATTCAATCCCCATGGTAATTATCACCGGTCAGGTAGTGACGGCGTATATTGGTTCGGATGCCTTTCAGGAGGTCGACTCGGTCGGTATTTCCCGTCCCTGCGTGAAGCACAACTTCCTGGTGAAGGAAGCCAGCCAGCTCGCCAGTACGCTGAAAAAGGCCTTCTACATCGCCAGCACTGGCCGACCAGGCCCGGTGGTCGTGGATATTCCGAAGGATATTACCGACCCGAGTATCAAGGTCCCTTACGAATACCCGAAAGACGTCAGCATGCGCTCTTACAACCCGACGGTGAAGGGCCATCCCGGCCAGGTCAAGCGTGCGGCCGAATTAATTCTGTCTGCAAAGCGCCCGATGATTTACAGCGGTGGTGGCGTGATTCTCAGTGGTGCTGATAAGGAACTTATCGATTTTACCCAGAAATTGGGTTACCCAATCACCAATACCCTGATGGGGCTGGGTGGTTATCCGGGAACGGACAAACAGTTTGTTGGCATGCTGGGCATGCATGGTACCTATGAAGCCAACATGGCGATGCACGATTGTGATGTGCTGATTGCGGTTGGTGCCCGGTTTGATGATCGTGTTACCGGTGACGTCAAACACTTCTGTCCGCACGCAAAAATCATTCACATTGATATTGACCCGTCCTCTATCTCTAAAAATGTTCGTGTCGATATTCCGATTGTCGGTGATGTAAAGCAGGTGTTGTCCGACCTGATTGGCGAAATCAAATCGAGCAAGACAAAAGTTGATAAAGACGCGCTTGGCAAGTGGTGGCAGCAGATTGACGAATGGCGTGGCAAGGATTGTTTACGCTACAACCGTGATAGTGAGCTCATCAAGCCTCAGTACGTTATCGAGAAACTGTATGAAATTACCGGGGGTGACGCTTACGTAACTTCCGATGTGGGTCAACACCAGATGTGGGCTGCGCAGTTCTACAAGTTCAAGAGTCCCTATCACTGGATTAACTCCGGCGGGCTCGGCACGATGGGTTTTGGTTTGCCGTCAGCCATTGGTGCCAAACTGGCTCATCCGGATGCGGATGTTGCCTGTGTAACCGGTGAAGCCAGTATCCAGATGTGTATACAGGAATTATCAACCGCCATGCAGTATATGACACCAGTCAAGATATTGAGTCTGAATAACCGTTACATGGGCATGGTACGACAGTGGCAGGAGTTTTTTTACGAGAGCCGTTATTCGCATTCTTATATGGAAGCGTTACCTGACTTTGTCAAACTGGCGGAAAGTTATGGCCATGTTGGCATGCGCATTGAGAAGCCGGGTGATGTCGAAGGGGCGATTCGTGAGGCCTTTGCCATGAAAGATCGCCTGGTGTTCCTGGACTTCATCACCGACAAGACAGAGAACGTTTATCCAATGATTGCTGCAGGTAAGGCGCACAACCAGATGCACTTGTCATCTGAAAGAGATCTTGCCTGATGCGTCATATCATCTCACTGATCATGGAAAATGAATCGGGCGCGCTATCGCGTGTAGCCGGTTTGTTCTCGGCACGGGGTTATAACATCGAGTCACTGACAGTGGCACCGACTGAAGATCCTTCACTGTCACGTATGACGATCGTAACGTTTGGATCAGAAGAAATCATTGAACAGATTACCAAGCAACTTAATAAACTGGTTGATGTGGTCAAGCTGGCGGACATCACAGAAGGTAATCACATTGAACGCGAACTGATGCTTATCAAGGTGCGTGCTACTGATGCACAGCAACGCTCGGAGATGAAACGACTGACCGATATTTTTCGCGGTCGCATTATTGATGTCACCGATACAACTTATGTTATCGAACTGACTGGAACATGTGAAAAGCTCGATGCGTTTATTGAGGCCATTGATAATGACAATATCATGGAGACAGTACGTTCCGGCGTTTCAGGTATCGCACGGGGCGAGAAAAGCCTTGGCTTGAATACTAACTAAAATATTTATCAGATTTACTGGAAGGACGAATGTCATGAATATCAACTACGATAAAGATTGTGATATCTCCATCATCAAGGGGATGAATGTCACGATTCTCGGTTATGGTTCACAGGGCCATGCCCACGCGAATAACCTGAAAGACTCCGGTGTGAATGTAACGGTTGGCCTGCGCCAGAATTCCGCATCAGTCGCCAAGGCCGAAGCAAGTGGCCTGACGGTAAAAGCTGTTGAAGACGCTGTCAAAGGTGCCGACCTTGTCATGGTCCTGACCCCGGACGAATTCCAGTCACAACTATACAAGTCGCAGATCGAGCCGAACATTAAGCAGGGTGCAGTACTGGCATTTGCACATGGTTTCAGCATTCACTACAACCAGATCGTACCGCGTAAGGATCTGGATGTGATCATGATTGCGCCGAAGGCACCTGGCCACACCGTTCGTAACGAGTTTACTAAAGGTGGCGGTATTCCAGATCTGATTGCGGTCTTTCAGGATGCGTCAGGCAAGGCAAAAGACATTGCGCTTTCCTATGCCTCAGCTATCGGTGGTGGTCGTACCGGTATCATCGAGACCACCTTCAAGGATGAAACAGAGACTGACCTGTTCGGTGAGCAGGCCGTTCTGTGTGGTGGTTGCGTGGAACTGGTCAAGGCAGGTTTCGAAACGCTGGTTGAAGCCGGTTACGCCCCCGAGATGGCGTACTTCGAGTGCCTGCACGAGTTAAAGCTGATTGTTGACCTGATGTACGAAGGCGGCATTGCTAACATGAACTATTCCATCTCAAACAATGCCGAGTACGGTGAATATGTCACCGGCGCAAAAGTCATCAATGAGGAAAGTCGTTGGGCAATGAAAGAGGCATTGCATAACATCCAGACGGGCGAGTATGCCAAGAAGTTTATCCTGGAAGGCATGTCCAATTATCCAGAAATGACCGCTATGCGTCGCCTGAATGCTGCACATCCGATTGAACAGACGGGTGAAAAACTACGTGCCATGATGCCCTGGATTGCTGCCAACAAGCTGGTAGATAAAGAGAAAAACTAGTAACCCAAGGCCAGTGATTTCGCTGGCCTTCTTTTAAGAGACCAATCCAGTGATCGCACAAGAAGGCAGGTTACCAAGTTTTTTTCTGGGCCTTGCTGTTATTGTTCTGCATATTTTCCTTGGCCTTGTGGTATGGCCATTGTGGGGTATCGTCGTGGCTTTTGCATGGTTATACCGCGATCCGGTCCGAAAGATACCAGCTATGCCGCTTGGACTGGTCAGCCCCGTCGATGGAAAGGTAGTCGAGCTGGAAAACAAGTACGATCCTTTTCTGAAGCGCGAGTCACTGTGTATCAGTATCCAGATGCACTGGTATGGCGTATTTTCTTTGCGCGCTGTGACGGAAGGGAAAATCATGCAGCACTGGCTACACCAGCCTGATGATCCGCAAACCAGTCATCTGCAACATGTCATCTGGCTGCAAACCGATGAGCTAGATGACGTGGTGGTTGCGTTGCATGCTGGCGGACGTTTCAATCGCATGCATTGCTATGCCAACGCAGGCGAGCGTATTGGGCAGGGTAAACGTTGTGGCTTTATTCCCTTTGGCACACGCATTGATGTTTACCTGCCGAAACAGGCACGCAGCCCGCTCTCTGTCGGTGATACTGTCACCGGTGGTACCGACATCATCGGGGAATTCGTCCATTAAACATGGTGAGCAGGGTTGTCGCTGTCACATTGGTCGCCTAAACTGCCGCATATGAACCAGGAAAACAAAAAAGCCCAACGTCGCGGAATCTATTTTCTGCCTAACATGCTGACCAGTATTGCCTTGTGCTCTGGTTTCTTTGCCATTATCGCCGCGACCCAGGGCAAGTTTGAATGGGCAGCTTACGCGATCTTTTTCTCCATGTTCATGGACGGTATTGATGGGCGTGTTGCGCGCCTGACCAATACACAATCGGATTTTGGTGCCCAGTATGACAGCCTGGCCGACATGGTTTCCTTTGGAATTGCGCCGGCCCTGATTATCTTTGAATTTGCACTCAGTGATATGGGCAAGATTGGTTGGGTTGCCGCGTTTGTGTATACCGCGTTTGCAGCACTGCGGCTGGCGCGTTTTAACACGCAGGTTGGTATCGCAGACAAACGCTATTTCCAGGGGCTGGCCAGTCCGTCCGCCGCGGCGATAGTTACCGGCTACGTTTGGGTGAGCGATGTATATCTGCCACATCACACCTCGGTTAATATTATTGCGGTGTTACTCACGATTGCCGCTGGCGTGCTGATGTTCAGCAATATTCGTTATCACAGTTTCAAGGGCTTTGATTTTCGTTCCCGCGTACCTTTCATGACAGCCATCGCGATCGTGGCTACCATTGCAGTGATTTTCATTGACCCACCCATCATTCTGTTTAGTATCTTTATGCTGTATACGATCTCTGGACCAGTGCTGACCCTGAATGAAATTCGCAAGCGCCGCGCTGAACGTCGTCGACACGGCAAGCAGACCGAGCAGTCCACGGACGACACTAAAAACTGATACTCACATTGGCGGACAGCATATCGACGTCACCGCCGTCGACATCCAGGAATGATTGCCACTCTCCGCGCAAGTTGAGATTAGAACCCATTTTGACATTGATACCAACGCCAAAACTGGTGTCATCGCCGGTGTGAGTTTCAAAACCGTTACTGACTTCCCAATCAAAGATACCGAATTTACCGTAGACATCCGTGCTGTGCGAAAGCGGCAAATAACCGACAATCTCATAACTGACACCTTCCTGGGTAAGTGTTCCGTTGGCATAGTCGCCGAGATCGACCGCAGCGACCTCGATACCGATATACGGTGTTATGTTGATGCCACCGAACACACGCGTACCGCTATCGGATTCCTGCAGGATTTGATCATCGGTGACGCCTACCCCGGCGCCAAAATAGACGCCCGGCTCGATTGCCTGCAGGGGCAGGGAGACTGTTCCAAGACTGGAGACAAGTAATAACGCGCTGGGTAATCGATGAGAAACCATGACCATACTCCTTCTGTGTGATGTTGTATTCAATTTAATGGTCGGACCCTGAACACTGTCTGAACTTGGCATTTTGCGAATAAGCAGGTATATTTAATTCATGATTAACAAATCAGCAGTTAATGCCTCTTTGCATCACCAGCGCCCGCTGGGTCTATCGCTATTGCTACTCCTGCCCGGCCGGGCAGACTAAATTCACACCAGCGCAGTTTGCGCAATTCAACAAGCCGATTTTTTAACGTATGATGATGCAGCCTGAATGCAGGCCGCAGGAGTACAGGAACATGAGCGATCAATTAATCATATTTGACACCACCTTGCGCGATGGTGAACAAAGCCCCGGTGCGTCCATGACCAAGGAAGAAAAGGTCCGTATTGCCAAGGCGTTGGAGAAAATGCGTGTTGACGTCATCGAGGCAGGCTTTCCCATTGCCAGCCCTGGTGACTTTGATGCTGTTCACGCAGTGGCCAGCGTCATCAAGGACAGTACCGTTTGTGGCTTGTCCCGTGCGCTGGACAAGGACATCGAACGTGCCGGTGAAGCCATCAAGCCGGCAAACTCGGGCCGTATACATACCTTTATTGCGACCTCGCCAATTCATATGAAGATGAAGCTGCGCATGGATCCTGACCAGGTGCTGGAGCAGGCGGTCAAGGCGGTGAAAAAGGCACGCCAGTATACGGATAACGTCGAATTTTCGCCGGAAGATGCCGGTCGCTCCGAGGTGGATTTCCTGTGCCGGGTACTGGAAGCGGTCATCGATGCCGGTGCCGGCACCCTGAACATTCCTGACACGGTGGGTTACAACGTACCGGAACAATTTGGCGGTCTGATTCGAAATCTGCGTGAAAAAATCCCTAATTCAGACAAGGCGGTTTTCTCGGTGCATTGTCATAACGACCTGGGCCTGGCAGTAGCCAACTCGTTGTCGGCGGTCATGAACGGCGCCCGGCAGGTCGAGTGTACTATCAACGGTCTCGGTGAACGTGCGGGCAATGCCTCGCTGGAAGAAATCGTCATGGCCGTCAAAACCCGTAAGGATATTTTCCCCTGCAATGTCGATCACCTCGATACCACGCAGATTGTTTCTACCTCACGCCTGGTGTCGGGCATTACCGGTTTCGCGGTACAACCCAACAAGGCCATTGTCGGGGCGAACGCGTTTGCGCATGAATCGGGTATTCACCAGGACGGGGTATTAAAGAGTCGCGAGACTTACGAGATCATGCGTGCCCAGGACGTCGGCTGGTCAACGAACCGTATGGTACTGGGTAAACACTCTGGCCGTAATGCATTTAAGACCCGTCTCAAAGAGCTGGGCGTGGAATTCGCATCAGAAGCTGAGCTGAATGACGCGTTTGGTCGTTTCAAGGACCTGGCGGATAAAAAACATGAAATTTACGATGATGACTTACAGGCGCTGGTGACCGATGCCAACATGGAGGCGGAAAACGAGCGTATCAAGCTGGTTGCGCTGAAAGTTTGCAGTGAAACCGGCGAGACACCGAATGCGGATGTCGCCATCATGGTGGATGACCAGGAACACTCAGCCAGTTCGGAAGGTGGTGGGCCAGTGGACGCCTCGTTCAAGGCCATCGAATCGGTCGTCAATAGCGGTAGCGAGTTATTGTTGTACTCGGTGAACAACATTACCAGTGGCACCGATTCGCAGGGTGAAGTGACTGTGCGACTAAAAAAGAATGGCCGCATTGTGAATGGACAAGGTTCGGATACCGACATCGTGATTGCCTCGGCCAAGGCCTATATCAACGCACTGAATAAAGTGTTATCGGATGCAGAGCGTGCTCACCCACAAACAGGTGACGTGTAGCGTATGCCACTGACTGCCCGGCAAAAGGCCTGCCTGGAT
>DJMK01000016.1 GCA_002436485.1 Proteobacteria bacterium UBA6492
GAAAGAACAGCCAACTTACCTGGTGGTTTATCGTGACAAGGACGATGAAGTACACTTTCTTGAAATTAATCCGGTTACCGCACACTCATTGCAGCAACTCACCGAAGACAATAACCAGACCAGTAAAGAAATACTCAGTGATATCGCGCAGCAACTACAACACCCCAATCCTGATGTAGTTATTCAGGGTGGTTTGCAAATACTGCATGACCTGCACACGCGCGGCGTAATCATTGGTACAAAAAAATAATTCGACTGAACTTTCCACGTTTGTTCTGTCAAAAATAAAACAACTATAAATTCACAACCGGAGAGAGCCTATGAACTTCGCAATGAAGATGCAGGACCTGTTGGATAAAACAAAATCATTTAACTTTCTTGCGCTACTGTTTTTACGTATCTTTCTCGCACCGATCATGATCATTGCTGGTTATGGCAAATTAACCAGTATCGAAAACACGGCCTATTATTTTAGTGAGTACTTGGGTATGCCTGCCCCGGAGTTAATGGCTGTATTGGCCGGTTCCGCGGAATTTTTTGGTGGCATTGCCATTCTGATCGGTCTGGCTACGCGCTGGTTTGCCATACCGTTAATGTTTACCATGATCGTAGCGGCGGGCACTGCGCACTGGCAAAACGGCTGGCATGCTTTACCCGAGTCTACATTGACCGTGCCCTGGGAATGGCGTACCGACCTGATCGAAGAAGCCAACGTACGTAAGGACAAGGCAAAAGAAATTCTCAAGGAACATGGCAACTACGACTGGCTGACCGAAGCCGGCTCGATTACCATTTTAAAAAATGGCATCGAATTTGCCGCGACCTATTTCTTCATGTTGTTGGTGTTGTTCTTCTATGGTGGCGGACGTTATGTGAGTATCGACTACTGGATAGCGAAACGCTTTGGCAGGGATTAGCTGAATCAAATTCAAAAAAAAGCCGACCTGAGGTCGGCTTTTTTTATTTTCGCTTTCGCATCGCCGCAATCCGCATCCGCAATGCGTTTAGCTTGATGAAACCGGTGGCATCGGATTGGTCATAAGCACCCGCATCATCTTCAAAGGTAGCAATATTCTCATCGAACAGGCTGTCTGAATCTGACTTACGGCCTTCTACGATCACATTCCCTTTATATAACTTCAGGCGGACAATACCGTTGACAGTGACCTGCGAGGCATCGATCATTTCTTGCAGCATCTTACGTTCTGGCGCCCACCAGTAACCGTTATAAATCAGGGTGGCGTATTTCGGCATCAGTTCATCTTTAAGATGCGCTACTTCGCGATCCAAGGTGATGGATTCAATGGCACGATGTGCCTTCAGCATCACGGTACCAGCCGGTGTTTCGTAGCAACCACGTGATTTCATACCGACATAACGATTCTCGACAATATCATCACGCCCGATGCCGTTTTTGCCGGCAACCCGGTTAAGGTATTCCATGACTTCTGCAGCTGACATGGCTTTACCATTAATCGCAACAATGTCGCCTTGCTCGTAGGTCAATTCAATGATGGTCGCATCATCCGGTGCGTGTTCTGGTGATACTGACCAGCGCCACATATCCTCTTCGGCCGAGGCCCACGGATCCTCGAGTACTCCACCTTCATAGGAAATATGTAACAGGTTGGCATCCATGGAATAGGGTGACTTTTTGCCTTTATTGAAATCGACTGGAATGTCATGTTGCTTTGCATAACTCATAAGCTTTTCACGCGAGTTCAGATCCCATTCGCGCCACGGCGCAATCACCTTGATATTGGGTTCCAGTGCATAGGCACCAAGTTCAAAACGCACCTGGTCATTACCCTTCCCGGTGGCACCATGTGCAATGGCATCCGCACCGGTCTGGTTGGCAATTTCCACCAGCCGTTTGGCAATCAACGGTCGTGCGATAGATGTTCCCAGTAGGTATTCACCTTCATAAATGGTGTTGGCACGAAACATGGGGAAGACATACTCGCGCGCAAATTCCTCGCGCAGGTCTTCAATGAAAATCTCCTTAACGCCCATGGCCTGAGCCTTGGCACGTGCAGGTTCCACCTCTTCACCTTGCCCGATATCAGCCGTGAAGGTCACGACCTCGCAGCCATAGGTATCCTGCAGCCACTTGAGAATAATTGACGTATCAAGGCCGCCTGAATAGGCCAGAACAACCTTTTTCACATCAGACATGTGTCTCTCCCGCGTTGAGTATTGAGAGTGATTATACCGAATGACGGCTGTAATCAGGCTTTCGCCTTGCGCTTTTCAGAACGACGCAGCCGTGAAGACAAACGACGTGCCAGCTCACCAAACAATTCCGTCTGGGTTGGATGCGGGTGAATGGCATTGCCTACCTGTTCGAGGGTCATGTTACCTGACACCATCATCACGGCTTCGCCAATCAGCGTGTCGGTATGATCCGCCAGGAAATGCACCCCGATTACACGATGCGTTGCCTTGTCAGCAACGATCTTGATCAGTCCATGCAGTTCATTGTTGATCATCGCCTTGGCGTCGATATTCATCGGTACCTTGACCTCGACCGCATCAATACCCTTCTCCTTGGCCTGCTCAACAGAAAGCCCCACAAAACCGGCTTCCGGGCGGGTAAAGATCACGCCGCTATCCTTGTCCTGATCGTAAGTGAGTGCTTCACCACTGATGTTGTGCGCAGCCACCCTGCCCTGTTGGCCCGCTGTATGCGCCAGCATGAATCCGCCGATCACATCACCCACGGCAAAAATATGTGGAACATTGGTTCGACAGCGATTGTCTGCCTTGATGACACCGTTCTCTGTCTCGATACCAGCTTTATCCAGGCCCAGTCCGTCCAGTGCCGGGCGTTTACCCGTCGCCATGATAATGTAATCACAACTATAGGTTTTCTTCTTGCCCTCGACATCGGTATAGACGAGTTTCATTTCACCCGGCTTGCCCTTTATATCAGCTACCTTGGCATTGGTTACAATCGTGAGATTTTTGTCGTTGTTGAGTACTTCGGTCAGCTGTTTTGCAACTTCCTTTTCAACTTCGGCAAGGATGCGATCCTTGCCTTCAATCAACACAACTTTGGCACCAAAGTCCTGGAAGATTTGCGCCATCTCGCAACCAATGGCACCACCACCAATCACACCAACACGTTTTGGTGCCTGTTTGAGTCCCCAGACCGTGTCCGAGGTAAGCACGCCGCCAGATTCGAGGCCATCAGCTGCACCCTCGATCGGCGGCACAAAGGGAGGTGCCCCCGTAGCAATCACGGCGGCACCAAAACTGATTTGCTTACCTTTCTTGCCATTACCAGCAGTGGCACGCACATGTGGATCCTTGGAGTTGCCACCGGTATCGACAAACACGTGATGATCGTCCTCAAAGCGGGCAAAGCCCTGTATGACATCAATTTTGACGCCCTTGTCAGTCTTTAACGCCATATCGCCACGTGTTTCCAGAACGTTGCGGCGCGTTTGCTCCAACTTCTTCCAGTTCAAGCTGGGCTTGTTGGTTCCTTGTATGCCCAGGTGACTGTCTTCTGCACGATCACGCATGCGATCGGCCGCAGCACGCCAGGCCTTGGACGGAATACAACCACGCCACAGGCACTCACCACCGGGGAATGGCGCGTCGTTTACCATGGCAACCTTGAAGCCATGCTCAACCAGGTCACGGGCACAGTCTTCACCGCCCGGACCACCACCAATCACAACCACATCATAATCCCACTCGCCTTTTGGCAAAGTAAAATCAGACGCCACCGGTTGCTGTGCAACCGAAGATGCAGCGGCATCAAGCCAACTCGGGCTCTCAACCAGCTCCTTAAAGGTGTTGAGAAACTTGGCTGCATCCGCACCGTTGACAATACGGTGATCAGCGGTAATCGTGACCGGCATACCCTGTGGACCCAAAGTCGCGATAGCAAAGATCGCTGAGGTGCCCGGTGAAGGAATGGCATCGAAATGGGACACGCCCATCATGCCCATGTTGGAAATGGTAAAGGTTGGATTTGAATACTCTTCGGGTTTCAAACGACGTGCCCGTGCACGATCCACCAGGTCTTTCCAACCCGCGGACAGGTCTGCGAGGTCGCGTGTACCTGCATCACGTAGGACAGGCACCACCAAACCCATACCTTCGGTTTCAACGGCGAGACCAATATCAATCTGCTCGCGTTCGACAATACGATCTTCGTGTTGATATACAGCATTAATTGAGGGGTGTTTCTCAATAGCGAGCGCCGCTGCCTTGGCTAACGTGACCGTCAGTGAAAAACCTTTTGCCTTGGAGGCAACCTTGAGCGCCGCCGGGTCAATGTTCACCGTCACACGGAACAGTGGCATCGACAGGGAATATTCCATGTTATGCGAGACGGCTTTTTCCATTGCCGTCATCGGGCGGCCCTGCCCGGGTACCTGGTAAATACGTTGGGTGGTTGCCTTCTGGATATTACTGTTCAATACGTCCGCGGCAACGACTGTTCCACTCGGCCCCGTACCAGGAACACTATTAAGATCGATGCCATGGGCACCGGCTAACTGTCTGGCATAAGGTGTGGCCAGGACGTTACGTGGTCGTGGTGCCGGTGTCGCACCATGTGGCTGGGCCGGTGCACGTGTTTTGGGTTGAGCAGTACCTGCCGGAATGGACTTCGGAATCACCGCGGCTTCCTGCTTGGGTGTTGCAGTGATGGTTTTCGTTTTATCCACGATAGCTGCTGAATCGGCAACCAGGTAAGCGATGGCTTCACCAACCGGTACGACACTGTCCACTTCAGCCATTGGACCAGACAGGTAACCTTCACGGAAAACTTCCACATCCATGATGGCCTTGTCAGTCTCCACCTGCGCAACTACATCGCCACGCTCCACCTTGTCACCCAGGTTTTTCTCCCAGCTGACCATGACACCCTCGGTCATGGTATCTGACAGTTGTGGCATCTTGATGGGATGGGCATCAGCCGGTGCTTCATCTACGTCCTGTGGCTCGGCTTCGGTTGTTGTAACTTCGGTATCGCTTGATGTCGTTGCGACAGCCGCTGCCGCGGTGTCCGTACTAACCTCTTCTGCGGTTGCGACCAGGTAACCAATGGCATCACCTACAGGGACTGTTGAATCAGCTGCGGCAACCGGGCCTGACAGATAGCCTTCACGGAAAACTTCGACATCCATGATAGCCTTGTCGGTTTCGACCGTTGCAACAATGTCACCACGTTCAACTTTATCGCCAATGTTTTTTTCCCAGCTTACCAGCACACCTTCTGTCATAGTGTCAGAGAGCTGGGGCATTTTAATTACATAAGGATCTGCCATCGTAATTCTTCTTTGAATCCTGCTTGTCCGGTTTATCGCGTGGTTCGTGTTTAGATTTTGCCGAGTACTTTCAACGCACCCTGGTAGACATCGTCGGCATGCGGGATGGCGGCTTTTTCCAGTTTGGCGTTATACGGTACCGGCACGTCCGCAGCATGAATGCGAACCGGCTGGGAATCCAGGGCAAAAAAGCAATCCTCAATAATGCCGGTAATAATTTCGGAACCGACACCTACCGGAGCTTCATCTTCTTCTGCAACCAGCACGTTATGGGTTTTTTCAACTGACTCACGGATAGTTTCGCGATCAATCGGCTTTAACGCCCGCAAATCAACCACCTCAGCACTGATGCCATCTGCTTCCAGACGCTTTGCCGCTTCCAGGCAAAGGTGAACACTATAGTTGTATCCAATGAGCGTGATATCGGTACCTTCGCGTACCACCTCGGCCCCTTCCAGTGAACGGAAGAATTCCTCTTCGGGAATATCCTCTTTCAGGTTATACATTTGCTCATGTTCAATAATGATAACTGGATCGTTACTGCGAATAGCAGACTTCAACATACCGTAAGCATCCAGTGGGCCTCGTGGTGTTACCACGCGCAGGCCTGACGTCGACATGAACATGCGTGCAAGACGGGCTGAGTGCTGTGCCGCCAGCTGGTGCGCAGTACCACCCGGTGTGCGCATTACGATCGGACATTGCAACTGACCACCTGACATGTAACGAATTTTTGCAGCCGCGTTGACGATCGTATCCAGTGCCAACAAGGCAAAGTTAATGGACATGATTTCGATGATCGGCCGCATGCCAACCATGGATGCGCCTATACCGATACCGGTATAGGAGTTTTCGGAAATAGGACAATCGATGACACGATCTTCGCCATACTTGTCATACAGGCCCAACGTAGCTTTGTAGGTACCGCCTGCAACACCAATATCCTCACCCATGGCAATGACCATTTTGTCTCTTGCCATTTCTTCATCATGCGCGCGACGAATCGCTTCCCAATATGCTGTTTCTGCCATGCTAGCTTCTTCCTCGGAAATTATTTTTGCAGCGGACCAACCCAACGTGGATCCGGATTATCATCCAGCACGTAGCGGGTTAACTCTTCGACTTTTGGCTCCGGACTCTCTTCGGCGAACTTGATGATGTCATTCTCGATCTCATCATCAATTTCCTTTTCCATTGCCTTGATGTCCTGCTCGGTGATCAGCCCTTCCTTGATCAGGTTCTTGCTAAAGTTCTTGATCGGATCGCGTTGTTCCCACTCCAGCTCTTCGTCACGTGTGCGATAGCCCTTTGCATCAGACATGGAGTGACCACGGAAACGGTAGGTCATGAACTCGATAAAATACGGTTTCTGTTCCTTGCGAACATAGTCGATAGCCTTCTTGGCTTCTTTCAAGACTGTTTCGATATTCATGCCATCGTGCTGACTGGACTTGATGTTATAAGCAGTGTCAACGCGCTTGTATTGTTCAGGCTGAGCCGTGGAACGATCGATGTGGGTACCGATGGCATAACCATTGTTCTCGCACACAAATAACACCGGCAGATTCCAGACTGACGCCATGTTAAGGGTCTCATGGAATGTACCCTGGTTATTCGCGCCATCACCCAGGAAACAAATTGCTATCTGATCCGTTCCCTTGTGTTTGGCACCCATGGCCAAGCCGGCCGCTAGTGGAAATGGCTGACCAACCAGTGCGTAGCCACCCATAAAATTCTGACTGGCATCAAAGATGTGCATGGAGCCGCCACGCCCCTTGGATGAACCGGTTTCCTTGCCAAACAATTCAGCCATCACTTCGCGTGCCGGAGCACCGGTTTTGATAGCATGAATGTGATCGCGATAGCCGGTAATGACATAATCATTTTTCTCACCCTGACCGGTACGTGCCATATCGAGTACACCCGTGGCAACCGCTTCCTGGCCAGAATATAAATGAAGAAAACCACCGATTTTGCGTTCCATATAGGCCTCAAAACAGCGATCTTCGAAACGACGAAAAAAGATCATTTCACGCAACAGGCGCTTCTTGTCAGCGTCTTTCATGCAGAATCCTTGTAATTATGATTAAAAAAAAGCTAACCCAATCAAGTGGTTAAATCACGACCAATGGTAGGGCTCGAAGGCGCGTATGATCAGCTTTTTCTCTAAGAAAATCAAGGAAATCCCCTGTTTGAAGCAGGCTAAATTGCAGAAAATGACTGTATAAACAACAGCTTGTGCACCAAAGGTGAGCAGCAATTTGAAATAGTTCAAGCAATTACCTAATCTGGTCGATGCTATTAGCAGGCCCCAATAACTTTATTAAATAGAAAATGAGCGCTGTAAATCAACACGTTATCGCCGAGCAAACCATTCATGCCTGGTGCATGGACATGACCGAGTCTGTCCAGCAACAAGACCTGGACAGGCATATGAAACTGATCTCGGAGAAAATAAGCCTCTATGGTCTGCCGGGAAACAATATGATTGACTACGCAGGCTGGCGTGCGCGACGTAAATACGAGTTCGAGAACCAGGAACTGCTGGTACTAAACTACCGTAACATGCGTCTTATCAACTCATCAGATCGACGAATAAGGTTCAATGTCATCGAGACAATGGTCGGCAAAGATGGCAAAATGGTCACTCTCGACAAAAACATTGTGCTGGAAAATGAGTCGGATGGACAATGGCGTGTCGTTGAAGAAAACATAAATAGCTGGCAAGTGAAAAAAATAAATCTCGCAAACCTCTAATCGTTAATGACAGACAAAAAGTTCAGGGTGGAACGCGACAGCATGGGAGAGCTGAGTGTCCCGATTGATGCACTTTACGGTGCACAGACCCAACGAGCGATTGATAATTTCCCGATAAGCCATATTCCGATGCCGCGCGCATTCATTCGTGCGCTCGCCCTGGTTAAATCATGCTGTGCCAAGGCCAACCATTCGCTAGGACTGCTGGATGAACAAATCGGTGCTGCCATTCAACAAGCAGCCGAGGCCATCGCCAATGGCACGCATGATGAACAGTTTCCGGTGGATGTGTTCCAGACAGGTTCCGGCACCAGCAGTAACATGAATATCAATGAAGTGATTGCCTCACTGGCATCGGAACAACTTGGCAAACCGGTTCACCCTAACGATCACGTCAATATGAGCCAGAGTTCCAACGATGTGATACCCACGGTAATCCATGTCAGTGCCTGCCTGGAAATTGAGGAAACACTGCTGCCTGCGCTCGGCCATCTCACCGACATCCT
Source organism: Proteobacteria bacterium UBA6492 (assembly GCA_002436485.1). Lineage (GTDB taxonomy): Bacteria > Pseudomonadota > Gammaproteobacteria > UBA6429 > Thiohalophilaceae > UBA6492. The sequence goes on from DJMK01000016.1 coordinate 8,549, forward strand.
TGAACAACGCAGCAAAGAATTACAGGACACGGCCAAAACCGGACGTACGCATCTCATGGATGCCATGCCCGTTACGCTGGGACAGGAACTGGCTACGTGGGCCAGCCAGATTAAACAGGGAATGTACCGTATACAGGCATCGCTGACGCGCATGCGCGCCCTGCCGCAAGGTGGTACGGCCGTTGGTACCGGCGTCAATGCGCATGAAGAGTTTGGCAAACTGGTGGCCAATGCACTCAAGGCCCGAACCGGCTTTGCCTTTACTACGATGGAGAACGTGTTTGTCGGCCTGGCCAGCCAGGATACGGCCGTTGAAATGAGTGGCCAGTTGAAAGCACTGGCGGTATCTCTGATGAAAATTTCCAATGACTTGCGCTGGATGAATTCAGGTCCACTTGCAGGGCTGGCGGAGATTGCCTTACCGGCCCTGCAACCGGGCAGCTCAATCATGCCTGGCAAAGTTAACCCGGTGATACCGGAAGCCGTTGCCATGGTCTGTGCGCAAGTAATTGGTAATGACACCACCATCACTGTAGCCGGTCAGTCAGGCAATTTTCAGCTGAATGTTATGTTACCGGTGATAGCTCATAACCTGTTGCAAAGTATCGAGTTACTTTCCAATGCATCACGCCAGCTTAGCGACAAGGCGATTGCCGGCTTCACGGTTAACGAGGACAACATTCAACAGGCACTCGATAAGAACCCCATCCTGGTCACGGCACTCAACCGGGTGATTGGTTATGAAAAAGGTGCTGACATCGCCAAGAAAGCCTACCAACAAAAGCGTCCGATTCTTGAGGTTGCCCTTGAAGATACCGACCTGGATGAAAAAACTTTACGCGAATTGCTGGACCCGGGAAAGCTCACCCGTGGAGGCATTGATTAGCGTTTATTTTTTAGCCTGCAATGGGTAGGCAGGTTCAGTCCATTCAAATAGCAACCCTGCATTAAAAGGCATAAATGTTCACGATTATTAAAACCGTACATGTGCTGTGTGCCATCATTTCGATCAGCGGCTTTTTGTACCGCGGTTATCTCAAATTGACACAGCCCGCAGCCCTCTCAAAAAAGTGGCTGAAAATTTCTCCGCATATCATCGATACCATACTGCTGGCATCCGGCCTGGTTATGCTGTTCCAGTTACAGTATTACCCGAACCAGTATAACTGGATGGCCATTAAATTGATCATGGTCGTCGTGTACATTCTGCTGGGAATCGTTACCTTGCGTTTTGCCCGAAACAAGACACAAACATTCGCCGCTTTTATCGCGGCACTACTTTGTTATACTTATATAATATTAATTGCGACAAACAAATCAGCCTGGCCGTTTGCGTAAAGCCACTTGCATGGAAAATCATTCTTGACTTCACTCACTATTAAGCAACCTGACGACTGGCACCTGCATGTGCGGGACGGTGATGTACTTGCAGATGTGGTACCTGATACCGCGCGTTGTTTCGCGCGCGCTATCATCATGCCAAACCTCAAACCACCTGTTGTGACGACCGAGCAGGCCCTTGCATACCGGCAACGCATTCTGGACGCACTGCCTGCGAATACCGGCTTTAATCCGCTCATGACCTTGTACCTGACGGACAACACATCGCCCAGCGAAATCAGCACCGCCCGTGACTCGGGCCATGTTCATGCCGTCAAGTATTATCCGGCCGGCGCGACCACCAATTCCGATGAAGGTGTAACTGATATTGAAAAAACATACTCGGTGCTGGAAAAAATGTCTCAGCTTGGTATGCCGTTACTGGTACATGGTGAAGTCACTGATCCGCAGGTGGATATATTTGATCGCGAGAAAATTTTTATCGAGCGCGTATTGCAGCGCGTGATGAAAGAATTCCCTGAACTCAAGGTTGTGTTTGAACATATTACCACTGCCGATGCCGTTGAATTTGTTTCACATGCGCCTGATAACGTAGCAGCCACCATCACACCCCACCATTTGCTCTATAACCGCAACGCGATGTTCGTAAAAGGCATACGCCCGCATTATTATTGCCTGCCAGTTTTAAAACGGGAAGAACACCGTCGAGCACTTGTCAATGCAGCGACGTCCGGCAACAGCAAGTTCTTTCTCGGTACAGACAGCGCACCACATTCAATAGGCAATAAGGAAACCAGCTGTGGATGCGCAGGCATTTACAGCTCACATGCGGCAATCGAGCTGTATGCCAGTGTATTTGAAAGCGAAAATGCACTGGCCAAACTCGAGGGTTTTGCCAGCATTCACGGTCCGGATTTTTACAACTTGCCGGTTAACACCAACACCATCACGCTAGTCAAGCAAGGCTGGCAAGTACCGGCAGAGAAGAAATTTGGAAAGGAAAAACTGGTGCCGCTGTGCGCCAATGAAACGCTCAACTGGCAACTACAAGCGTAATTACGCTGCTTCTCTAGTAAACAGCCTCCACTTGATATCCTTGCTGCCTGAGCAGGTTCAGGATTCCGTTCTTTCCAGGCAAATGCAATGCACCCACCGCAATAAATGCGTCACCCTCTGACAACCGGGGTTGCATACGAAGTACCATTGTTCTGTTTCGATTCTCGATCAAATCCTTTTTAAACACTTCATTGACAGACTGATTTCCCATGGCCAACTGTGAGTCACTAAAGGCGAGCATACCATCAAGATCGCGCTGCAGGTAAAGCGCAATTAACCTCTCGATGGTTTGTGGTAAATCCTTGTGCCTGGCAATCGCGTCATCAAGAAATGCAATCTGCTGTGCCAGTGTGAGCCTCTCAAACGTATTGAGTTGTTCATCAATGCTTTCCAATCCATAAGTCGGCAATCCCCTGTCGACTGCCTGTTGATACAGTTGCAAATCAAGAAACAAACCACTGCTCGGTTTTGGCATGCTCAACTGGGCGGCAATGGCCCAGGGCTTCATACGCATTGCCATGATTTCAGGCACGCCATGTTGTACCAGCAACTTGACACTTTGCTGATAGCGTTGCTGTCCTAGCATGTCCTGTAAACGTTGATCGGCCGGCAACATGGTCTGCAGCTGTGCTTGCAGCATGGTCGAGATATCCAGTTCCAGTTCAGCGGTAAAACTTTTTGCCCCAGAGAACACCTGCTCTACACGGGCTGGTAAACGGGTGACAGCAGGGTCATCGGAATGAATCGTACCAAGAAGATAGCTGGCCTTATTGTCATACGGTCGTTGCACTTTCCATAAAGTGCCACGCTCGGCATGAACGGTTAGCGGCAAACAAACCAACAAAATGCTGAAAAGCCATTTCAGTCTGGCAACATCACCGGCAACTCGCATTGCTATTCTTTTATGAGTGAAAACACTATTCATGGTATTAATTTAACATTCATTTGGTTATCCTGTGCAGATGCAGGAAGAAGTTTCAGATCTCGAAGTATATTCAATTGCGCAGCGCTTTCGCGGCTATTTACCGGTCGTGATCGATGTCGAAACAGCCGGTTTTGATGCTAATAAACACGCGTTACTGGAAATCGCTGCTGTCCCTGTCATCCTGGATGAAACTGGAAATCTCAGACCAGGCGCAACGATTGCCTGTCATGTCAAACCGTTTGAAGGTGCCGAGTTTGATCCCAGGGCACTGGAATTTACCGGTATCGATCCACATCATCCGTTTCGCATGGCAAAAGCCGAAGACGAGGCACTGGAGCACGTCTTTCGTCCTATTCGCAAACTGGTCAAACATCAGCAATGTTCGCGTGCCATTCTGGTAGGACACAACCCGTTTTTTGACCTGAGCTTTTTAAAAGCAGCGATTGATCGCTGCAATATCAAGAAACACCCTTTTCATTCATTCAGCACCTTTGATACCGCGACGCTGGGTGGACTGGCCTATGGACAGACTGTACTGGCGCGTGTGGCCATCGCGGCCGGTATTGAATGGGATCCATCACAGGCACATTCAGCCATTTACGATGCAGAAAAGACCGCCGAGTTATTTTGTAAAATCGTCAACCAGTGGGACAGTGCCATCGGCATTCCGGAAAAATAAAAAAGCCCGCAAAAGCGGGCTTTTTCAATAATGTATGTTTCTAATCACGCAGCCGTGTCGACTGCCTGTTCGACCATCGGCTTCAGCTCACCTTTTTGGTACATCTCCAGCGTGATATCACAGCCACCGATGAGTTCACCGTTGACATAAATCTGTGGAAAGGTTGGCCAGTTTTGGTAGCGCGGCAGATTTTCAAAAATCTCTGGATCCATCAGCACGTTAACATGCGCAAATTCCTTGCCGCATGACTGTAATGCCTGGGCCGCACGCATCGAGAAACCACATTGTGGCATCTGTGGAGTGCCTTTCATGAAAATGACTACCGGATTCTCTTTTACAATTTTGTCGATTCTTTCCAAAACGTCCATTCCTGATACCTCGTTTGATATTGTCTCGTGTCAGCCCGATTCAGTATATATTAGCCACGACTAATATGCATTCAGACAGCATAATTTTGCAGATTATTTGAGTAGATAAGGGCGGTAAATCCGATTTCAATTGTACGCATCGCAATTTAACCGCTTTGAGCAGAATGTAATTACTCACTATTTTGTCAGTAATTACAGATAGTTATCTGACTAGCCCCAACCACCACCGCCAGGCGATTCCAGGCATAAAATATCACCGCTCTCAAGGCTGACAGTGGTCTTCGGCGGTAACTCATTGCCATTCAATCGGTTACAGCCCAACTGGCCGGGCTGACCGGTTCCCAACCCCCAGGGGCGATGTAGACGGCGCTCGGTCAATAAGGTCACGGTNNAACGCAGGCCATAACGACGTATTCGAACCGGGTAATTGCGCTCCATCACCTCGATCGGTGTATTGCGTGTATTGGTCATGTGAGTCTGCACCGCGGACTGGCCGGGATAGTGAGAGCCTGCCCCCATGCCGCCTGCAATGGTTTCGTAGTAATCCCAATGCCTGTCGCCCTGGCTACCGCCCATGGCCAGGTTGTTCATACTGCCGTGACTCGCGGCAGGTATGTGCTGTGGAATCGCGCTTGCCAATGCCCCCATCACCACGTCAACCACCCGTGTACTGGTTTCGACATTACCCGCCGCCACCGCTGCGGGCCGCCTGGCGTTGAGCAAACAACCTTCGGGGGCACTTAGACTGATGTGTCGAAAACTACCGTAACAGGCAGGTGTTTGCTGCGGCATCAAGCAGCGGAACACGTAAAACACGGCGGCGGCCACCACCGACAAAGGACAATTGATATTTCCGGTGGTTTGTGAGGCCGTGCCACTGAAATCCGCATGTACCTTATGGGCATCGACCGAGAGTTTTACCCTGATAGGAATCGACTGGTTGCCTAACCCGTCATCATCCATGACATCTTCAAATTCATAGACGCCATCGGGTATTTGATCGATCACACTCATGGCAAGACGTTCACCATACTCATTCAATGCGAGCAGGGCTTGCACATAGGCATCCAGTCCCATGGTAGTGATCAAATTTGCCAGCCGTTGAGCCCCTGTTTTATTGGCACTGATCTGTGCAGCAAAATCACCATTGGCCGTGGTTTGATCTCGCATACGCGACATCAACTGCTGCATGAAAGCTTTATCCATCTCTCCACGCTGCAAAAGTTTATACGGCGCAATGATAATGCCTTCTTGTTCGAGCGAATCGGAAATGGGCATTGAACCGGGTGTATGTCCGCCAATGTCGGCATGGTGTGCACGGTTAGCGACAAAACCAGCTAGATGTTGTTCGATAAACACCGGCGCGATCAGGGTGACATCCGGTAAGTGAGTGCCACCGAGGAACGGATCATTGACGACGATCATATCCCCCGCTTGCCATTCAACCTGGCTCACGATATTCCGCATGGCATAAGCCATACTACCCAGGTGTACCGGGATATGTGCAGCCTGCGCACAAATTTCCCCCCGTGCATCAAATACTGCACAGGAATAATCCAGTCTATCGCGAATATTGGGGGAAAAAGCAGCACGTTGTAGCACCGCACCCATTTCATCGCATACCGCACTGATGCGATTGGAAAAAATACTTAATTCGACTGGATTCAATGCAATAAACCTAAGTTATATAAGTTATTGCCCCTATCCTAGCATGCCGTTACCATCGGCAGGCACAGGAAATCCAGGGATGCTATCCCGCTAATACTATAGTAAAATTGTCAAAATTTATTTCTAACTCGTTTAGCAAAAAATCGAAGGGGAGAATCATTACAATGAATCCTTTAAAAAGTATTCTCGGTACATTGATCACAGGTGTTGTGCTGGCCATCGTGCTGGTCTTCATTCTCGGAAGTGCTGGGGCGTTCAACTCATGGTCTTTCTGGGTGTGGGCACACGTGCTGGTCGGCATCACCTGGATTGGTCTTCTGTACTATTTCAACTTTGTGCAGGTACCAGGCCTGGGTGCAGCCAAGGCAGACGGCACCGCCGCAGGTATCAGCAAACACATCGCACCCCGTGCATTGCTTTGGTTCCGTTGGGCCGCCGTTGCCACCTGGTTGACCGGCGCAATGGCACTGGAATACATGCATACCGCAGAAGGTTCTGGCGTGATGGCTGCCTTTAGCATGCAGGAAGGCTTTCGTGCAATCGGCCTGGGTGCATGGCTGGGTACCATCATGCTGTTTAACGTCTGGGTATTGATCTGGCCCAACCAGAAAAAAGTACTTGGCCTGGTTGAGGCCTCTGACGAGCAAAAAGCCAAGGCCGGTTTTGTGGCCCTGATGGCATCACGCACCAATACTGCGTTGTCGATTCCCATGATCCTGGGCATGATCGCGCAGGGGCATGGTTTTCCTTTCTAAAGAAAACCGCTGAATCTGCACAAAACCCGGCCTCAGGGCCGGGTTTTTGCTTTTAAGGGGTTTGATCCTGGTTAATCTTTGACTAGAATAATTTTCTTTACAGGCGGCCGCATACGGCTGCTTTTTTATTTTTGGTAAGGCCGAATTGATGAGCCATTTAATGAAAAACTACGCACCGCTGCCAGTCACCTTCTCGCATGGTGAAGGGGCCTATCTATGGGGTACCGACGGTAAGCAATACCTGGATGCGCTCGGGGGCATCGCGGTGTGCGCGCTGGGTCACGCCTACCCTGCCGTCACACAGGCCATCTGCGATCAGGCGGGAAAACTGCTGCATACCTCCAACCTTTACCAGATCGAATTACAACAAAAACTGGCCGATAAGCTTTGTGGCCTGGCTGACATGGACAATGCGTTTTTCTGTAACTCCGGCGCCGAAGCCAACGAAGCAGCCATCAAGCTGGCACGTCTGTTTGGCCATAAAAAAGACATCAAAGCACCTCACATCATCGTCACCGAGGGCAGTTTTCACGGACGCACCCTGGCCACGTTAACCGCAACCGGCAACCGGAAAATTCATGCGGGTTTCGAACCATTGGTGCAGGGCTTTATTCGTGCACCGTACAATGACATTGCTGCCATCGAGAATATTGAAAAGAATAATAAAGATGTCGTTGCCATCATGGTGGAACCCATCACCGGTGAAGGCGGAATACGCATACCGGATACAAACTACCTTAACAAGCTGCGTGAGATATGTGACAGGAATGACTGGCTGTTGATCCTTGACGAAATACAATCCGGTATGGGCAGGACCGGCAAGTGGTTTGCACATCAACACAACAAGATTACGCCGGACATCATGACCCTGGCAAAGGCGCTTGGTAACGGTATGCCCGTCGGTGCCTGCCTCGCCAAAGGCAAGGCAGCCGACCTGTTTCAACCCGGTAAGCATGGCACCACCTTTGGTGGTAACCCGCTGGCCTGTCGCGCGGCACTGGCTGTCATCGAGAGCATTGAAAAAAACAAGCTGGTTGATAACAACAGCAAACTGGGTGAGTACTTCCTTGACGGCTTTGAGCAACAACTTGCCAATGTCGAGGGCATCACTGACATTCGTGGCAAGGGACTCATGCTGGCNNTACCGCCCTATATCATGACCGAACAACAGGCAGACCAGGTCATCAACACTGTCAGTCAACAGGTTTTACGGTTCCTGGCTAAATAAATTGATTCGGAACAGATTATGACACAGCACTTTCTTACATTACTGGATATCGACAAGCCGCAATTACACGCATTGGTACAACGTGCGATTGAATTGAAGGCCATGCAGGTTAAACGCGAACCGCACGAGTTTTTCAAGAACTATGTCATGGGTATGATCTTTGACAAGTCTTCTACTCGCACCCGCGTATCATTTGAAACTGCCATGGTGCAGTTTGGCGGCCATGCGATTTTCCTGTCACCGCGTGATACCCAGCTTGGTCGGGGCGAACCGATCGAGGACAGTGCACGCGTGTTGTCACGCATGGCGGACATCATTATGATTCGCACCTTTGAGCACAGCACGGTCGAGCTATTTGCGCAATTTTCAAAAGTGCCAGTGATCAATGCACTGACCGACATGTATCATCCTTGCCAGTTGCTCGCGGATATACAGACCTATACCGAGCATCGTGGTGATATCAAGGGTAGAACCGTTACCTGGATAGGCGATGGTAACAATATGTGTCATTCCTATATCAATGCCGCGCGTCAGTTTGATTTCAAGCTCAATATCGCCACGCCGAAGGGTTTTGAGCCGGATGAAAAAATAATGACTGCAGCCGGCGATCGCATCGCACTTACCAATGATCCGAAAGCGGCCGTTGAAAATGCTGATCTGATTACCACAGATGTATGGGCGAGCATGGGTCAGGAAGAAGAACAGACCAGGCGTCGCATTGCCTTTGCCGATTTCCAGGTTGATGAAACCATCATGAAACTGGCTGACAAGGAGGCGCTATTCATGCATTGCCTGCCGGCACACCGCGGCGAGGAAGTTGCCGCAGAGGTCATTGATGGCGCGCAAAGTGTGGTGTGGGATGAAGCCGAAAACCGCTTGCATAGTCAAAAAGCACTTATCGAATACCTGCTGAAAAATCACTAAACAGAATACACGCGCTCCAAAAAAAATGGCCCGGTAAAAACCGGGCCAAATTGCATCTAACCTTGCTTATTCTTGTGTACTTCGTTATCACCTAGAACTTGTAGATCATACCAAGTGAAATGGCGCTTGGGCTGCCACCAGTCGGACCACTCACTTCATCACCGTGACCTCCATCAACGGCCTTGAAGTCAGCGTTGGTGTCATTCTTGGTACCACTGTACGCTGCGTAGACCTGCATCTTTTTGTCGAGCTTGTGGAAATATCCAACCGAGACATTAGTTGCACCAGATTCGGCTACACCTTCTGCATCATCAGCTTGCAGATACTGTATACGGATATCGCCATTAGCACCTACCTTGATTTTGGCGTTTGCACCGATTACATCGCGTTTCCATTCCGCAACAGTGTCTGAATCAATTTTTTCATAGATAGCAGCAATAGTGCCGAAACCGAATTTGTAACCCAGGGAGACACGGGTCGCCTTACCGTCTTCAATAGCACTATGTTGTTCCCAGGACTCATAGCCAATTCCATAGAAAAAACCAGCCAGTTTGCCGCGTAGACCAACACTGGTGACGTTCTCATCATTATTATCCTGGCTACCGCTGGCAGATTCAGGCTCAACCGCATACATGGCCTGCAAAGTGAAAGCATCGTTTTTAAATTCGTACATCAGGGCATTGTTTGCACGCTCGTTTAGCTGATTACCGCTTTGATAACCTGCACCGAGAATCATACGACGATCACCGATAGTGTCACCAAAAATGCCCCACTTGGAACCAATGGTCTTGAACGGAGTATCATGCTTGCCGGCGATCAGCTTGCCAAATCCACCCTTCATACCAATAAAACTATTACGTGAAGCGAATGTTCCGTCATCACCGTCATCAAAATTGACTTCCTGTTCAAGCTGATAAACAAATTTTACGCTTCCAGTGGGTAATTCACCCTTGAAACCGATGCGTGACGAGTTACTGGAAATTGACAGACCATCATTGGTCGATGCGCCATCGGTATCTGCTGAGTCGACAGAAACGTGAACTTTTCCGTAGATTTCCAGTTTCTTACCAACTACTTCCATCGCATTGACAGTGACCGCAGGTAGCGCCAATGCCGTTGAGATTGCCATAGCAACCAGTTGCTTCTTCATAATACCTCCCATGAGAGTTGTTTCATTGCAACGATGTTGTTTAAAAACACTGAGAAGGCATGATGTAGGACTTTTGTTACAAAGGCGTTGAACTAAAATTAAGGTTTTGTGACAGGTGAATACTGTCAACAAGCCGCTGATTAATTTGGTGAAACAGCAGTATGTGATCTGGAAAAAACCGTCTCAGAGCAAACTTTTTGTTAACTTTTCTAAATGAGATTTGTTATCATTTAGACTGTCTGGCAAAAGGTTGTATATGCACCCCCTACTTGAAGTAAAAAACATCGATTGCGACTTTAAAGACCACCGGGTCGTCAAGAATCTCTCTTTACATGTTAATGAAGGAGATCTGTTGTGCCTGCTCGGCCCCAGCGGCTGTGGCAAAACCACAGTGTTACGCGCGATCGCCGGTTTCCAGCCCGTGACCAACGGTGAAATTCAGCTGCGCGGTGAAACAGTAGCATCCGCAACTTATTCTCGCCCNNGTGGCGCTAGCGCGGGCACTGGCCCCTAAACCGGATCTGGTGTTACTGGATGAACCATTCTCAAACCTGGACGTGGAAATGCGCGACTATCTCAGCCAGGAAGTGCGCCGTATTTTGAAGTCACAGGGTGCAACCGGCATCCTGGTCACACACGATCAAATGGAAGCCTTTGCCGTCGGTGATCAGATCGGGGTAATGGTCAATGGCCGAATTGTGCAGCGTGATACTGCCTATAACTTGTACCACTCACCTGCCAGCTTTTTTGTTGCTGACTTCATAGGCCAGGGTGTGTTCCTGGATGGCACGCTATTATCGCCAGAGAAAGTGGAAACCCCACTGGGTCTTATCAGTGGCGATCGCGCCTATGACTGGCCGCGCGGCACTAAGGTGAAACTGTTGTTAAGGCCGGATGATATTGTGTATGACGAAGAAGGAAACCTTGCCGGGCAAGTTTGTAACAAGGCATTCAAAGGAGCAGAAATCCTGTATACACTGCGTCTTGCCAGCGGCGTGGAAGTCCTATCGCTATTCCCCAGCCACTACAACTATGATGTAGGCGATCGTGTTCAGGTCAGGCTTGCGCCTGATCATATGGTAGCTTTCAAGGTAGAGTGAAAACTTATTTATCTTCCCTTGCTTCCTTTTCAGCATCACCAACCTTAGTGTGACGCACATCCTTACCCTTGACCAGGTAGATAACGTACTCACAAATGTTACAGGCACGATCCCCGATACGCTCTATCGCACGTGCCGACCATAAAACGCCAATAACACGTGGAATCGAGCGAGGATCTTCCATCATGTAGGTCATTACCTGGCGAAGAATGTTTTCATATTCTTCATCAACTTTTTTATCCTGCTTGGCAATCTTCTTTGCAGCTTCAGCATCCATGCGCGCAAAGGCATCCAGCGCATCATGCAACATATTGAGCGCATGTCCTCCCAGATGCCCAATACCGACTAGAGCCTTGGTATCCTTGGTATCACCATCTGCAAATTTCAGCGCCATGCGTCCAATACGCTCGGCTTCGTCGCCTATGCGTTCCAGATCAGTAATGGTTTTAATCACAGCCAGGATTAGACGTAAATCACTTGCTGTAGGTTGACGACGCGCAAGAATATGCGTGCATTCCTCGTCGAGTTCAACCTCAAGTCGATTTACCTTATAGTCATTTGTAATTACGACCTCGGCTAACGAGGTATCCATATTTGTCAGCGCATCGATTGCATCCCTTAACTGTTGCTCAACCATACCGCCCATTCGCATGACCTTGCTGCGAATATCCTCCAGCTCCTGGTTGAACTGCTGGGAAATATGATGCCCTATATCGGCTTTTTCCATTGCTATGTCCTCTGATATCAGTTTTAGCCGTAGCGACCGGTTATGTAGTCTTCTGTCTGCTTCTCAGACGGATTAGTAAACAGCGTATCGGTGTCCGCGTATTCTATTAATTTACCCATGTACATAAACGCTGTGTAGTCTGACACGCGCGCGGCCTGTTGCATATTATGTGTCACGATTATAATAGTATAGTTATCTTTTAACTCGTAGATAAGTTCCTCGATTTTGAGGGTTGAAATGGGATCAAGTGCGGAAGCAGGCTCATCAAGCAGTAACACTTCTGGTTCTACAGCAATGGCACGCGCAATGACCAGTCGCTGCTGTTGTCCACCAGATAATCCCAGCGCATTGTCTTCCAGTCGATTTTTCATTTCGTCCCAGAGTGCTGCACCTTTAAGTGCTTTTTCGACCGCCTCGTCCAGGCGCCGTTTATCGTTTATTCCCTGTATTCGTAATCCGTAGGCTACATTCTCATAAACACTTTTTGGAAACGGGTTTGGTTTCTGGAATACCATACCAACTGTCTGCCGCAGCTGGGCGACATTGATTTTTTTGTCGTAAATATCCTGATCATGAAGTTTAATATTGCCCTCAATACGGCAACCATCAACCAGGTCGTTCATGCGGTTGAAACAACGCAACAGGGTCGATTTACCACAACCACTCGGTCCAATAAAGGCGGTCACCCGGTTTTGAGGAATAACCATTTTCACCGCATGAAGCGCCTGCGATTCACCGTAGAAAAGGTTAAGGTTTTCAACCTCTAGGGCCAGTGTCTCGTCACCGATATTCTTGCCTGCATTCACACGCCCAAGCGTATCAAGGTTAAGCCCGTGTGTACGTGTTGAGTCATTCGTTGTCGTTACCATAATCTTTACAGTCTCTTGAATATTTAGCTTTCCAGGGCGCGATATTTTTCGCGCAGTCGATTTCGAATCTGTATTGCCACCAGGTTCAATGCAATGATAACCAGTACCAGTAACAAAGAGGTAGCATAAACCAGTGGACGCGCCGCTTCCACGTTAGGACTTTGAAACCCGACATCGTAAATATGGAAGCCCAGATGCATGAATTTACGATCCAGGTGAATAAACGGCGCATTACCATCCAACGGCATTGAAGGCGCCAGTTTAACTACACCAACCAGCATCAACGGTGCCACCTCGCCAGCAGCACGAGCTACTGCAAGGATTAAACCGGTCATGATCGCTGGGCTCGACATTGGGATCACCGTGCGCCATAGTGTTTCAAACTTGGTCGCACCCAATGCCAGGCTGCCTTCACGAATACTGCGCGGTATACGCGACAATCCTTCTTCGGTTGCCACAATCACAACGGGTAACGTCAGAATCGCAAGCGTGAGTGATGACCACATGATACCCGGTGTGCCAAACGTCGGTGCCGGCAAGGCTTCCGGGAAAAACAACTGGTCAATATTACCTCCCAGAAAATACACGAAAAAGCCCAGGCCAAATACGCCATAAACAATCGATGGCACACCTGCCAGGTTATTCACAGCGATACGGATAGTTCGGGTCAAGGTGCCCTGCTTTGCATATTCACGTAGATAAACCGCCGCAATCACACCCAGTGGCGTCACCAATACCGCCATAATCATCACCATCATGACGGTACCGAAAATAGCCGGGAATACACCACCTTCGGTGTTGGCCTCACGCGGATCGTCACTGACGAACTCCCAAATATTGCCAAAATACATTCCCAGCTTGGAAAACCAGTTCATCGCATTGGGCTTGTAGGCCTTGACGACTTTTTCAAACGGAATTTCA
>DJMK01000021.1 GCA_002436485.1 Proteobacteria bacterium UBA6492
AAAAAACTTACGAACACAATTTTAGACTTGTTATATCATGTATTAAGACACATTAATATTCATATATATTATCATATATTGAACCTATAACCAGCCCCATGTTGGCAGGCAATCATTACATGTTTATTCTTATTTATCAATAGGTTATAGTAAATACGCTGTTTCATCCGCCATTCAGTCTAATACGCTTATAATGAAATAATGAAGTCCTTTGTCACAACAATACTTATATATATTTTGACGTTTGTTCAGGCAACAGCCGTCTTTGCCAACAACCTGAATTTGCCTGATCTGGGTGATAGTGGTGCAGCCGGCGTGACTGCCGCCGAGGAACGCCGTACCGGTGAAGCTGTCATGCACAATTTACGCCGTGCCGGACTGATCGTGGATGATCCACTCCTGACGGACTACCTGAACCAGCTCGGTTACAAGTTACTGGCCCAGTACGAAGGCGATACCGATCGCCAATTTACATTTTTCCTGGTCAATGACGATGATATCAACGCCTTTGCCCTACCCGGTGGTTTCATTGGCATCAATTACGGCCTGGTCATGGCTTCCGAGACCGAAAGCGAACTAGCCTCAGTGCTCGCGCATGAAATTGCACACGTTACCCAACGTCATTACGCGCGTGCCTATGATGTCAGCTCCCAATCCAGCTTGCCGATTCTGGCGGCCATGATCGCAGCCATCGTTCTGGGTAGCCAGGGTGGTGGCGAACTCGGTGAGGCCGCATTGGCCACCATTGCGGCATCCAGTGCACAAAGCCAAATCAACTTTACCCGGCACAATGAAGAAGAAGCCGACCGTATCGGTATTCAAATGCTCGCCAGTGCCGGTTTCAATGCCGAAAAAATGGCTGATTTTTTTGACAAGCTGGAGCAGCAATCGCGACTCTACGGGGTGAATATACCGGAATTCCTGCGTACACACCCTGTAAACAGTGCCCGTATCTCCGATGCCCGAAACCGCGCACGCCTGCTTCCCAAATCCAGACCTTTAGATTCTGACACTTATTTACTGATGCTTAATCGTGTCCTTGCGCTGGCCGCCAAGGACAAGACCAGTAGCGAAGCTGCTTTCAGAGAAAAATTATCCGATGATAAAGCCACTAACCAGGCAGGTATTCGTTACGGTTATGTCCTTAGCCTGATTGAAAACAAAAAGTACTCCCACGCCAAGACAGAACTGGATAAATTGTTAAAGATTCATCCACATAAAATTGCCTACCTGCTGGCTGATGCAGAAATATCGCATAAATCCGGTAACAAAAAACGTGCCTACCAGATTTATCAAAATGCCCTCAAGCTTTACCCAGAAAATGCCGCGATCACCTATGACTATGCAGAGTTACTCCTGACTGATCAGCAGTACACCAGAGCCAGAACGTTACTCGAGTCGTTTATCAAGAAAACACCTGACAATCCTCGGTTTTATAAATTTCTGGCTAATTCCCGGGAAAAAACCGGTGATTCTGCCGGTTCGCATGAGGCGATGGCCGAGTACTACTATCAGATAGGACAAACATATCAGGCCATCGACCAAATCAACATCGCGTTAAAAGACAAGAAACTCGATTTTTATACAACTTCGCGCCTGGAAGCACGCCTTGCACACATCAAGGAAGAAGCCCCCCTTGAAGTTAACTGAATTAAATATTTCTAATTTAGATTTTGCTAATTAACTAATCTTTTCGGACGTACTTGCACCCGCTACTGGTTCATGTATGCTAACGCTGTTGTCGTAACTAGCTATTTTGTCTGGATACACACAAAACAAATAAAATTCGCAAATACTTAATTAAGTGTTATTTAGTAAGTCAATTAACAAAACCTTTGACGAGGAGGAGATCATGCGGAAACCCGCCAAACTGATCGCTGCTGCAAGTACTGTCGCAGTACTGCTTGGTTCTATGACCATGCTGCCAGTGCAAATTGCATCAGCTGACGAAGATATGGTGAAAGCAGGCAAAAAGCTTGCTGAAGATCGCAAGAAAGGTAACTGTACTGCGTGTCATGCATACGAAGGTGCAAACATGCCAGGCAATATTGGACCACCACTGGTTGCCATGAAAGCACGTTACCCTGACAAGCAAAAGTTGTACGAGCAAATCGCGGATCCAACTAAAGCTAATCCCAACACTCTGATGCCTCCATTTGGCAAGCATGAAATCCTTAGCGACAAGGATATCAAGCTGATCACAGAGTGGGTTTACACACTATAAGAAAGAAGGGAGAGAAGAATCATGCAACGTAGAACTTTTTTACAAGGTAGCCTGGCCGGTGGTGCGGTCGCGGTTGCCGTGGGCGCAGGCATACTGAGCCCACGTACAGTGTTGGCCGCGTGGCCACAAGCGGCCTTTGAAGCCAAGAGTGTTCAGGATGCCATGAGCAGCCTGTATGGCAGTGCCGATTCCAACGCCAGTGGCGACATCAAGATCAAGGCGCCTGACATCGCGGAAAACGGTGCGGTTGTACCGATTACCGTGGATACCGGCATTGGTGGTATCGAGTCCATTGCTATCATCGCAGAGAAGAACGGTCAGCCACTGGCAGCCAGCTTCAACCTGGGCAAGTCAGCCAAAGGCTTCGTGTCGACCCGCATCAAGATGGGCAAGACCTCGGACGTGATTGCAGTCGTATCTGCCGGTGGCAAGCGCTACGCAGCACGTAAAAATGTGAAAGTCACCATCGGTGGCTGTGGCGGTTAAGGAAAGAGGAGAGTAACAATGGCAAAATCAATTCGTATCCGCGCCAAAGCCAAGGGTGATGACACCACGGTGAAAGCGCTCATTACACACCCAATGGAAACCGGGTTACGCAAGAACAAGAAGACCGGCGAGAAGATTCCGGCTCACTTCATTCAGGAAGTAACTTGCAAGCACAATGGCAATACAGCAGTGACCGCATTATGGGGTCCTGCGGTATCCAAGAACCCGTACCTGTCATTTCGCATTGGCGGTGCCAAGGCCGGTGACAGCATTGAGTTAAGCTGGGTAGATAACCAGGGCAAGAAAGACTCTGCTACCACGACAGTTAAATAAGATTTTTTAAATCTTATAAACGTTAGAAGGGCGAGTAACTACTCGCCCTTTTTTTATTCAGAACAGATGCTTCGTACATTCTGTACTTGAATTTCTTTTTTTCGTATCTTTAGCTTGTTATGAAAGACTTATTGGAAACGGTAACTGTTGGCCCGGACGATGCTACCTATAGCGTAATTTGGTTACATGGCCTGGGTGCAGACGGTCATGATTTTGAACCTGTTGTCCCCGAACTGGATTTTACCAACAAGGATAAAACGCGTTTCATTTTTCCGCATGCTCCGGTCCGGCCGGTCACTATCAATAACGGCTACGTAATGCGCGCCTGGTATGACCTTGTCGCCATTGACAAG
Source organism: Proteobacteria bacterium UBA6492 (assembly GCA_002436485.1). Lineage (GTDB taxonomy): Bacteria > Pseudomonadota > Gammaproteobacteria > UBA6429 > Thiohalophilaceae > UBA6492. The sequence continues at coordinate 3,397 of DJMK01000021.1, forward strand.
GATGCCCCGGTCGATGAGAGTGGAATTCGTGAATCTGAATCACAGTTATGCGATTTGATTACGCAGGAAAACCAGCGAGGTGTGAGCAGCGCGAACATTGTGTTGGCAGGTTTTTCTCAGGGTGGCGCGATTGCATTACATACTGGTCTGCGTTATTCACAGTCACTGGCGGGCATTATGGCGCTATCCACCTACTTGCCTATGCCGGACAAGCTGGTAGTTGAAGCAAGTGAATCTAACCGTGATATTGCAATTTTTATGGCGCACGGGCTGCAAGATCCGGTTGTGCCCTTTGCATTGGCAGAAGATTCAAACGCATTCCTCGCGCGTAACCACTACAAGGTTGAATGGCACACCTACCCGATGGACCATAGCGTGTTGCCAGCGGAAATTGATGATATCAGTCGCTGGTTGAACCGGGTGCTTAGTTAGCGAATTCCAGCGCCTCAGTAATTACCGCCAGGCCATGTTTGGCACAGCTTTCGTCTGTGTTGGTATCTGCACCTGCTACTGCAATCCCGCCATAAAAATGACCGGCAATGTTTATCGGTTGGGCTCCCTGTATCAGCAATATATCGGGCGCATGATTGAGGTCTGGCCTTTCTCTTTGTATTTGTGCACCTGTAGGTGATTGCAACGTTGCAGCTGTATAGGCCTTGCGCTGGCTTACTTTTATGGTATGCGGACCGGCAAGCGGATGACGAACAAATGCAAGCAGATTCCCATCACGCCCAGTTACGGCGGCAGCAACTTTATAGCCTCGCTTGCTACATTCATCGATGGCAGATGATGCTGCCTTGTTAGCAATGTCATAGTTTAGCAATTGCGTAGCGATGGTCAGGGTGGGTTCTGCCTGAACTAAACCGGCAAAAATTAACAAGATACCTGTTATTGTTATGCGCATGGTGCTCTCCCTTTGTTGTTTTGTTTAATATTACAGTGCAAGGGATATGCCAGTCGTGATGTATGCCTGCCGGGGTTTGCGAGTGTGAACAACGAAAAAAATCGTTTTGTGGCTGCAGATTGCAGAAAATACATTGCATATTGCGTTGTAAAGTGTGTTTGAATAATAGAGAAGCTTTTAACGGATTGACGAATAAACATGAATGATTTCGAGGATATTCAGGACCTGGTACAAGTAACGCATCGCATAGCGACGGCCGGGCAGCCTACTAAAGAACAACTTGAATCGGCAGCGGACAGGGGCTACGAGGTAGTGATTAACCTCGGGTTACACGATGCTGATTATTCACTTGAGGATGAAGCTGCCTGGGTAGAACAGCTTGGAATGAAATACATTCATATTCCGGTTAAATTCGACGCTCCCAGCATGGCGGACCTGACCCGGTTTTTGAATGCCATGAGCCTGCACCAGGATAGTAAATGCCTGGTACATTGTGCGAGAAATATGCGGGTTTCGGTATTCATCAGCCTGTACCAGATCATAGCTAACGAGATGACGCCGGAAGAGGGCTGGTTACATGTCAACAGTATCTGGGAGCCGGATGTGGTCTGGACACAGTTTTTCAATGATGCCATCAAGGCATTTACTAACGTGGTGCGTACTTGATTATAACTGCATCTGAATTTTTCTCTGGCTGTATTGTCTTATAGGCTGATTCAGCGAAAGAGACAGCCATGAAACCCGTAAGCATTGTACTTATATTGTATTTGATTGCCGGCGAGGCCAGTGCTGAGCTTGCGACTGGTAACGCGGAAAAAAATGCGCTTTACCAGCATGCCTCGCCCTATCTTGCCATGCATGGTCGTGACCCGGTGCGCTGGCAAGAATGGAATGCGAAGACCGTTGCACTGGCAAAACAACAGGGCAAACTATTGTTCGTCTCCAGTGGCTATTTCTCCTGCCACTGGTGTCACGTGATGCAAAAGGAAAGTTATCAGAACACGGCGATTGCCAAACTACTGAATGAGCATTTTATTCCGGTCAAGGTGGATCGTGAACTCAACTCGGCGCTGGATGCACGCTTGATTGATTTTGTTTCGAGGACACAGGGTATATCTGGCTGGCCATTAAACGCGTTTGTTACCCCCGATGGCTATCCATTGGTTGGCATGGTGTATGTTCCACCCGATAATTTCAAAACCATCCTCGAAAAACTGTTAGCAGAGTGGAAAAATAATCCGACTGCGCTGCGCGATATGGCCAGGGCGGCCAGCGACGAACTGTCACCAGCAAAACTTTCTGATAGCCACCAGTTGCCTGCCGATTTTGCCTCGCAGGCAAGCAAGGTTTTTGTTGAAAAGCTGTTTAGTTACTCTGATGAATTGCAGGGAGGATTTGGCCAGGAGAACAAGTTTCCCTCAGTACCGCAGCTGGCCACCCTGCTTGAGATTTACAGTCGGCAGCCGGATAAAAGAATCAAAACGTTTCTTACCTTAACACTGGATCAGATGGCCAGCCAGGGACTGCATGATCAGCTCGGTGGTGGTTTTTATCGTTATGTCGTGGATCCAGGCTGGCAGATACCTCATTTTGAAAAAATGTTGTATGACAATGCACTGCTGACCATGTTGTATTTCGATGCGGGTGAAATTTTTCAACGACCTGACTACACGCAGGTTGCACTGGATACAGCGAACTTCATGGTTACCATAATGTCAACCAACACTGGCGCACTGGCTGCCAGCCTGTCAGCCGTGGATGATAAAGGTGTTGAAGGTGGATACTACCTTTGGGACAGTCAACAATTGCAGGCGATACTCACGAAGGAAGAATTACGCGTGATTGAAAAGTTCTGGCAACTTGATGGTCCGCCAGACCTGGATCATGGTCAGCACCTTGTACAGACCATGAGTATTGAAGAGCTGGCCGCTGCGCTGAAAAAACCGCAACCACAGCTTGAGAAAATACTGCAATCCGCCCGAAGCAAGATGTTGCAGGCACGTAGTAAACGAATCTTACCTCGTGATGACAAGGCACTGGCAGCATGGAATGGACTGGCCCTGAGTGCGCTGGTGCGTGCTTTACGTAAAACAGAGGATGCAAAAATAAAAGATGCAGCAAATGCGCTGGCAGGCTTTATCGAAAATACCTTATGGAATGGAACGCAGCTACACGGTGCCTATGCCAGGGGTAAATCACTGGGGAAGGCCAACCTCGAAGACTATGCCTATACCACACAGGGTTTGTTTGACTGGTGGCAGTTCACCAGGGCAGACAGGACGAAACAGCGACTAGAGAAAATGATAAACCAGGCATGGCAACGTTTTTATGGCAAACAGGGCTGGATATTGGCAGAAGACATGTTGTTACGCTATGGACAAGGAGAAGCGGTCATTGCGGATGGTCCCATGCCATCGCCATCAGCGTTGCTTGTCCGGATCACCTGGCAATATGCTATGGCAACTGGTGATGAAAATCTGCGTAAGCAGGCATTGCGTGCGTTAAATCACAACCGCCAGGAAGTGCTGATTGATCCATTCTGGTTTGCAACGCAAATCAGAACAATCATCGAGGTGCAACAACCAGGTTAGAGATTACAACCGAACAGCTATGGGGCGTTGAATAATCTCAAAATTAAACTGAGTGAACGAGCGAGTTGACAGCATCACCCTGGTCAAACGTATATGAAAAAGTCGTTGACCCATATTGACCACCAGGCAGGTCCCTACATCGTAAAGTAAAGCTGGCACAATGATACTGCGCGTCTGTTGTATGGAAGTTTGTTTTGGGATTAACAGGCTGCGAAAGTAATCTGTGCCATAACCTAGACCCTTGATGGCCTTAACGCCTACCGCGATGCCACCATTTGCCATGTTCATGATGCCAATATCGACATTAGCATCGGATGCATCATTACCCTGTTTCAACCAGCGTATTACGCCGACTTGCCAACGACGTTTTCGCCTGTTTGTTATACGGTATGCCACGAGTTCACCAACACGGACATCCATATTGTCTGCCGGATTTTCCAGCTTGAGAGCGACGCCCAGCGGACTGATATTACGTTGCCACCATGGATTAAGATGGTATTGCTGAAAACCATGCCTGCGATCTTTTTGCAAGGCCTCACGGTACGCAGTAGCAAACAGGCTGCGTGCCTCTTTCTTGTCTGAACTCTTGTCAGTCGACAGTTTTAATTCGTTAACTTCTGGTGTGAAAATAGCGCCATTTGATATGAAATGGTGACAGGCATTCAGTCCTGAAGCCAGTTCAATATCCCCATCCAGTTCAAAGCGTCTGGTCTTGCGCACCAGTGAGGCATTCCAGGCATCAGCAAGACGCAGCAGCATGTCTCTTTGTTGGCGCTCTACCAGCGAAACCGCATCGAGCTCCGCCATGGCAACGTTATTCCGCAACAGGCGTTGCAGGTGATTATCCAGCTGTGCCTTGACGTTATTAATGTCAATCATTCTTGCATCATTTGCAGACCATTCCATGTCGCGCGTGATATATCGCGGCCCGTCATCCGCATTCAGGTCAATAACAAATTCACCCTGGGTGACTATCTCGTGAAACGGTTCAATCTGGCAACTCTGTACCGAAGCGGCTACCAGGCGAAAGATATCCATGGCTTCATACTGCATCAGGTGATAGGGCTCGGCGAGCGCCAGTAACAGGATGCGTTTATAGACAGTATCAATGGTGGGATACACCGGTAATGGTGTATCAGGACACGCGTCATCAATGGTGTTTTGCAGAAAGTTTTTTGTCTCGGCAAACTGGTAAAGCTGGTTGATGTCAGACCAGACATGCCTCGGTTGCGGTTGATAAAGACAATAAGCATCGACAAGGCGTTGGCCCAGGTAGGTCATGGCTAGATAGATCGCTTCCTGCAGTAAAAGGTTATCAAGTTCTTTGAGGCGCGTATGCAGTACCAGTTCACTGACTGCCACTTTGTAGCCGGTTGCCATGCCCTCAAGAATGGCCTGTAGCAAACTCGCGTTGTACTGGTTCTTGTAGTCCAGCGGAATAATTGCCTGGCGCAGCCCCTGTCGCATCGCATCCAGTAACTCAGCAGTCACCGCACGCAGGGCATTATGCAGGTTTAACCTTTCCTGGGGTGGATACTGGGCACTGTTGAGAGACTTCAGTTGGTTTAACAGCTGATGGGCTGCAACGGTGGTATTGCCAATGGGTAATTCTGCAGCCCATTGTTCTAGCTGCCGAGGCTGCAGATAGGGGTTGGGACGCTGGCTAAGGTCCTGAGTGGGTATGTTTAGCCTTGGTAATAGCCTGCGATCCCCGTTCAAGGGGACTGGGGTGGTGCTTTTATCCATGGCTGTCCAATAACCCCTGCAAATGGTGTATCAATATAAGTTAGCTTTTACTGGTGATTTTGCAACCAAAATATTGATTTTTATGCAATTTTTAGCGTTACAGGCTCGTTAATAACGTACTTATCCGCTATGCTAAATTAAATCAGATAATCCAAAACAGCACTAAAGTAGTGGGTTATATAAGTCGATATTTAAAGATCTGGAAGCCAGGATTTCTCATTTTGGCATCCACTATAACTATAAGTAATAGATCGTTAAGGAGTATGGTATGAGACATTCGGCCCTAAAAGGGCTTGCGCTAATCTTGAGCGGTCTGTTCCTGGCTGCCAATATTGCGTTTGCCAAGGATTTGATTTTAACATCGCCACCCCGCGAAAAGCCTGAAGCAGGCAAGAAACTATATGGCCCAATCGCTGATCATTTGAGCAAGTTATTGGGTAAAAAAGTGGTTTACCAGCACCCGGGTAACTGGCTGAATTACCAGCGTGATATGCGCACTGACAAGTACGATATCGTGTTTGATGGTCCGCATTTTATCGCCTGGCGCATTCAGCACCTTGGGCATGAAACACTGGTGCGTTTGCCGGGAACCCTGAATTTTTACCTGTTGGCCAAGACCGATGACTCAGCAATACAGACAACAGAAGATTTAATCGCCAAAAAGATTTGTGGTATTCCACCACCGAACCTGTCAACCATGTCTGTGATCAATGCTTACCCCAACCCGGTGCGCCAGCCTGTTATTAATGGTGTGCGCGGAGGCATGGGTGCGGTATTTAAAACTTTCATGAGCAGCGACGAGTGTCGGGGTGGTATTGTACGTGATACTTTCTTCAAGAAGAAAGTAAAGGATGCAGACAAGAAAAAAGTCAGAATCATTCATCGTCCACCGCCATTGCCAAACCAGGCACTCTCGGTCAGCAAACGTGTGGATCGTCGCGAGAAGAATCTTATTATACAGTCTCTGACGCTGGGTGACGGCGTTAAGTCAGCACAGGCCACAGTAAGTCGCTTTGGAGGTAAAAAGACCAAGGCCTTCATTCCTGCGAACAATGATGACTATAAGGGTCATAACGTATTGCTGGAAGGCGTGATCTTCGGCTGGTAACAAAACCATGCGTATGACTTTTAAAGCCGGCGTAACGCCGGCTTTTTTATTGATTAGAAAGAACAAAACTTTTGTCAATAGAGAGCCTGAAGAAATAACACTTGATATGACATTAAAGCTTGAGTTCTAATTGGCATACAGTTTCAGGTGTCCGAATGACAGTCGTCTGCAGGATGAAACGGGAAGCCGGTGCGTTAAAGTTTTATATACTTCATAACAATCCCGGCACTGCCCCCGCAACGGTAAACGAGTTGCGATGGATATCGAGCCACTGCGCTGATGCGTGGGAAGGTAATCCATCAGGAGTTATTCCGCTCGTGAGTCCGGAGACCGGCCTGGAACCAGCGGTAGGGTATTACGGAGGGTAATACTGCAGTGAAGATAAAAAGAGTGTCTTTACCTGTTTCTGTTTTCCTTCGAATGACCCTCGACTAATTATAATAACACGCGGGTGTGCGTCGAAAGGGTTGCTATGTCTTTAACATCAAAGAAAATAACAATATCGAGTCTATTAGTTTTCATCTCTGTAGCTGCTTTAGCAGAAGAACCTGCACCAATCATTGTCAGCGCAACACGTTCGTTGCAAAGTGAGGTTACAACGCCGGCAAGTATCACGATCATTTCACGCGAAGACATCGAACTATCGGGTGCGCGACATATCAGTGAAGTACTGCGAACACAGGCGGGAGTTCAGCTGCGTGATTTATACGGTGATGGCTCACGCACTACAATTAGTATGCGCGGTTTCTCCGGTGGGAACGCGGCAGCCAACTCACTGGTGCTGGTCGATGGTCGGCGACTAAATAATGCTGATCTGGCTGGACCTGCGCTTAACAGCATCAGCCTGAAAGATGTAGAACGCATTGAAATCATTCAGGGTAGCGCCGGTACCCTGTTTGGTGATCAGGCCGTTGGTGGCGTCATCAATATCATCACCAGCACCAGTGAAGAGCAGCGTGCAGATGTTGAAGCAGGAATTGGTAGCTACAACAAGAAGCGTGTTAATGCGCAGCTTGCGAATGCAATCACTGATAATGTCAGTTACCGTGTCAGTGTCGAAGCGCTGAACAGTGATAATTATCGTGAACACAATGAACAGGAGTATGTTAATGGTTTTGCGCGCCTGGATTACAAACAGGACAAGGGCAAGTGGTTTTTTGAATTACAGTCTGTTGATGAGGAACTCGAATTACCGGGAGCATTAACGGCTGCAGAGGTTGAGGCCGACCCGCGACAGGCCAATCCGTTTTTTCCTGATGACTTTAACAAGACCCAAACCAATATAGCACGGGTGGGGGTCAGGCAACGCATCACACCAAATATGCAGCTTGAGGCTGAGTTATCACAACGTAAAGAAGATATCGATGGAATCGGTTTTGCTACCGCTTTTTCTCAGGAAAGGCAAAGCCAGGGCTTTACGCCAAGACTGGTCACCAACTGGTCCACCGCGCAAGGCGAAGCATTGTTAACAGTCGGTCTCGATTATGAAGACAATGATTATATCTATGATTCATCAGTTGCCTTCATCAGCGATGTGAACGCCACACAGCAAAACTGGGCACTGTATACACAACTTGTATACCCACTCACTGAAACACTTTCTACAACGATTGGTGCGCGCTATGCAGAAGTTGAAAATCATATTGTTGACTCAACCGCATTCCCGGCCGGGTTTGACAAGAACGATGATATTCAGGTCGGTGAGATTGGCCTGAGCTGGCAGTACACCAACCAGCTTCGACTTTTTACCCGGCTGGATGAAAACTACCGCTTCGCAAAAATTGATGAACAGACTTATACCTCCCCCGGTGTGCAAGGTCTCGAAACCCAGACGGGTACGTCGTACGAAGTGGGTGCCGAGTGGCGAGCCAGCAACTACAGCGCAAAAGTACTCGCCTACCGACTGGACCTTGATAACGAAATAGATTTTGATAGCACGGCACCAGGGCCTGGCGCCTTTCCCGGTGCCAATATCAATTTACCGCCGACACGACGCGAAGGCGTTATCATTGAAGGCAAAACACGACTGAACGACAAGCTGAGTCTGTCAGGCCAGGTGACGTATATCGATGCCACCATTACCGGCGGTTCGTTTACCGGTAATACCATACCTTTTGTTGCCGAGCATGAGGCCACCCTGTCCTTGAGTTATAAACAAACACCGTCACTTAGCTGGTATGTTGAAGGGCATTATATTGGCGAGCGTTACCAGGACAGTGACTATGACAACAGCCTGAACAAGTTGCCGGGTTTCACAGTGTTTAACTTACATCTGCAGTACGCAGCGAGTTCATGGAATAGCGGTATTCGGGTTAATAATATCTTCGATAAAGCATACGTTGGGTACGCGACCTTTGACTCCTATTATCCCGCACCTGGCATTAATGCCGAGCTATATGCCGCTTATCGTTTCTGAACCAGCGGCAGGCCATAACACCAGGCGGGCATGTTGGCATGTAGCAACTTACCGGCGTTAAACACCTATAACTTTATTTAATATAAGGTTAATTATCCGGTTCATGAATTTGAATCAGGATAATTTCGCTATGCCGGTTGACCAGTTTGTATAACCAGTTAGTACCATTCATATTATTCGCGGGATTCGTTGACAAATTACGTCTATTGTATAAATTCTGTTAAAATTGTAAGTTCAAGCTTGTTAACAGGGTTAAAAGCTTGAAACAAAAGTAAGGTTATAAAAACAGTATTGTTCCAGCAGTAAGGTATCAGCTAAGTCATGGCAGCAAAGCCTGCAAACAATTCCCGAAATTTGAACGGTAGTGAATTCCGTAAGCAATTACGCAGACTCATTCTTGCAACCTGGAACATTCCACCTATTTTTGGTTTGACGTTTATCCTGTTTATCCAGGTCTTGTCACTGGAGCAGATGGTCGGCATCCTGACCACGCCGCTCGAACCGAGTTTCATTATCATCTGGATTATTTTTTCTGTCTGGTACTTCAATCGTTTTACACGGCCCGTTGTTCTATACCTCGATAATCCCGATGAGAAACTTTTACCGGCGGCGGCTTCCTGTATTCGGACATTCCCGCTGCATTACTGGGGCCTGTTCTTGCTTTATCTATTGTTAGCGCCTGCATCCGTGATTGTTGCTGCAGAACTGTATACAGATTTTGTAGCGCAACCTATTGACTGGTTTCGCATCCACCTGGTTGCGTTGATTGTATCTATTATTGTTGGCCTGCCTATATTTTTCAGAATCCTTGATTTGTTCGGTCGGGTGATGAGCTCGATACCAATGAGCCGGCCACATGTGACAATCAAGACAAAAGTCTTTCTTATTGGCGCCCTGATTCCATTACTGATCGATACCATGCTGGTGCAGTATTTCTGGACACGCACCGGCTATTTTAATACTGAAACATTTGTTGTCTGGTTGGTACTCGAGTTGCTTGCGGTTGGCGGCAGCCTGATCTTCGTGAAAAGTTTTTCACAATCACTCACGCCGCTTGAGAGCTTATCTGCAGGAGACAGTGATGCAACCCTAGTAGATATAGACAGGCTGGTTTCCGAGTCGACTGATGAAATAGGGGTGCTTACCAAGAATTATCGCAAGCTGTTGAGTGATATCAAAATACAACGTGAAATGCTTGAGCTAAACAACATGCTGCTCAGCAAAACAGGTTATGACATTTCACTAAATGAAATTGCAGACACGATTGTCGGTCTCAGCCAGTCGGCGCTTGGGTCAGATAGTGTTTTCCTGATTTTATATGATGAAACAACCAATGAGCTCGTTGGTGTTGCACAAAGTGGTAGTCGCTTCAAGGAAGAGGGACATTACCGTATCGGGCTGGATGAAACATCCATGGCCGTGATGGTTTTCAAAGCAGGGGAGACGTTTGCAATCAGTAATGTGCAGAGCGACCCGCGTTGTAATCGCGAGATGAAAAGACGTTTCAATGTCAAATCGGCATTGGCAACACCATTGATCGCAGAAGGCAGGCCAATAGGTGTGCTGATGGCAGTCAGTAACAGCAAGGTGCGTGACTATACTCCGCGAGAAATAACCGTCATAGAGGGTTTTGCCAGAGAAGCCGCTTTGGCAATTCATACCAATTCGTTGCATCGCTCAAAAACTGAGGCTGAAATCCAGAAAAAAGAGCAGCAGGAGCTGGTTGAGTTGCTGATGGATTCAACCGAAGAAGCGATTTATGGTACCGATACCAATGGTATGTGTACCTTCGTTAATCCAGCCTGTATACGTATGCTTGGCTACCATAACGAACACGAACTGATTGGCAAGGATATGCACGAGCTTATCCATCACACCCTGCCTGATGGGTCACCCTATCCAAAAGAACAGTGTAAGGTAAAACAGACCATAACTCATGGCAGCAGTGCGCATTCAGCAGACGAGGTGCACTGGCGCAAAGATGGTAGTAGTTTTCCAGTTGAGTACTGGTCACATCCAATTATTAAAGATGGCGAAACGATTGGCGCCGTAGTTTCCTTCATCGATATTACGGCACGGGTAAGTTCCGAAGAGACCATTCTGCACATGGCTTATCATGACTCGTTAACCGGGCTGGTTAATCGTCATGAATTTGAAAACCGAATTGCACTGGCCATTGATACAGTAAAAAACAGCAATGCTCAGCACGCATTGTTGTATATCGATCTGGATCAGTTCAAGGTCGTAAATGATACCAGTGGTCATGAAGCTGGTGACCAGCTGCTAATCCGCCTGGCTGCATTACTGCAAGAACCGGTGCGCCAGGCAGACACGGTTGCCAGACTGGGTGGTGACGAGTTTGGTGTATTGTTGCAGGGTTGTGATTCAGAACGTGCCAGTGAAATTGCCAATGGTATTGTGCATATCATTCGCGAACTTCGTTTTGTCTGGCAGGACAAGACCTTTTCAGTGGGTGCCAGTATCGG
>DJMK01000197.1 GCA_002436485.1 Proteobacteria bacterium UBA6492
GGGATCCTGCGCCAATGGCGGCGGTTATTACCATTATTCCTACTCGGTGGTGCGTGGCTGTGATCGCATTGTGCCGGTTGATGTTTATGTGCCGGGCTGTCCGCCCACCGCTGAAGCGCTGGTATACGGCATTATTCAATTACAGAACAAGATTCGCCGTACCAATACAATCGCGCGCACCTGATTACAAGAAAGAATAACAACGCATGTCTGATTACTATAACAAGCTGGCCGAACGTTTACGCGACCGTTTTGGGGATCGTATCACCAGCACCAACGTGCAGCTGGGCGAGTTAACAGCCGTTATCGAAAAAGACTGCGTACTGCCGGTGACTGAAGCACTGCGCGATGACAGTGACTTCGCTTTTGAAGAATGCATTGATGTGTGCGGTGTCGATTATTCCGAGCATGGTAACGGCAGCTGGGAAGGGCCACGTTATGCCGTTGTGTATCATTTACTGTCTGTCAGAAATAACCATCGCATGCGACTGAAGGTGTACCTGGACGGTGAACCACCAATCGTTGATTCAGTAACAGGCATATGGTCATCGGCCGACTGGTTTGAACGCGAGGCGTTTGACCTGTTTGGTATCGTGTTTGAAGGCCATCCTGATTTGCGTCGTATCCTGACCGATTACGGTTTTGTCGGGCATCCGTTCCGCAAGGACTTCCCGCTGATTGGCCAGGTGGAAATGCGTTACGACCCCGAGCAACAACGCGTGGTCTACCAGCCAGTCAGCATCGAACCACGTATCAACCAGCCGCGTACCATTCGCGACGATCACCGTTATGCGGATCGCCAGGCACAGGGAGAAACCGATGCCTGAGATTCGTAACTACACCCTGAACTTTGGTCCACAACACCCGGCAGCACACGGCGTGTTGCGACTGGTGCTGGAAATGGACGGCGAGGTCATTGAGCGCGCTGATCCACACGTTGGACTGCTGCATCGTGCCACTGAGAAGCTGGCCGAAAGTAAACCTTATAACCAGAGCATCGGCTACATGGATCGTCTCGACTACGTCTCCATGATGTGTAACGAGCATGCTTATGTAAATGCGCTGGAAAAAATGCTTGGTGTTACGCCACCGCTACGTGCACAGTACATTCGCGTCATGTATGACGAGATTACCCGCCTGCTAAATCATTTGATGTGGCTGGGTACCCATGCGCTGGACGTCGGTGCCATGACGGTTTTCCTGTACTGCTTCCGCGAACGTGAAGACCTGATGGACATGTACGAAGCGGTATCCGGTGCGCGCATGCATGCGACTTATTATCGTCCCGGTGGTGTCTATCGTGACCTGCCAGAGAAAATGCCGCAGTACGGTAACCTGAAGTACAAGTCAAAAGCTGAACTAAAGCGAATGAACGAGGCTCGTTCAGGTTCGCTACTCGACTTCATTGAAGACTTTGCCAACCGTTTCCCGGGTTACGTCGATGATTACGAAACCTTGTTAACCGATAACCGTATCTGGAAACAACGCACGGTGGGCATCGGTGTAGTGACGCCCGAGCGTGCCATGCAGTTAGGTTTTACCGGCCCCATGTTGCGTGGCTCCGGTATCGAGTGGGATCTGCGCAAGAAGCAACCCTACGAAGTATACGACCGAATGAAGTTTGATATTCCGGTGGGCAAGGAAGGCGATTGTTATGATCGTTACCTGGTGCGCGTCGAGGAAATGCGCCAGTCGACCCGCATTATCAAGCAATGTATTGAATGGCTGCGTAACAACCATGGCCCGGTGATGCTTGAAGATCACAAGCTGGCACCGCCGCAGCGTGAAGAAATGAAGCACGACATGGAATCGTTGATTCACCACTTCAAGTTATTTACCGAGGGCTATACGTTGCCCGCAGGTGAAGCCTACTCTGCTGTTGAACATCCAAAAGGTGAGTTTGGTATCTACCTGGTTTCTGACGGCGCCAACAAACCCTATCGTTTGAAGATTCGTGCACCGGGCTTTGCCCACCTTGCCGCGATGAATGAAATGTCTGAAGGTCATATGCTGGCAGACGTGGTTGCCATTATCGGTACCATGGATATCGTATTCGGAGAAATTGACCGATGATGTTTGCGCAACACAACAAGAAAGACAGCAAGCTGGACCTGATTACTGCCGAGTCAAAGGCAGACATCGATAACTGGATTGCAAAATACCCGGCTGATCAAAAACAGTCTGCCGTGATGGCTGCCTTGCGTATCGTGCAGGACCAGAATGGTGGTTACCTGACACAGGACCTGATCGAAGCGGTTGCCGAGTATCTCGAAATGCAACCGATCGCGGTTTATGAAGTCGCCACTTTTTATTCCATGTATGAGATGAAGCCGGTTGGTAAACACAAGATCTGTGTTTGTACCAATATCTCCTGCATGTTGTGTGGTTCGGATGAAGTGGTTGACCATCTGCAGAACAAACTGGGTATTAAGCTGGGTGAAACCACTGAAGATGGTAAGTTCACGCTTAAGGAAGTGGAATGCCTGGGGGCCTGTGTTGGCGCACCGATGCTGCAAATCGGCGAAGAGTATTTTGAAAATCTTACGCCACAAAAACTCGACGAGATTATCGATAAACTGGATTAAGCATGAGCGAAAAGGTCTGTCTACGTACACTGGAATTTGATCAGCCATGGACGCTTGAGAACTACAAGCGGGTGGGTGGTTATTCTGTGCTGGAAAAGATCATTAAAGAAAAGACGCCGCCGGAAGAGATTATCGAAGAACTTAAAACTTCTGCACTGCGTGGTCGTGGTGGCGCAGGATTCCCGACTGGTCTCAAGTGGAGTTTCATGCCGCGCAACGCGCCGGGACAGAAATATATTCTGTGTAACTCCGATGAAGGCGAACCGGGTACCTGTAAGGATCGCGATATTATGCGTTACAACCCGCACCAGTTAATCGAGGGCATGATCATTGCCGGTTATGTTATCGGTGCATCGGTCGGTTATAACTATATTCGCGGTGAATTCTGGGAACCCTATGAACGTTTTGAAGGCGCCCTGAAGGAAGCCTATGAGGCCGGTTACCTTGGTAAAGGTATTCTTGGTTCNNGAGAGCCTGGCTTCTGTCCCCGTGATTCTACAAAAAGGCGGGCAATGGTTCCTGGAGCAGGGCAGACCTAACAATGGTGGTACGAAAATATTCTGTGTATCGGGACACGTAAACAACCCGGGTAATTTTGAAGTTCCGCTGGGGACTTCGTTTAAAGACCTGCTGGAAATGGCGGGTGGTGTGCGTAACGGTCACAAGCTAAAAGCAGTGATACCGGGTGGTTCGTCAGTACCGGTGTTGACGGCGGATGTCGCGATGGACATGGACATGGACTATGACTCCATT
>DJMK01000006.1 GCA_002436485.1 Proteobacteria bacterium UBA6492
CCGAGTTTTTTATACTTTTTATACATGGCTTCAAGTAATGGCATCTCCTGGCGACATGGACCGCACCATGATGCCCAGAAATTGAGTAATACCACGTTGCCACGATAATCACTCAGACGCAGGTTCTTGCCAGAACGGCTCTTGAGCGTAAAGTCCGGTGCCTTGCCACTGATATCACTTGCATTAACAGGTACAACCAATGCAATTGATAACAAAACAAAAGCAAATGAGCGAAACATGTTCTTCATCGTTCTCTCCTTACATCAAAAAACGAAATTCAAACCAAAGGATAATTCGAGGTTATGCGCATCCTTGTCTTCCCCGGTGATATCAATTCGAAAAATATGATCACGAACATCCATGTGTAATGTCATATAATCCGCAAGGGTCACGCTGTAACCGCCCCCAACAGTAATAGTAAAACGTTCATCACCACCAAATTCTGTGACACCGGCACCGGCAACCACATACATCGCAGTATTGAAGGCCTTTTCCCCTCCCATGAATGATTCACCCGGAAACAGGTTATATCCCACCAGCACGTTGTAGTATAAATAGTCCGTATCGTTTCCTAGTATTGTGGGACCACCCGAAACAAAATCTGCACTGGTACTACCTGCTTCTGAGATACCGATGCTTCCTTGGAGGAACAGGTCTTCGGTAAGGTGATAATCCAGCCTGACACCCAGCACCGGGTTGGTGCCAAAATCCTCGATACTCAAAATACCCAGGAAGACACCCAGCTCAAAGTCATTGACTTCAATTGCTGCTTCATCAACTTCACGACGCTCCACCGCAGGCGTGATAAGTGGATCTTGCTGAATGATCTCATTCAGTGCTTTATCGTCACCTTCCGGTTTTTCTGCCGCCACCCCGGAAGAAACTGGCAAAAACACTGCAAAAATCAGAAAAAGAATCCGAAACCGGCTTTCCATTCGTCTATTTCCTCATTATCGTCACGACTTGCAAAAATCACATATTTGCGAAACTCAGCCCGCAAGAAAAAACGTTGGGTAAAGTGCATTCTGACTCCTAGACCAACATTGGAATATAAATCACTTCCATCACGAATACCGACCACCCCTGTTTTTGGCTTGGTATCCTTGATCCCCGTACCCAGTGTAAAAAAGGGCGAAACCGTCCACTCAGGAAACGGCTGATGCACGATACCAACTCCCAGTAACGTGCTACTGGAAGCCGTCCCTAACACCTGGGATAAAGAGAGCTCTGTCGAGATGTTTTCTGTAAAATGGTGCGTGGCTGAAAATGTCACGACCGTTGAATTATCGAAATCCCCCAGGGTAACACCGTATTCCCATTTACGTTGTATGAACTCTTCCTGGGTAGTGTCCTTGATTTCAAGGCGCTCACCGGCCGGTGTCAGTGTCATGACCATCTGGCCACGTTGCACCCAGCCTTCCTTGCCCTGCTGAGTTCTTATCTTGAACCAGTCAGTCTGGCGAAACAGGATCTGGATAGGTTCGCCACGATCGACAACGTGGAAAATCGGGTAGCCTCTGCCCGGGCCGCTATGCATTTCGATGTAGGGATCGACCACTTCGACGACGAGGGGCTGCTCTTCAGCTGCATTTGCCCAGGCAAATGCGGCGAGAAAAAAAATCAGCCCAAGTGAAAAGCGATACATATGGTACAACCCTGTTTTTATTTAGATTTCTTATAGTTATAGATGATTGTACCACTATTGCCATTACTACAGCAGCGCAAATTATTCGGTGGGCACCCCTGTCGCAAACGGGTTGTTAAAATATTGTGCACCGATATCCAACCACTCGGCGATGACCTTTAATTCCGCATCCGTCATGAACGTGGTGTGATCAACATATCCAACATCGCCTGGCGCGAGATGAGTGCCATCGTTCAAAGAAGTCCCGCCAGCGCCAAGATCGGTTTCACCGGTCATTTTTTCGATGAAATAGCTTTGACGCGCGCCGTTGACCGACATTACCGGTGTTGGTGCATCCGCAACCAGGATTGCGTTATTCATCATGTTGGCATCCACCGGTGAAGTGGTTACCAGGCCGGTAATGTTGTCAATGAATAGCGGATTGCCGCCACCGTCGACAGCCTGTTTGGGAACTAGATTGCCACCGCCATCCAGTTCAACAGCCTGGTCCTGGTTGAATAGCTCAAGATAGGACTCCACTAAATTAGGATTGGATGAAACTGCAGTAGGATCTAACACAAGTTGCCCGGCCGGCTCGACAGGTACGCCATTATTATCCGTATGACAATTGATACAGGTGTTTGCTGCCCTGTCCCTGGACCAGAGCGGCGCGATGTGTTCTGCATAGTTGATAATGATTCGACAAGGATCCTGCCAATCATTTTTACAATTGTTAGTCACCGGTTTCAGCTCAACAACATCAGCAAAATTGTAGACATCATCGTATAAGAGATTGATATCCGGTAAAGGTGCGGTTACGCCAGCAGACCATACGTCAGTAAAGACGATATCAAGTGTCGGTTTGGTAGTATTATTGTAATCTGGGTTACGTGCCTCGGCCATGGTTCCGCCAGCCAGAATATTAAGATCAAACGTGGCCTGCGTGTTCAAAAATGATGTGCCTGCCAAAGGTGCGCCGGGATTACGTGACACGGGTTCAGCATCCAACCTGCCATGGACATTGCGCAGCGTATTATCAGTGCGACTGTGACATCCGATGCATTCGATGGTCTCGCCATTACGTACAGTCATCCAGAAATTATGCCGTTCCGAAATACGGCGACCTTTCTCATCTAGCACACTCAGTGCTATGGGGACATCTGCTGGCACCTTGAATTTAGCGGAACCATCCGGCTCAACAGGGACGTAACCCACGATCTCGCGCATACCATTGGCACTCGATTCACCAAAGGCATCGGGGTCAATATCCAGGTCATCGGTAGACGGCAACAGCACCTGCTTGACGATTCGAATAAAGCGCGCCGGATGGTTTGCGTACAACGGTGCTGTATCTGGATCGCGTATATCATCAATACTCGCAGTGGCATCAGCTCCCTGAAGAAAGCCCCATGTCGACGGGTTACCAAAATCATACACACTCTTTATATGAATGACGCCGGTTTGCTCTGCCGCTGTTTCATCGGTCGCATCCACGATATTGATTGCATTGGTTCTGTCCTGTGCTGCAACCGCATCCGTGTAATAGTAGTAAATAAAGGTATCGGGTATCGCAGGGTTGGGTATCGGCGCTTCAGGAAAAACAAGTGGTGTAAAACTGTTATTTGCAGGATCCAGAATAAACAATCCATAGCGTGGTGCCACTTCAGTTGCAGTCGGATCGGCCAGGTTACCACCTGAACAGGTGTATAACTGGCCGGTAGCAACGAGTTGTCCATTGATATCAACGGCACACGCCGACCAACTCACCAGCAGACGTCCGCTACCGTCCCTGTAAGGATAGGCTGAACCATAACGCCCACCCGTAGAAATTCCAGCTGCCGTACGCACGGCTTTGTTACTCACTGAAACCTGTGCTGGCCCAGTTAAGGTGGGAGTGGCTGCGATGGGAGTAGCGATATCAACATAGCTTGCGACATCTATGATTACAATGTCACCCCCATCAAACGTGTTATCAAATGGGCGAATAATAGCCGAAACACTTCCATCCTCTCTTTCACGCGGCTGGGTGAAATGGATGGTATCGTTTTGTGAGCCAGTTTGATGGCTATTTCGGCCATACAGTAGCTGCGTGTTACTACCATCCGGATTCATGGTGTAAAGGTTAAACTCGTTACCGCCGACCGTTTCCCAGCGGGTAAACAGAATGCGTCCATCATCCATAAGCGAAGGCTCAAGGTCATGTCCCTCGTTGAACGTAACCTGCCTGCGATTGGCACCGCCAGCACTGTCCATCACGTGCAGGTTAAAACTGAGTTCATCGCTATCGTCACCAACCGCCTTGGGCGTGCCTGGCTTATTCACCCCGTTGGTAAACGCTTCTTTTTGCAGCACCGTGACATTGCGCAGTTGCCGGTCTGAAGAAAATATAATTCGCCCATCGGCAAGGTAATGCGGATCGATATCATTGCCCGCCTCGGCAATCAACGGCGAGGTAATGACACGAGTCAGTGTGTCCGTAACAATTTCATATTCCCATATGTTCCAGGTTTCTTCGTCCATGTCCGTGTTGTCGTCTTCTTCTTTCATAGCGAACAATACTTTTGTACCGTCCGGTGAAATTTCGACACCCTTTACATCGCCCGTGTTACCAATCTCACGACTGGTGACATCAATCGCGTCGGCACACACTGTGGCCTGCAGTTTGATGTATAAAACAGCACCGGGACTAAAATTAATGACATCACGGTAATCACGAGACTGTTGTATACCATTATTATCTGTTGGGGCGGGACGTTTCACATAGGCCACGGCAAAATTCTGAATCGCACTGTCTTCTGCACAGGTATCTGTTCCTATACCTCCCAATCCACCACCACCGCAGCCAGCAAACACAACGGACAAACACAACAGCCATGCCACTCTAAAAACTGTTAACTGGTTCACATTTATTTTTCTCGGCATCGCCATCAGTCTCTCATTTATAGGAAAAATCATACCCTTTATCTTCTATTTACTCTTTCTTTCCAGTTTTATGCAAGAATGATTGAACAGGCTCACATGTTTGGGAATAAAATTCAGAGGATACAGCAAATTGGACGTAATGATTATGGACATGATTGTTTAATCGTTCTGTGAACACAATCATGAAAAATTATGCTGATTAATACTAAATTAACACGCTGGGGAATACTGAACACTAAAGTGTGAAGCAGTTCTCATATCACAAGACAAAAGACATAAAGACAACAACTTGGGAATCAACCTATGAGTAGTGTCAAACAACTCCAGGACCACCTCGGCAGAATTACGGCCACGGGTGTCATTGCTATCAGCCTCGCAATCACAACACTGGGTGATGC
Organism: Proteobacteria bacterium UBA6492; assembly: GCA_002436485.1. Taxonomy (GTDB): domain Bacteria; phylum Pseudomonadota; class Gammaproteobacteria; order UBA6429; family Thiohalophilaceae; genus UBA6492. Next base: position 4,945 of record DJMK01000006.1, read on the forward strand.
ACATGCAGGACCGCGTGAGCAAGCCAAGCGTATTCATGATCGCATTGCCGGGGTTCCACCGGACAATACCACGCTCAAGTCGATGACCGCGTGTCTCACCGGAGATACAGTAAACTGTCCAAGCCCATACAGCGCAAACACTAGCGGCGCAATTGATATGGCATTGGATAATAAGAACTTCTACAACGTTACGATGAAAAACTTGGTTACGCCCTGGACTAACGAGGCGCAATCCGTGTTTGACGTGGAAGAAATTGGTGCCTTTAACGACTACACAGCTCTGGTCATTGGCATCGTGCGTGATGACTATGATTTCCGTGAAATTCTTTACGCTGACAAATTGTATGTAGCAGGTGGTAGCGCACCAGCTGCTGTAACAGCATCCTATTCACCGTCAGATAACGTGATGTATCAGCAAATGGAAAATGCACATGCTGACCTGAGCGATCCGTTGGTGCTCTCGGAGACTACCCAATCAGCTACTTATGCGGGTAATACAGCTATCCCTTCCACCGCGACTGCTGGTGTCATGACGACACGCCAGGGGGCGCGTGCCTTTTACTATGCTGGCACCAACCGTGCCATGTTCCGCTTTACTATGCTGAATCATCTATGCCACGACCTTGAAGCAGTAAAGGATCCCAGCCGTCCGAATGATCGTATTCGCCAGGATGTCACCCGTAGCCCGGGTGGTGACAGTCGAATCTACCTGAACAATTGTATCGGGTGTCATGCTGGTATGGATGGCATGATGGGCGCCTTTGCTTATTATGACTGGATTTACACGGATGAAGATGGCAAGAATGGCCACATGATTTATAACGAAGCCGGCGAAGAACAACCAGTATTCATAAACACTGATGATCCGGCAGAAACGACCATGTCACGCGTTACCCAAAAGGCGCTGATTAACTACAACAACTTTATCTATGGTTATATCACCCGCGACGACAGCTGGGTGAATTACTGGCGCAAGGGCCCTAATAACGAACGGCTTGGCTGGGGAGCAATACCCACTGGTGTAACTCAAACAGATGGATACACCTATGGCTCTGGACTGAAATCACTTGGCATGGAATTGGCTAATTCACGGGCCTTTGCCGAATGCCAGGTCAAGAAGGTTTATCGCGCTGTGTGCCATGGTGACCCTACAAACGCACAAATAAATGCGATGGCAGATAACTTCACTGGTAGCGGCAACTATAGCCTGAAGACTGTATTCAAAGATGCGGTTCAACGTTGCCTGGGTCCGTAAACAATTACAGAGAATAAAGCAAAAACAAGATTCGTATGCTGGAGATAATCATGAATGGCCATAACGCAAATACAACTGCCAAGCCACTGAGTACATTTAAAACAGGGGTAATCAACTTTCTGCTGTTGGCAAGCTTCATTACACTTGCTGCCTGCGGAGGCGGAGCAGACACAACACCTAATCCCCAGCAATCAAACCTGAACAGTATTTCTGTCGATATCTATGACGGTGAGCCGGAGCGTGATGACCTGGTTCGCTCTTACAAAACTACAGTGTTTGATGGACTTCGCCTCACCGATCGTTGCGGAGCTTGCCATACTTCAACTTCCAGCTCAGCCAGAGAGCCTTATTTCGTGCAGCGCAACGATGTAAATATCGCATACGACTGGGCCGTGGGTAACATGGGCAGCGCGCCGTTAATTGACCTTGCTGATCCAGCAAATTCGCGATTGGTAACAAAAGTCGGTTCAGGTCCGAATGGTCACAACTGCTGGCTGGAAAACAAGGAAGCCTGTGTCTTTTATATCACCAATCGAATTCAAAATATGGTGTCTACGCAAGCCGGTAACGCCGATCGCGAAATCCCGCTGACGCCACCAGAAGATCATGAGATTGAGGTATTTAAATCCTGGCCAGAAGATGCACCCAGTGGTTTTGGAACTCTCCATACTATTCTGAGAAATAACTGTGCAAGCTGCCACGTGCCCGGCGCACCGGTACAACAAGGTGCTCCTTTCTTTGCCGTGGATGATGCAGAAGTTGCTTATGACGAACTGCGTGTTAATGGTAAAGTCGTGCTCGGTGATACGGATGAGACACGTAGCCAGTCACGTATCGTGGTACGTCCACGCGATGAGGACCATGTTTGCTGGGATACAGATAGCGACGGCGACCTGGATTGTCCTGAAAATGCCCAAGCCATACTGAATGCGATCACTACTATGGTGAATTCCATTCCTGATCCCACAGCTGGCGGTGCAGATATTCTTGCCAACCTGACCACCAGTAAAGCCCTGACTATTGCAGACGCGATTCTGGCCACGGGTGGTAACCGTTACGAAGCGGCCCAGATTGCATTGTATGAATTCAAGACGGGTGCGGGCCGTGACATTGTAGATGTCAGCGCGGCATCACCGGGTGTTGATCTGCGGCTGTTTGGTACAGAAGGTATCGATTACCGCTGGCTCGGTAACTTTGGTATCGAATTCCTGGGCCCCAATGGCAAGGCTGTTGCTAACCCCGCTACCGTGCGCAAATTCTATGATCAAATCGCTCCTGCCAATGCATACAGTATCGAAGCCTGGGTTATCCCCAACAACGTCGTGCAGGAAAATTCTGCCATCATCAGCTACTCGGCCGGTTCAGAAAATCGCAACTTTGGCCTGGAACAGAACATGTACAATTACTTGTTGTACAACCGCTACACACCCAGTGGTGGCAATGCCAATATTAACGGTCAGACCGCTGTGGCTACTCCCGATGCAGATGAAATCGCGCAGGCTGCATTGCAACACGTGGTCGTCACCTACTCCTCTGCCAATGGCCGCAGAATCTACGTCAACGGACGGCTTATTAACAACGTAACGGATGACCAACCAACCGGTGGCAACCTGTCTGAATGGGACCCAAGTTACCAGTTTATTCTGGGTAACTCCGATTCAAATGATCGTCCCTGGCGTGGCGCCTTCCGCATGGTGGCGGTGCACAACGCGGAATTAACACTTACCCAAATCGAACAGAACTTTGATGTGGGTGTGGGTGAGAAATACTTCATGTTATTCCCACTGCGTGAAAAAGATCCGGATCCAACGGATGCCATAACCACCGAACCGCCACTGGCAGGTGTGCCAGCCAGTTGTCACGTGAAGTTTGAATTCATGGAATTCGATGCCTTCAGCTACCTGTTCAACCAGCCTGAACTAATCTGTCTGGACAGCGCTGAAACTCCAGCCGGTATTCACGTGAAAAGTATGTGGCTGGGTATTAATGGCAGCTTCCCGAACGCTGGACAGGCCTACCAGGTCATGGATGTCAATGCTTCTGGTAGTCCGTTACCTGTGGACGCTGCCACGAACAGCGTACGCCTGTCTGATATTGGTACTACGGTTGAGCTAAAAAATGGCGCTCTGGGTAGTAATACACTACCACCTGATCAGTTCTTCCTTGCGTTTGAGGTGATTGGTGGTGCAACTACTGACCCTGCAAACCTGCCTGATCCGGCTGCAGCATTGCCGGCAATTTCTGACCCGGATGATCCGGCACCTTCACCAGACATTGGTTTGCGTACATTTGATGAAATTAATGTGTCCATGTCTGAAATGACCGGTATTGCAGCAACTAACTCCGCTGTACAGGCAGTGTTTAACCAGTACATTCAACAGCTACCGAGTGCTCCTACCATTGATGCATTCCTTTCTTCACACCAGATGGCGATTGCACAACTGGCATTGCAATACTGTAACCAGATGGTTCAGGCTGATATTGGTGCTGGTAGCGCAAGTAATGGACTGTTTGGTGGAACATTCAATTATGGCACGGCCATAAGTTCTGCAGAGCGGACCGAAGTTGTCAATAAATTCATGGAAATGTTCATGAGCTATGACACAACAGCGACACCAACAACTTTGACTACCCAACCGACTATTGCTGATGTCACCAACTATCTGGCGGCTTCGGGTAATGTGACTCTGAGTGACGATCGTCCATTCACAGCACCCACACAGTTCACTAGCCTGATTGAAACATTATCAGGACGCGGAACCAGCACGGACAAGATTGTTACTGCTACATGTGGCGCGATTCTGGGTAGCGCAGTGACCACAGTACACTAATCAGAACAAAGTGAAACACGAGACAGGCTTGAGGAAAACAAGATGGCAAAAAAGAAAAGAGCTTTAGAAATCGGTGAACCGATTATCCATGATGATCACAAGTTGCGTTCACGGCGTGATTTTATTCGTCACGGATTGATAACCGGGCCGGGCCTGATTGTCGGTGGTGGAGTCTTCAGCCTGTTCTCCAAACCTCGTGAGGCAATGGCAGCCGTTTCTGGCGATCTGCAGGACCTGGCTAACTCATTCAGCAATATCAGTTGCCAGATTGGCGGCATTAGTGGCGATGCCAAAATACCCTTTATCGCCTTTGATCTGGGTGGTGGCGCCGGCATTTCCAGTAACGTACTGGTAGGCCGACAGAACGGCCAGTTGGACCTGATGGATACTGCCGGTTATGTCAAAATGGGTATCCCTGGCAACATGCTGCCTGGTCAGGTAGATCCTGCACCTGTCCTTACTGGTACAAATGGCGATTTCACTGATAACTCACTGGGCCTTTTTATGCATTCGGATGCCGGCTTCCTGCGTGGTATTGACGCGCGAGCGCCAACATTACGTAACAGTGGTCTTGTTGACGGTACAGTGATCGCTGCCCGTTCTGACAATGACACAGGTAATAACCCACACAACCCGATGTATGGTATCGCCATGGCAGGCGCCAAGGGTGGTGTCACAACACTAATTGGATCCCAAAGCTCGGTATCTGGTGCCCGTTCCATGTCACCAGCCTCACTGATTAACCCGGAGCTTCAACCTACAAAAGTAGATCGTCCCAGTGACGTCACGGGTATGGTTGATGTCGGTGATTTGACTACAATTTTCACCGCAGAAGACGTCACTGCTGTGATGGAAGCGATGGCACGCATCAGCCACAAGAAAATGCGCCAGAGCGCTATCCAGACCGGCGTCTCACGTGACGAGGTAATTAAAGAACTAATGTCCTGTGGCTATCTGCGTGCGGCCGACCTGACGGAGCGCTTTGCTGATGTCGAAGTAGATCCTGGTTTAGATAACAATATCGTGGGGGCATCTGGTATCTTCAGCCAGACGGAGTGGGACAATAACAGGGAATACCAGAAAACCGCATCGGTCATGAAGATGGTTATCGATGGTCACGCTGGTGCTGGCTCCATTACCATGGGCGGCTATGATTATCATACGGGTGAACGTGGTACCGGTGAACGCCGTGATTTTCTGGCCGGTGAATGCATTGGAGCCTGTCTGGACTATGCACGTCGCATGACTACCCCGGTGATGATTTATGTTTACAGCGACGGCTCGGTTTCCAGTAACGGACGTATCGATACCACTGCAGAAGGTCGAGACAAGCCGGAATGGACTGGTGATAACTCTTCTACGGCTTGTTCATTTATCCTCGTTTACAACCCTACCGGTGTACCTTTGTATCCAAATGGCTTGCCTGCTGAATTGCATCGCCAGATTGGTTGGTTTACATCCGGTGGCTCGGTTGTCACAACCTCGAGTTCGGCTGCCAATAACGTCAATGCCCTGGCACACGCCGCCATACTCAACTACATGGCGCTGAATGGCGATGTAACTCCCAGCAACTATGGTGCGTTCACGTCATTGTTTACCAACAGCAATGGTGTGCCTACCCATGGTATTAGCAATTTCGACAGCATGATTGCATTCGGAGACATTACTCCTTAAGCAAATATAAGAAAGTACTCATCGTTTTACGGGGATAGTAGAAACTATCCCCGTTTTTGTTTCTAATAGAGTCATGAACAAACTACTCGCGATTTTCCTGTTACTCCTCTCGCTGCCCTGCTCCGCTGAATGGTTTAAACAGAGCCAGGGCATTATGGGGACGAATATTGCGGTCGAGCTGTGGACGGATGAAAAAGCGCATGCAGATAAATGTATCGCCAGGGTCATGGATGATATGGAACGCATTAACCAGAGTATGAGCCCCTATATTGAAACCAGCGAATTATTCCAGGTCAACAAGCATGCGGCTCAACGTGACATCAAGATCAGNNACCTTTGCAAGTATCGGTTACCAGTATGACTACCGTAAAAAAATTAAACCTTCTGATGAGCAAATTGACAAACAGCTGGACCGAATCAACTACCGGCATATTTTGCTGAATGAGAAGGAGCGCTCGATTCGTTTCAAAAAGCAAGGCGTCAAAATCGATCTTGGCGGTATTGCCAAGGGGCATGCCGTAGATAACGGCATTGATATTCTGCGCGCCTGCGGTATCAAGGATGCGCTGGTCACAGCCGGTGGTGACAGTCGTATCATCGGTGATCATCATGGACGTCCCTGGATGACCGGCATCAAGGATCCACGCCGTGAGGACCGCTCTATCATCGCGATACCATTGGATAATACTGCTGTCTCAACTTCTGGCGATTATGAACGATACTTTATAAAAGATGGAGTGCGTTACCATCACATACTCAGCCCGCGTACCGGAAAATCGGTCGACAGCACGCAAAGTGTCACAGTGCTGGGTCCGGATGCCACGACCACCGATGGCCTCTCGACCACGATTTTTGTGCTGGGACCGACAAAAGGATTGGCGTTAGCGGAGAAGCTCGATGGCATCGATGCTGTCATTATCGATGCCAATGGACGTGTACATTATTCGTCCGGACTGACGCCACCCAGCCAGGTAAAAAAGGAACAAAATACGCCATAAATATTGATGATTTTGTGACCGATTCATCAAACGACCAAATCTTGTCTATATTGTTTAAACAGACAGGAATATCATTAACTTATTATTATTATTTGAATTTAATTCTAGAATTATAAAAACGCTTCAAAACGGGGTTCACCATGCAAAAGTTAGCTATACCTTTTTTGAGACCGCTATTGATTGCCGTCGCAATTCTCACACTGAGCGCGGTAAACGCGCAGGAAACGCCCACGCAGAATAAGCCAGTTACAACACTGGACAACCAGATTCAGGACCTGAAAAAAGAAATTCTTGATCTCAACCGCGACCTGTTCCTGCTTGAAGAAGACCTGTTGTTTCCGGCAAACACACAATTCAGTGTTTTTCTATCAATGGATGTT
>DJMK01000089.1 GCA_002436485.1 Proteobacteria bacterium UBA6492
ACATACTTGCTGCGGTTGACAGCTGCCAGATAAGCACCGCGCCGCATGTAGTAACCGGCAACGTGCACTTCATGTTTTGCCAGGTTGTTGCGAATATAGGACATGCGCTTGATCGCATCCTGGTTATAGCGGCTCTTGGGATACTTGCGTATCAGTTCGGCAAAATATTCAAACGCGCGCCGCGCTCCCTTGGGGTCACGTTCCGATTTATCGATATCAAACATGTCCTCGAGAAAGGATTTGCTCATGTCATAAGCAGCCAGTCCACGCAGGTAGTACATATAGTCGATATTTGAGTGATTGGGATGCAGTTTTATAAAGCGCTCAGCCGCAAGGATTGCCGATTCCGGTTCGTTATATTTATAGTATGCAAAGGCGATTTCCATTTGAGCCCGTTCGGCATATTTGCCATAGGGGAAACGCGCTTCTAACCGTTCATAGTAAGCAATTGCGCTTTCATATTGGCCACTTTTTAACAGGCGACTCGCTTCCTCGTAGATTTCCGCGACCTCCATGCCACTGGTCGGATCATCTGGGTCACTGGCTGATGTTGCACAACCATATGCAGCCAGTATGCTACAAAGGACTAACCCGTTTCTGAGAAGCTTTAATATCACCGTGATACCTGGATCGTATATTCTGGAATTATTAAGCTAGTATACCTTTTTATAGCCAGCGGAACACAACCTGGATTTCAAACTTTGATGAACACGCCCCATTCGAGTTTACTGATTGCCGAAATACCCGAGAGCATGGATGGTATGCGTCTCGACCAGGCGCTGGCGAACCTGTTTTCAGAATTTTCACGCAGCCGCCTGCAGCAATGGATACGTGATGGCCTGGTGGAGGTGGATGAGAAAAATCTTAAACCGCGTGATCGTGTATACACGGGCCAGCAAGTCACGCTACAGGTAATCGAGCAGCAACAGGGTGACTGGCAGGCGGAATCCATACCACTCGATATTGTGTACGAGGATGCCGCCATCATTGTGCTGGATAAAGCACCGGGTATGGTTGTCCACCCGGCAGCGGGCAACTATTCCGGCACGATGCTCAATGCGCTGTTACACCATGCGCCCGAGCTGGCGAATGTGCCACGCGCCGGTATCGTACACCGACTGGATAAGGATACCAGCGGCCTACTGGTCGTAGCGCGTGATATCAATGCACATAAGTCACTAGTGGAACAACTTCAGGCGCGTAGTTTCGACCGGGAATATCTGGCAGTTGTTAACGGGGTAATGGCTGCCGGAGGCACAGTTGATGCGGCTATTGGCCGCCATCCCGTGCAACGTACACGGATGGCGGTAGTATCCCAGGGCAAGCCGGCGGTGACACACTATCGGGTTGAAGAGCGTTACCGTGCGCACAGCCTGTTGCGCGTCAAGCTCGAGACCGGCCGTACTCATCAGATACGCGTTCACATGGCCTACCTGCACTATCCTATTGTGGGTGACCCGGTGTATGGCGGGCGATTGAAATTGCCGGCGAGTTGTTCCTCACAGCTGGCAGACGTGTTGCGTAACTTCAGGCGACAGGCCCTGCATGCAACCTCGCTAGGCATTACCCATCCTGTCAGCAACGAGTACATGCAATGGCAATCGTTACCACCTGCTGATATGCAATTACTTGTGGATACTTTGCGACAGGATGTTAAGGAGGTAACCAGGGAATGAGTGACGCTGGCTGGATTAAGGCCGATTGGCCTGCACCGAAAAATGTCAGAGCAGGCACCACCACGCGCGAGGGTGGTATCAGCCAGGGAAACTATGCTGGTTTTAACCTCGCGCTGCACGTTGACGATGATGCGGGTGACGTACAAAAGAACCGCAAACAGTTAGCACAGCGACTGAGATTACCATCCGAACCACAATGGTTGCAGCAGGTACATGGCTGTGACGTTTCCAGTGATGATAAACCGGTTACATGTGCAGATGCGATCAGCACCAGCAAGCCAGGCTTTGTCTGTACGGTGATGACAGCGGATTGTTTACCGGTTGCTTTTTGTGATGTAGACGGTACTTGCGTTGCGGTGGCACATGCCGGGTGGCGTGGGCTGGCAGCCGGGGTGTTAATACAAACACTAAAAACCATGCCGACAAGTAACAAGCGTCTGATGGCCTGGTTTGGTCCTGCTATTGGACCGAAGGCATTTGAAGTAGGTGATGAGGTGAGAGCTGCCTTTGTCGAGCAAAGTACAGAATTTAGCGCAGCATTCAACAAAATAGATGAGCATCACTGGTTGATGGATATCTATCAGGCCGCACGCATACAGCTGGCTGCGGCTGGTGTTGAACGGGTCTACGGTGGCGGTCTGTGTACGTATAGCCAACGGGAGCTGTTTTATTCCTACCGCCGGAACAGGCAAACCGGGCGCATGGCAACGCTGGTATGGATAGAACCGGGGGCTTAGTACAGGTTTTTAGCTTGTTGCGGTATGATCAACAGTCTTTCCTTATAAAAATGAAAATGAAATGTCATTACTTTCCTGGATAATCCTGTTTAGTCTGGTCGGTGGCGTACTCAGTGTGCTGGCAGCAGCTATTTTTCTGCTTTTCCCCGACAGGTATCGACAAAGGTTGCTGCCACACTTTGTGAGCTTTGCAATTGGTGCCTTGTTGGGAGCTGCATTTCTCGCCTTGCTTCCGCATGCCGTAACAGGACCGAATGCACTGGAATTCCACACGCTGGGATTGACCGTGTTGCTGGGTATTCTCGGCTTCTTTTTGCTGGAGAAGATGGTCTTATGGCGACATTGCCATGAACATGAGTGTGAAGCGCATACACCTAGCGATCATCACCGTGAGCAGGCGGCCGGTACGCTGGTATTGATTGGTGATGCCACCCATAACCTGGTTGATGGTGTATTGATTGGTGCTGCATTCATTACCGATATTCATCTTGGGATTATTACCAGCCTGGCGGTTGCGGCCCATGAAATTCCCCAGGAAGTCGGTGATTTTGCCATTCTGCTTAACAGCGGCTTTAAACGCTCCAAGGCGTTTGTTTTTAATGTGCTAGCCAGTATCACGACCGTGATAGGTGCATTAATTGCCTATTTCAGTTTTCAAGAAGCACAAATAGCCGTGCCTTATGTTCTGGCTGTCGCGGCATCCAGTTTTATCTATATTGCTGTTGCTGATCTGATTCCAGGCCTGCACAAGCGAGTTGAATTTACCGAGACAGTAAGGCAAATCATTCTAATCGCCGCCGGCATCATGGTTATTTATCTCGCGCATACCACATTACACTAAAGACCTCATTCAGGAGATTCCGCTATGTCGAAATGGTACATGTTAACGCTGGTAGGAAAGGACAGGCCGGGTATCGTTTCACATGTTGCCGGTGCTCTGTATGAAGGTGGTTGTAACCTTGGCGAGGCATCCATGATGCGTCTGGGTGGTAACTTTACCATCATGTTGATGGTGAAGTTTGATGGAAAGCAAAAACAGCTCGAAGAACTGGTCAGCACTGTCGCTGATTCCATGGCGCTTAAGCTACATGTGGACGCCATTGATGCCGAACTACATCATCATGTCATTCCGGATATTCGTATCAGCGTGTACGGCGCAGACCGGGCAGGTATTGTTGCCAAGGTGACCCAGGCGCTGGAAGAAGTAGGCTTTAATATCCTGGACCTCGAGTCGGATGTCGCCGGCACCGAAGACAAACCTATCTACATCATGCATATCGAGGGCACAGCCAGCGAAGGGTTTGATGCTGTGAAGGCCATTCTTGACATTATGTCGAAAGAGGAAGGGGTGGATACAAAAATCTCCCGGTTTGATACCTTGATCGGATAAGCAGATGCCGTTACTTCCCATATTGCAATACCCTGATGAAAGGTTAAAGCAGGTATCCCAGCCTGTTGAACATTTTGACGATGAGCTGCGCGCTTTTATTGCCGATCTCGAGCAGACCATGCGTGCCGGTCCCGGCGGCGTCGGCATTGCAGCACCGCAGGTAGGCCGTTTCCAACGTATTGCGATTGTAGATGTTTCAAGTAAACCAAACATCGAGCATCACGGGCGCCTCATTCTGATTAACCCCGAGATTACCGAGTGGGATGGAATGAAGATCGGGCGGGAAGGTTGTATGTCGGTCCCGGACTATACCGGTAACGTAATTCGTGCCGAGAAAATCAGAATTACTGCCCGTGATGAATTCGGCACATCGCAAAGCTACGACATGCACGGTTATGAAGCCCGTGCTGTGCAGCATGAAGTCGACCACCTGGACGGATTGCTATTCCTGGACAGGCTGGTCAGCCGTCGCAATGACCTGTTTCAGCGCAAGGTCTACAAGTAGTAGCAAGAAACTTCGTTTAGCTCTATTTAGAGAGCACCCAGCAGGACTTGTTTATCCTGCCATCAGTTGATCTAAATCAGTGTCGATTCGCTTGAATCTGCCCACATTATCCCTATAAATGAAAAGAGTAAAAATTCAGTTCATGAGGTTCGGGCAAGTATGAGAATGGACAAATTAACAAGCAAATTCCAGCTGGCACTGCAAGATGCGCAGAGCCTGGCAATTGGGCGTGATCACCAGTTTATTGAACCGCTGCACCTGATGATTGCCATGCTTGATCAGGAAGGTGGTTCGGTCAGGCACCTGCTGCAATTGGCAGGCACAAACGTCAACCTGTTACGTTCTCAACTTGGCGAAGCGCTGGAACACCTACCCTCTGTGGAAGGTAGCAGCGGCGATATCCATATTTCAAATGACCTTGGCCGGCTTCTTAACCAAACAGACAAGCTGTCTCAGCAGCGCAAGGATCAGTACATTTCCAGTGAACTTTTCATACTTGCTGCCGTGGATGACAAAGGGCAGCTGGGTGATCTGTTGCGCAAGGCCGGTGCCAGTAAGGCAAGCCTGGAAAAAGCTATCGAGCAGGTGCGTGGTGGACAGAAAATTGATGACCCTAATGCCGAGGAAACCCGCCAGGCGCTTGAGAAATATACTATTGATCTCACGGAGCGTGCCGAGCAGGGCAAACTGGATCCGGTAATTGGTCGTGACGATGAAATACGTCGCGCAGTGCAGGTTTTGCAGCGTCGTACCAAGAATAACCCGGTGTTGATAGGTGAACCCGGTGTGGGTAAAACGGCCATCGTAGAAGGCCTGGCGCAACGTATTGTAAACGGTGAAGTGCCGGAAGGTATTAAAGGCAAGCGTGTGCTGTCACTGGATATGGGAGCCTTGCTGGCCGGCGCCAAGTTTCGTGGTGAATTCGAAGAACGTCTGAAAGCGGTATTGAATGATCTGGCCAAGCAAGAAGGACAGATTATTTTGTTTATCGACGAGATTCATACCATGGTGGGTGCTGGTAAGGCTGAAGGTGCCATGGATGCTGGCAACATGTTAAAGCCGGCGTTGGCGCGTGGTGAACTACACTGTGTGGGTGCAACAACCCTGGATGAGTATCGCAAGTACATTGAGAAAGATGCCGCACTGGAACGTCGTTTTCAGAAAGTGCTGGTCGACGAACCATCGGTCGAAGATACCATTGCCATATTGCGTGGTTTAAAAGAAAAGTACGAAGTGCATCACGGCGTCGATATCACCGACCCGGCGATTGTTGCTGCAGCGACTCTGTCGCATCGTTACATCACAGATCGGCAACTGCCAGACAAGGCGATTGACCTTGTTGACGAAGCAGCCAGTCGTATTCGCATGGAAATAGATTCCAAGCCGGAAGCCATGGACAAGCTGGATCGCAAACTGATCCAGATGAAGATCGAGCGCGAAGCGCTTAACAAGGAATCGGATGAGGCATCGAAAAAACGTCTGAGCAACCTTGAAACAGAAATCGAGAAGCTCGAGCGCGAGTATCATGATCTGGAAGAGATCTGGAATTCTGAAAAAGCGGCATTGCAGGGCACCCAGCACATCAAGGAAGAACTGGAACGTGCTCGGATTGAACTGGAAACAGCGCGCCGTGCCGGTGATCTTGCTCGCATGTCAGAATTGCAGTATGGCAAGATTCCCGAACTGGAAAAACAACTGGATCTTGCCTCGCAAGCCGAAGTGCAAGAGACGAAACTACTGCGAAACAAGGTAAGCGACGAAGAGATTGCCGAAGTTGTATCAAAATGGACCGGTATACCGGTTTCCAAGATGCTGGAAGGCGAACGTGAAAAGTTGTTACGCATGGAAGAAGGGTTGCACGAGCGAGTCGTCGGTCAGGACGAAGCTGTCAACGCGGTGGCGGATGCAATTCGTCGTTCGCGTGCCGGCCTGTCTGATCCGAACCGTCCCAATGGTTCATTCCTGTTTCTCGGACCCACTGGTGTTGGTAAGACCGAACTGACAAAAGCACTGGCGCAGTTTTTATTTGATAGCGAAGACGCCATGGTGCGCATCGATATGTCNNGATGATTCGCATCGATATGTCCGAATTCATGGAAAAACATTCAGTAGCGCGTTTAATTGGTGCGCCTCCGGGATATGTCGGTTACGAAGAGGGTGGTTATCTGACTGAAGCAGTACGACGTAAACCCTATTCAGTCATTCTACTTGATGAAGTGGAAAAGGCACACCCGGATGTTTTCAATGTATTGCTACAAGTGCTGGATGATGGCCGTCTTACTGACGGGCAAGGTCGCACGGTTGATTTTCGTAACAGTGTCGTTGTGATGACTTCCAACATAGGTTCACAACAGATCCAGGAACTGGCAGGTGAAGCCAATTACGATGCAATGAAGAATGCGGTTATGGAAAGTGTCACGCATCACTTCCGCCCCGAGTTTATTAACCGTATCGACGAGGTCGTTGTGTTTCATCCACTGGGCCAGGAGCAGATTCGTGCGATTGCCAATATCCAGATCGATTATTTGCGCAAGCGTCTTGCCGAGCGTGAGATGGGTATCGAGGTCAGTGATGCGGCACTGGATAAACTTGGCGAGGCAGGTTTTGATCCGGTTTATGGTGCACGGCCACTAAAACGCGCGATTCAACAGCAACTCGAGAATCCGCTGGCACAGGACATCCTGTCCGGCAAGTTTATGCCATCGGATATTATCGAGGTTGGACTGGATGGCGATCAGTTTGTATTTCGTAAAAGCGCTAAGAAAGCGGCGGCCGCCTGATAACTAAAATATTTGTCAGGCGCGCATGTTAGGAATGCGCTTGGATGCGGCCACATACTCACGCTCGGTGATAATGCCATCGTTGCGTAGGCGGCGTAGCTTGGTGATTTCGTTGATTAACATGCGATGCTTGTCGACGCGTACTGCCTGGCTGGCGCCCAGGATACGTTGCTTGAGTTCATCCACGAATTTATCAAACTGTTCCCGGTTTGGATTAGCATAAAGCAAACTCACCAGCACACATCCACAATAGCGACTACGAAATTCAGTCACGTTTGGCGAGCGATACAGAAACATCAGCAGCGACGCTAGTAACAGCAGAATAAACACCACGATAAAAGGTATTAGCCGACCAAGCAGTTCGGTATCAGGATGGTTTACCAGGTAGATGCTGTAAGCGAGTGCCGCGATACCAAAGTAGATGATACTGAGCAACCAGCGCCAGGAAATATCCCGGTTGCGAACGGGCCATGGTTCCAGCATGCACAGGTTCAGTTGGTAGCTCTTCTGCCCAAAGATGTTATCTATGGTCACATCCAGAAACCTGTCATCGTAGATATGAAAGGTGCGCTTCTCGCCCTTGGCCCGGCTGACCTGTGTCATACTATTATTGATTGTGCGGCTTGTTTCCATATGTCTAATTATATTGATTTTTCTGCACAATACCTACCACAGGCCTATATTAGATATTTCTAATGCTCTCGTGAGAGATTCGTGAGAATTTTTTGTTAAAAATACAGACTAAATTACATAATGGCCAATGACAGACAAAACAAGGATACACGGTTTATAGAGATGACCAGCATACTCAAAAGCAGCAAAATCCCGGGCGGGGTCAAACCTTCGGAAATAACCGACAAGCAAGTCTACCTCAACCGACGCAAGTTCATGCAGGCAACGGCAGGTCTCGCACTGGCACCGTTGTTTCAGCAAGCTCAGGCAGGCTATGGCAATAAACCACTGACTTATGACAAGTCCAGGTACAAAGTGGAAGATGAGTTGACGGACTACAAAGACGTTACTACCTATAACAACTTCTACGAATTTGGCACTGACAAGTATTCTCCGGCGCAGCGTGCCCAGGCACTGACCATCGATCCATGGTCCGTGACAATCTCGGGTGAAGTTGAAAAGCCGGGCACTTATACCCTGGAAGATATACTCAAGCCACATGCTCTGGAGGAACGCATTTACCGTTTTCGTTGTGTCGAAGGATGGTCCATGGTGATTCCCTGGGTCGGAATTACGCTGGGTGACCTGATCAAACGTTTTAACCCGACATCCAGGGCGAAGTTTGTTAAATTCACAACCCTGTACCGACCGTCTGAAATGCCGGGACAAAAGCGTCGAGTATTGGAGTGGCCCTATGTGGAAGGACTACGCATGGATGAAGCCATGCACCCACTTAGTATTCTCGCCGTGGGTCTTTATGGTGAGGTGTTGCCAAAACAAAATGGGGCACCGCTGCGCCTTGTTGTACCGTGGAAATATGGTTTCAAAAGTATCAAATCCATCGTAAATATCAGTTTTACCGAGCAACAACCTGTATCCAGCTGGCAACAGTCTATTCCACAAGAATACGGTTTTTATTCTAATGTAAACCCCGAAGTCGATCACCCCCGCTGGAGCCAGAAGCGTGAGCGGCGTATAGGTGAGTTTCTCAAGCGCAAGACACTCATGTTCAATGGTTATGAAAAGGAAGTCGCGGCACTCTACGAGGGAATGGATCTTAGAAAATACTATTAAGCACCGGGCCTGCCGGGTTAACCCATGTCTTCACGCCAGCTAGTACTGCTAAAGATAATTGTCTTTATTTCCTGTTTGTTACCCCTGGCATGGTTGATGTATGCCTTGTTGCTTGACCAGCTAGGGGCTAATCCCATCGAGGTTATCATTCGCCGTATCGGGGAGTGGGGCTTGCAGTTGCTTCTGATTACGCTGTGCATGACACCATTGCGTGACGTCGTGCAGCAACCCTGGCCGATCCAGATTCGGCGTATGCTAGGCCTGTTCGCTTTTTTCTACGTTTGTTTACACTTTGTCAGTTACCTTTGGCTGGAACAGTTTTTTGACTGGCCTGAAATTGTGCGCGACATTATCAAACGGCCGTTCATCACGGTTGGCATGCTGGCAGTGCTGGGGTTGTTACCACTGGCATTTACTTCGACGCGCAAGGCACAAAGGCGCCTGGGTAAAAGATGGAAGCGCCTGCATCAACTGGTTTATCCTGTGAGTGTATTTGCTGTGGTGCATTTTTTCTGGCTGGTAAAAGCTGACCTGTTAAAACCGGCTATTTATAGCCTGTGCTTACTCGCATTACTCGGTTATCGAATCTACAAGCACCGTTTGACCCGTTCTGGGTAGAATAAAAAATGTACATATAGTCACCTATCCTTGCCGTATTTTTTCTAAGGCATTGCTATTTTTTGCTATCCCGCTATCCCATCAAACTCGCATATGTACTATCATGGCCGCGGGGCGAGGAGTCCGCTTATAAAAACGATATTTTCATGGCATAATCATTAGCTGCAATAAGGGAATATCACCCAGAGCCTATAAGGGCTTCGAAATAAAAATTAATAGTTTTCAATAAATTGCTTTACTAGCAGGAGGAGATTGATGTCTCTCAATCGTCGTGAGTTTATTCAGATTATGGGGCTGGCAACGGCTGCCGGCATGGTTCCAGGCTGTGACAAGCAGTCCAGTGCACCCAAAAGTGCAGATTCGGCCGCCAGCGGACTGGCGCGTAAACCCGAAGAGCTGTATGACGTTCCGAAGTTCGGTAACGCTACCATCATGCACTTCACCGACTGCCATGCACAGCTCAATCCGATCTACTTCCGTGAGCCGCATGTGAATCTTGGTGTTGGCCCGGCATTTGGGCAGCCTCCTCACCTGGTTGGCGATAAGCTACTCAAGCACTACGGTATCGCACCGAACACGATTGAGTCTCATGCCTTTACTTATCTCGATTATGTAGAAGCTGCGAAAAAATTTGGTACGGTCGGTGGCTTTGCACACCTGCGTACACTGGTGAAAAAACTGCGTGCAGACCATGGCCCTGACAAGACGCTACTAATTGACGGTGGTGATACCTGGCAAGGTTCTGGTACAGCTTACTGGACACGTGGTAAGGATATGGTTGGCGCCTGTAACCTGTTGGGTGTAGACGTGATGACTGGTCACTGGGAGTTCACTTACCTGGATAACGAGATAATTGCCAACGTAGGTGATTTCAAGGGCGATTTCGTTTGTCAGAACGTATTTGTCCGTGATGAGGCCTCGTTTGATTACAAGTTTGCTGATTTCGAAGGCTTTGATGAGAACAGCCAGCGCGCATTCAAACCCTATACCATCAAGGACATGGGTGGTGTGCGTGTTGCAGTGATCGGCCAGGCCTTCCCGTATACTCCTATTGCCAACCCACAACGTTTCATTCCTGACTGGACCTTTGGTATTCGTGATTCCGAGATGCAACGCCTGGTTGATAACGTACGTGAGACAGAGAAGCCGGATGCCGTTATCGTAATTTCCCACAACGGTATGGACGTTGATCTGAAGATGGCGTCAGTTGTCAGTGGTATCGATGCCATCTTTGGCGGCCACACCCATGATGGTGTGCCACAACCGAGTGTTATCAAGAACAAGGGTGGACAAACACTGGTAACCAACGCAGGCTCCAATGGCAAGTTCCTTGGCATGATGCAACTGGATATCCGCAACGGTAAGGTACAGGACTTCCGTTATCGCCTGTTGCCGGTCTTCTCCAATCTGCTGGAAGCCGACAATGAAATGACCCAGTACATCACTGATGTGCGCAAGCCTTATATCGAGACTCTGACCGAGCAACTGGCCGTTGCTGATCCAGATGGTGGCGAACTGTATCGTCGCGGTAACTTCAACGGCACATTCGATCAAATCATTTGCGATGCACTGCGTGAAGTAAATGATGCACAAATCTCCATGTCGCCAGGTTTCCGCTGGGGTACTACCGTTTTACCGGGCGAAACCATTACCATGGACAATGTCATGGATCAGACCTGTACTACGTATGGCGAGACTTATGCACGTCCCATGAAGGGATCGGATATCAAGCTGATCCTGGAAGATGTTGCCGATAACCTGTTTAACACGGATCCTTATCGGCAGCAGGGTGGTGACATGGTACGCATGGGTGGTATGGATTATACCATCGACATCAACGGTAGCATTGGCAACCGTATTTCTGACATGCGCCTTGACGACGGTACACCCATCGAAGCTGACAAGGAATACAAGCTGGCTGGTTGGGCCACCGTTGGCAGCAAGTCACCGGGCGAGCAGATCTGGGAAACTGTTGCCACCTACCTGCGTGATCAGAAGGTCGCCAAGGTTAAGAAGCTCAACACGCCCAAGATTATTGGTGCCAAGGGCAACCCTTGTATTGCTGATTATCCGGGTGAACTGGGCTAACAGGCTGTTTGCATAAACAAAAAGGGAGGCTTGCCTCCCTTTTTTAATGCCAGTTTATTTTTCTGCGCCCAGCGATTTTGCGTGTTCGGCGGTATGTGTGTTGTCCGTGGCCAATGGATGCCAGCCCGCCATTTCCTGTTGAATCAATGCAGACATCAGTTCGATATGCGCATTGGATGAATTCAACGCTGGAATGTAATGAAACTGCTCACCGCCAGCTTCGGTAAAAAATTCGCGGTTTTGTATGGCCAGCTCTTCCAGTGTTTCCAGGCAATCTGCGGCAAATCCGGGTGAAACTATTTGTACGTGCTTGATGCCCAGTGCTCCCCATTCCTTGAGGGTGACATCGGTATAGGGCTGCAACCAGGGCTCACGACCAAAACGTGACTGGAAAGTAATCGCGTATTCATCATTTTCAAGTCCCAGTTGTTCGGCGACCAGTCGGCCGGTTTTCTGGCAGTGACAATAATAGGGATCACCGGCACGTAAGAGGCGTTGCGGTAGTCCGTGAAAAGACATCAACAGGCGGTCCGGTTTTCCGTGCTGGTGAAAACTTTTCTGAATAGAATCCGAGATGGCCTGAATATACAGTGGGTGGTCGTGGTAATGCATTGGCATGCGAAAGTCAGGCAACCAGCGCCATTTTTGTAGTGTTTTGCTGACCGCATCAAACACGGTGGCAGTCGTGGTACCGGAGTATTGTGGATACAGTGGTATTACAATCAGGCGTTCTACGTTTTTCTGGCGCAGCTTATCCAATGCGGTTTCGATAGAAGGCTGGCCATAACGCATCGCCAGTTCAAACTGCACGGGTCCTGATTCATGATGCTGAAAATGATCTCTGACGGCGTCGCTGAGAGCCCGGGAATGTACCATCAGGGGAGAGCCTTCAGCCATCCAGATACTGGCATAGGCGTGGGCTACTGGCCTGGGACGAATGCGCAGTATTACCCCGTGCAGAATGCTTTTCCACACCAGCCGTGGTAACTCAACTACGCGCGGGTCGGAGAGGAATTCTGCCAGATAGCGCCTCACGGCGGCAGGCGTCGGTGCATTTGGTGTACCCAGGTTTACCAGCAATACACCGGTTGCCGGAGTGCGGTCATGTGTAAAACTGGACAGGCTGCTATAGTGCATGGTCAAAATCCTGAATTTTGTGTTGTTGTTAACAGGGGTACTAAATGAAACCCCTGACTACCAGACGGAGTATAACAATTATGCGGGCAGTATTTCTTGACTGGAATAGCATCGATCGACAGGATTTGGATCGCCGCTGGCTTGAACAGCTTCCGCTTGAGTGGGAATTCAGACCAAATACCAACGCCGCTCAGCTGGACGCTGTTTTGCAGGATATTGACATTGTTGTCAGCAACAAAGTCGTTTTGACTAGTGCAGCCATCAGGGCATGTAATAGATTAAAGCTGATTTGCGTTGCAGCCACGGGAACAAATAATGTGGATTCACAAGCCGCACGCGAGCAAAACATACCTGTATGTAATGTACGTAACTATGCAACACCTTCCGTGGTACAGCATGTATTTATGCTTATACTCAATCTCGTGCGACGTTTGCCAGATTACCAAACTGCACTCGCACAGGGCCAATGGCAAAAAAGTGAATTTTTTTGCCTGCTGGATTACACCATCGAGGAATTGACCGGTAAAACGCTGGGTATTGTTGGTTACGGTGAGTTGGGAAAAGCGGTTGCCAAAATGGCGAAGCTGTTTGGTATGCAAGTTTTGGTCGCACAGCGCCTGCACGGTATGCCCACCACTGATCGTGTTCCGCTTGAGGCCATGCTGCCAAGGGTGGATGTGTTGAGCCTGCATTGTCCGTTAACAGCAGAGACCGAAAACCTGATAGGTGCCGAGCAGCTCAACATGATGAAACCGGGTGCCATTTTGATCAATACAGCGCGTGGCGGTATTGTCGATGAAACAGCCTTGCTTGATGCCTTGCAGAATGGAAAGCTTGCCGGCGCCGGGATTGATGTTCTTGCGAAGGAGCCACCGATATCCAGTAACCCGTTACTTGATTACCGATTACCTAATCTTATCGTGACGCCGCATGTTGCATGGGCGTCGCGGCAGGCGAGACAACGTTTGATACAGGGGGTGGCTGCCAACATACACGGTTTCCTGAACGACAACATTATTAACCAGGTAAGTTGAATGTTGCGCTGGTCAGCCCGTTTGGCGAGGTTACAACAACTACTTTTTCCCGTGTATCGTTTTGACAGGGAAAGCAAATGGCAACCGGAAACCACTACCGTAAAAAAACAACGACAACAGCCCGAAAGTGCGCTTCGCTGTGCTTTTTGCAATTACATAATAACCAGCAAGAACAGGGCGATCAGTGTTGATGGAAAACATGTACATATCTGTACCAACCCAATGGGAGTGACCTTTGAAATTGCGCTCTACCAACAGGCCGATTGTGTTGAACATGGTATTGCCACAACCGAGCATACCTGGTTTAGTGACTGTGCCTGGCAATTGGCCTTGTGTAGTAATTGCAAATCACATCTTGGCTGGCGCTTCACTTGCGCTGATAGCGACAGTTTTTATGGCCTTATTCGCGCTCATCTTGTGGAATTGTGATATTTATCACGGTCTTGCCGGTTCGATTCTGTTTCCTTACACGCCGGGTTAAACTCTTTCTGGAGCAATAAAAATGAAAATCTATTCTTTTCTCGTTGCCATCGGATTGGTAGCGACTAGCCAGTTGGTTCTGGCAGAGCAACAAAACCAGCCGACAACGGCAATTACCACCAGTGAAACCACTACAACGGTCGATACTGATCAGACCGCAGTACAGCCTGCAGAAGACAGCCAGGACACACAGATGCCGGTTGCAACTGAAGCAACCACTGAGACCGAACCATCGGCTCAGGAGGAAAATGTTCCGGAACAGGCAGGTTTCTCACGCGGTAGTGTTGTGCGTTCAGTATTTACCACTGGTATTCAGGACCGTGAACCGGTTGATCAACTAAGCGACACACAGGGTAAAACCGGCAACCTGTTCTATTTTTCAGAACTACGCGATATGTCTGGACAGACAGCCATGCACCGCTGGGAACACGAAGGCAAGGTGGTTACTGAAGTCAGCTTTGATGTGCGCGGCCCACGTTGGCGTGTCTGGTCCAGTAAAAGCTATTCACCTGGCTGGGATGGTGAATGGAAAGTTTCGGTAGTCAATGGTGCCGGCGAGGTAATCTCAGAAGAAATGGTGACGTACACTGCACCGAAAGTAGAAACCACGCCTGCGGCAGCCGGTGAATCCCCCACTGATACCACAGCAACGGATGAAACAAGTGAGCAGCCTTTTGAGCCACCGGTCAATCCCGAAATGATTCAATAGTGCTGAATAGAAAAACCGCCACTCCGGCGGTTTTTCTTTTTACTGCTTACGGTAAGTTGTTCAAGCGTGCATTATTCGTTTTCATGCCTGGCTNNTCCTCGATATAATTTTGTTGTGATACAGAGCAATCAATCAGGATGTCGATTCTTTCACCGCAGTAGGGACATTGTATATTTTTTGTAACTAGCTCATTCATTTGCAACGAAAGCCAGTGCCAGCTTTTACCAGATGACTTGTTTTCAGCGCGTCAGGCGTTTGTACTTGATCCGTTTTGGTTGATCGGCTTCATCGCCCAGGCGACGTTTACGGTCTGCCTCATAATCCGCATAGTTGCCCTCGAACCAGGTGACCTGGCTGTCGCCTTCAAATGCAAGAATATGGGTAGCAATGCGATCGAGGAACCATCGATCGTGCGAGATAATTACTGCGCAGCCGGGAAATGCCAGCAGGGCATCTTCCAGTGCGCGCAGGGTTTCCACATCAAGATCATTGGTGGGTTCGTCAAGCAACAAAACATTACCGCCGCTTTTTAGCAGCTTGGCCAGGTGTACGCGGTTACGTTCACCACCGGAAAGGTCGCCGACGCGCTTTTGTTGTTCGGTGCCTCTGAAATTAAAACGACCACAGTAGGCACGTGACTGCACGGTGTACTTGCCGACGGTGATCAGGTCCAGCCCGTCAGAAATTTCTTCCCATACTGTCTTGTTGGGATCCAAGGCGTCACGTGACTGATCAACGTACGCAAGTTGTACGGTCTCACCAACACGTATATCGCCACTGTCCGGATTTTCCTGCCCAACGATCATGCGAAACAAGGTGGTTTTACCGGCGCCATTCGGTCCAATCACACCAACGATACCGCCCTGTGGTAGATTGAAGTTCATGTTTTCGTAAAGCAGGTTGTCACCAAATCCCTTGCTGACATCAGTGGCCTGGATTACAACCTCGCCGAGGCGCGGGCCAGGTGGTATGTACAACTCCTTGGTCTCGCTGCGTTTTTGAAAGTCAGCCGAGCTTAACTCCTCGAAACGGGCAAGACGCGCCTTGCTCTTTGCATGACGACCCTTGGGGTTGGTGCGTACCCACTCGAGTTCTTCTTTCATTGCCTTGATATGTGCTGTTTCCTTTTTCTCCTGCATCTCGAGNNAAAGTAACGATCATGCGTTACAGCTACCACGGTACCGGGGTACTCGTGCAGATAACGTTCCAGCCAGCCGACTGATTCTGCATCCAGGTGGTTAGTGGGTTCGTCCAGCAGCAACATATCCGGATTGGAGAGCAGCAATTTGCATAACGCGACACGGCGGCGTTCACCACCGGACAACTTGGTAACATCTGCATCCCAGGGAGGTAGGCGCAGGGCATCTGCTGCAATTTCCAGGGTGCGATCCATGTTGTGGCCATCCGAGGCCTGCAGGATATTCTCCAGCCGGGCCTGTTCTGCTGCCAGCGCGTCAAAATCGGCATCTGGCTCGGCATAGGCCGCATAAACCTCTTCTAGTCTCTGTTGTGCCTCGGCAATCTCACCCAGCGCTTCCTCGACATTACCACGTACATCCTTGTCTGGATCCAGTTGAGGCTCCTGTGAAAGATAACCAACCTTGATGTCGGGTTGTGGACGGGCCTCTCCCTCGATCTCGGTGTCCACGCCGGCCATAATGCGCAACAACGTGGATTTACCTGCGCCGTTGAGACCAAGCACGCCAATTTTCGCACCTGGAAAAAACGACAGTGAGATGTCCTTAAGAATGTAGCGTTTGGGTGGCACAATCTTGCTCACCCGGTTCATAGTGTAAATATACTGGGCCATATTTGATTTCGAGTGTATAAAATAGACAAAAATAAATTGTACGCGATCATGCCAAATGAGAACAGACAACTTATAAATTCACACTGGTTTGATATATCTCAACGATCCAGGCGCAGAAACTGGTGAATACTTGTTATAGTGTCAGTTAGCTGTGATAGCGGCCAGAGAGGACTTGTTATGCGATTGAATATCACACAGGCATTGGGTGTTTGCATTGCCTTGCTTTGTTATGTGCCCATTATTCATTCACAGGATCTGTCAACTGCGCCTGTACAGCGGTTGCAACTACCCGAACTCAGAGTCATTGATGCCACTATCGAGGCGGTGCAACAGGCCACGGTGTCGGCACAGACATCGGGTCGCATCATGGAAATCACCGTTGATGTAGATGATTACGTCCCCAAGGGCACGGTGATCATTCGCCTGCGAGACAAAGAGCAGCGTGCCGCCTTTAACGCCGCCAAAGCGCGTTTTGAGGAGGCCGAGGCAGAATATCAACGCGTCAAGGAAATCTATGGTCGTAAACTGGTTGCCAAGGCGGCACTCGATAAGGCCGAGGCGCAACTCAAGGCTACCCGTGCCGCGATGGAGCAGGCCCAGGAAGCGCTGGAACATACCCTGGTGCGTGCACCCTATAGCGGTATCGTGGTCAAGCGGCATGTTGAAGTGGGCGAGACAGCACGGGTAGGGCAGGCCCTGATGACCGGGCTGTCACTGGAAAAACTACGTGCTAGCGTGGACTTGCCTCAGTCACTTATACATGCGGTTCGAAAACACCAGAAGGCATGGGTCTGGGTTGGCAAGGACAAGAGTAGAAAAGTCGAGGCCGCATCGCTCACTATCAGTCCATTTGCCGATCCGGCTTCCCATACCTTTCTCGTCAGGGTCAACCTGTCCGCGTCTGATCTGGATGTTTATCCAGGCATGCATACCAAGGTGGCCTTTCTCATCGGTGAAACATCAAGCCTGGCTATTCCTGCCAGTGCACTTGTGCGACGTAGCGAGGTGACTGGTGTATATGTGGTGGACAAGAACCAGCAATTGCAATTCCGGCAAGTCCGTGTTGGGCCAATACTGGATGATGGGTTGATCGAGGTATTAGCTGGATTGAGCGAGAATGAAATTATCATGCTTGACCCGATCAGCGCGACTAACCTGCGTGACACGCAAAAACAAACCAGCATCGACAAGGATTAGGCATGGCTGACAAACTGGGCATCTCGGGCAAAATTGCCAGTGCATTTCTGGTTTCTGAGATTACGCCGTTGCTCGCATTGGTTGGTTTCCTGTTGGGTGTTTTTGCCATTGCAGTTACCCCGCGTGAAGAAGAACCACAAATCAATGTTACCTTCGCTAACGTATTTATTGCCTATCCGGGCGCGAGTGCACACGAAGTCGAGGAGCTGGTAAGCACGCCAGCCGAACAGATTCTTTCCGAGCTTACCGGGCTTAAACATATTTATTCAGTCTCCTACCCGGGTCTATCTGTGCTGACTGTACAGTTCAAGGTTGGCGAAGACCGCACCCAGGCCATTGTGCGTTTGTACAATGCGATTTATTCCAAGCAGGACTGGTTGCCTGCAAATCTCGGGGTCATGCAACCTATTATCAAGCCTAAAGGAATCGATGATGTTCCAATTGTCAGCCTGACACTCTGGTCTGAGGATCAAGCGGTCGGCGCACATGAACTGCAGCGTGTAGCGCATGCTATTGAATCGGAATTAAAACGTGTGCCTGGCACACGCGATATTTATACCATCGGTGGCCCCGATAACGTGGTACACGTATTATTTGATCCTGCCGCACTTGCCAGTTACGGGCTGAGCCTGAGTGATTTACGTAATGCCTTGCAACTGAGTAATGCAAGTCAACCGCCCGCTAACATCATCAACAATAACCGTGAGATCATCCTTCAGCCAGGCCAGTTTTTAACAACAGCTGAGCAGGTCAGTGACCTGATCGTCGGCGTAAAAGATAACAAGCCCGTTTATCTGCGTGATGTCGCCAACGTGAAGTACGGTTTTGATCATCCAGAACAGTATGTATGGCATGGTAAACGCGGTTCTAATAGTTTTCCTGCAGTGACGATTGCTGTTGCCAAGCAGGAAGGAAAGAATGCGGTATCAATTGCCAACAAGCTGGTTGATCGAATTGAACACCTGAAAGGTATTTTTATACCTGACAATATCAATGTCAGTGTGACACGTAACTACGGTGAAACTGCCAATGCCAAGGCACAACAACTTATCAAGAAACTGATCTTTGCCACGGCTTCAGTAGTATTGCTGGTGTTGTTTGCGCTAGGGAAACGTGAAGCGTTGATTGTGGGTGGTGCAGTGATCATTACGCTGGCGATTACGCTATTTGCGTCATGGGTATGGGGTTTTACCCTTAACCGTGTTTCGCTATTCGCGTTAATTTTTTCTATCGGTATTCTGGTCGATGATGCCATCGTCGTGGTGGAAAATATTCATCGTCATATTCAACTCGGTGCAAAAAACCTGATCGAGGCGATACCGCGTGCTGTTGACGAGGTAGGAGGACCGACTATCCTGGCGACCTTTACCGTGATTGCTGCACTGTTGCCGATGGCATTTGTGACCGGACTGATGGGGCCGTATATGAGCCCGATTCCAATTAATGCCAGTACCGGCATGTTAATCTCGCTGGTGATTGCCTTCGTTGTTACCCCATGGATGGCCAATCGTTTTATCTCTACGCATGTTCCCCATAGTGAATCGTCATCCGGTAGTAAACTGGATAGCCTGTTTCGGCGTTACATGGGGCCGTTTCTTGTAGGTGAGAAAGGCCGGCGTAACCGCTGGTGGTTATTTATTGGCATTGCAGTGGCAATTATTTTTTCTGCCAGCCTGGCGTTGCCATTCAAGGCAGTGATCATGAAAATGCTGCCGTTTGATAACAAGTCCGAGTTCCAGATCGTTATCGACATGCCAGAATCCACGCCACTGGAACAAACTGCGTCAGTCACCCGGGCGCTGGGCAACTATCTGAAGACTGTTCCCGAAGTGGTCGACTACCAGGCCTATGTGGGTACCGCTGCTCCTATAAACTTTAATGGTCTTGTGCGTCAGTATTACCTGCGTGAACAGGCTTACATGGCGGATATACAGGTAAACCTTGCGCCAAAGGATGAACGCGATCGCAAAAGCCACGAAGTAGCATCAGCAGTGCGTGCGCCAATTCAGGCCATTGCCAGCCAGTTTGATGCAAATGTGAAAATTGTTGAGGTGCCACCTGGTCCACCCGTGTTATCGCCACTGGTAGCCGAAGTCTACGGGCTGGATTACAGTGGCCAGATACAGACAGCCAAACAGGTTCGTAAAATATTTGAGAGTACGGCTGACGTGGTTGATGTTGATGACAGTATCGTCAACAGCTCACCCAAGTGGATCGTGCAGGTCGATCAGCGCAAGGCAGCGCTATGGGGTGTATCCCAACTCGAGATTGTCTCGGCCATACATACTGCGCTTAATGGCGAAGATGTGAGTTATCTGCATCCAAAAGGCCTCAAGTACCCACTACCCATTCGTGTGGAATTGCCGGTGGCAAACAAGTCGCGTTTGTCTGATATCGAACAAATCCAGGTGCGTGGTGCCAATGGACAATTGTATGCATTGTCTGACCTGGTGCAGGTAAGAAAAAATCACAGAGAGCAGGCGATTTATCACAAGGATATGTTACGTGTTGTTTATGTGACGGGCGATATGGCCGGGGAAATCGACAGCCCGCTGTATGGTATGTTTGATATCGTCGGCAAGCTGTCTGATGAAGTCAGCTCTGAGGGATATCCGCTTGAACAGTATTTTATTCAGCCACCTGAAGATCCCTATCGCTATAGTGTCAAGTGGGACGGTGAATGGCAAGTTACCTATGAAACCTTCAGGGACATGGGTATTGCTTACGCAGTTGGTTTGTTGATGATTTATTTCCTGGTGGTGGCACAATTCCGTTCCTACTTTGTTCCCATCATTATCATGGCGCCCATACCGTTGACGATAATCGGTGTCATGCCTGGACATGCAATTGTTGACCTGTTTGCCAGCGCCAAGTTTACCGCCACATCCATGATAGGCATGATTGCCCTGGCAGGTATTATCGTACGCAATTCGATTTTGCTGGTTGACTTTATTAACCAGCAACTCGACGAGGGAATAGCCCTGGAAGAGGCAGTGATACGTGCCGGTGCTGTGCGTGCCAAACCAATTGTTCTGACGGGTGTGGCCGCCATGCTGGGTGCCTTGTTCATTCTGGATGACCCTATCTTTAATGGGCTGGCAATTGCGCTGATTTCGGGCATTCTCGTTTCGACCGTACTGACGCTGGTGGTCATCCCGGTCTGGTACTATGCCTACAAGCTGAAGTACCCGTAACCGCCCGAAAATTCAGGCTTATTACCTGCGGCGTATTTGCCTTTTCGGCCAGAGTTGATACTATCCGGTCCCCCAGTTTTGCCAATAGGCATATAGAAGCAAATTATTTTAGTGACAACTTATGGTAAAGTAAGCCAATGGCTGACAGGCGATTACAGGTTTTTCACACAGTTGCTCGATTACTGAGCTTCACCAAGGCGGCGGAAGAGTTGCATATGACGCAGCCGGCCGTGACGTTTCAGGTGCGTCAACTGGAAGAGCAGTTTAACACCCGACTGTTTGATCGCACCCATAACCGTATCAGCCTGACCGATGCCGGCGAAAAAGTCTATGAGTATGCCGAGCGCATATTCCAGTTATACAACGAGATGGATAATTCGGTACGCGAGTTGACCGGTGATATCAGCGGCGTATTGATTATCGGTGCCAGCACTACCATCGCTGAATACATGCTGCCGGTGTTGCTGGGCGACTTCAAGGCCAAGAACCCGGAAGTGACCATCAGGCTAAAGGTGGCGAATACTGATGGTATTGTTTCCGCGGTAGAAAACAACGAAATCGATCTTGGTGTGGTTGAAGCACCTGTGAATAACAAGAATCTCGTGGTTGAGGAATGCCGGACTGATCAGCTGGTGCTGATAGTGCCTCCGGGTCATGAACTGGCTAACGAGAAACTGGTTCCAATGAGCAAGATCATCGAATACCCGTTTATTTGTCGTGAGGAAGGCTCGGGCACTCGAGAGGTCATGATTGAAAGTATGCTGGAAGCCGGTATCAACCAGGCGGATATGCGTATCGCCATGGAGCTGGGTAATCTCGAGGCTATCAAGGGTGCCGTTGAGTCCGGTATGGGTATTTCTATTATTTCCCGGGCTACCGTCGAAAAAGAACTCAAGCTGGGCACACTGGTGGCAATTGAGGTTGATCCCCCCATTAACCGGCCGTTTTCATTCGTTCATCAAAAACAAAAGTTCAAGGCGCGTGCAATGGACGAGTTGCTGGCGTTTGCACGCAACTACTGTAAGGAACAGCAAACTGATCAGTAACCATGTTCATTCACACCAGATTAAAATAATCTACAATAATCGTAATCCAAAAACTATAAGGCATTGTTTTGACTGAGCAGGAACAAACCTTATTGCAGCTGTTCAATGACCTTTCTGAACAGGATGCCCGGACATTGTTGCGTTTTGCCGAGTTCCTGGCGCAAGCTGATATACCTGTCGAAACTGCCAAGCAGCAATCGACAGTAGGTCAGTCGCAATCAACAACTGCGCCGGCGCAGGCAACGGAAGAGTCCGCCATTCCACAACCGGTCGCTATTGAAAAACCGAATGAGGAGAAAGTCGTGGACGCGCTAAAACGAATGTCTGCAACCTATCCCATGCTGGAGAAGAAAAAATTGCTCGACAAGGCATCTGCACTGGTCGCACAGCATGTAATGTTTGGCCAACCCGCGGCTGTGGTGATAGGCCAGATTGAGGACATGTTTAAAAAGGAATATGAGAAGTTTGTTGAGGAGTTTAAAAGCTAATCATGCTTGATCTATTCAAGGCCTGGTACAAGCGTTACCTGTCTGACCCGCAGGCAGTCTTGATGCTGGTTATCCTGGTGATTGGTTTCACCATCGTGCTAACGCTGGGCAACATGCTGGCACCGGTGCTGGCAGCAATCGTGATTGCCTACCTGTTAGAGGCGCTGGTACAAAAACTCAAGCGTTTCAGCTTGCGACGACGTTATGCTGTTGTAATTGTCTGGCTGCTCTTTGTCATATTCATGCTGGCCATGGTGTTTGGTATGTTGCCCTTGTTATCGAACCAGGTTGCCGCTTTTATTCCCGAAGTAGCGGGATACTGGGCCAGGGCACAACAGTACATCGACCGGCTTCCCGAACAGTTCCAGTTTATCTCGCAGGAACACGTGCAGGCTATTTCGAAAGATATGGAGAATATGCTCGGTTCAGCCGGTAAGCAGATCCTGACCGGCGCCTCGCTACAGTCGATTACTACCGGTGCGATTACCTTCATCATCTATTTAATTCTTTTGCCATTGATGGTGTTTTTCTTTCTCAAGGACAAATGGCTCATATTGAACTGGCTGGGTGGTTTTCTACCTGATGACAGGCGTCTGGCAGCACAAATCTGGACCGAGATGGATAAGCAGCTGGGTAACTACGTGCGTGGCAAGGTTTGGGAAATATTAATCGTCGGTGCGGTCAGTTACGTCGCGTTTGCGCTGTTTGGTCTGAAGTTTGCCTTTTTACTGGCTGTGATCGTCGGTCTGTCCGTGATTATTCCTTACATTGGCGCCACGGTAGTCACTATCCCGGTTGCCGCAGTGGCTTTTTTCCAGTGGGGCATGGGTGTTGAGTTTTTCTGGTTGATCGTCGTTTACCTGATAATTCAGGCTCTGGATGGCAACCTGTTGGTACCCTGGCTGTTCAGTAACGTTGTTAATGTTCATCCCATTGCAATTATTATCAGTATTTTGTTATTCGGTGGTCTTTGGGGATTTTGGGGTGTGTTCTTCGCGATACCCCTTGCTACGCTGGTCAATGCCTTGTTGCATGCGTGGCCACGATCAGGTGATCCGTTGCCCGCCTATGCCGAGACGGGTGAATTTCAAGTGAAACAAACAAAAGGCGACTAGATTTCCTTCTATCGCACTGAAATAGACTAGGTTACAAAAGTTCCGAGGCATAATCTGCCAGGCGTGAACGTTCCCCACGCTTCAGAGTTATATGCCCGCTGTGATTCCAGCCCTTGAAGCGATCGACCACATACGTCAGACCGGATGATGTTTCGGTAAGATAGGGTGTATCGATCTGTGCAATATTGCCCAGGCAAACAATTTTAGTCCCGGGTCCGGCACGTGTGATCAGGGTTTTCATTTGTTTGGGTGTCAGGTTTTGTGCCTCGTCGATAATCAGGTAACGGTTGAGAAAAGTACGTCCGCGCATGAAGTTCACCGAACGAATCTTGATGCGTTGTGCCAGAAGATCATTGGTTGCTGCACGTGCCCATTCGCCACCTTCAGAGGGTTTGGTGAGCACCTCGAGGTTATCCATTAGTGCACCCATCCACGGTGCCATCTTTTCTTCTTCTGTACCCGGCAGGTAACCGATTTCTTCACCCACCGATATTGTGACCCGTGTCATGATAATTTCACTGTAACGTTTTTGTTCCAGCGTCTGTTCCAGACCAGCAGCCAGTGACAAGAGGGTTTTGCCGGTACCTGCCATGCCTAGCAGGGTGACAAAATCGACTTCCGGATCCATTAACAGGTTCAGCGCGTAGTTTTGCTCACGGTTACGTGCAGTAATACCCCACACAGTATGAGAGTGTGCCGTATAATCTTTGGCTGTTTCTATGGTTGCCGTACTGTCCTCGATATTACGCACGACGGCATTAAATCCATCAGATGTATGATAAATAAACTGGTTGGGTGACCAGTTTTCAACTTCCGGCCCCTGTACACGGTAAAAGGTACGGCCTTCTTCCATCCAGGAATCCATCTCCTTACCATGGTTTTCCCAGAATGTATCATCAAGTTCCACACTGCCGGTATATAGCAAATTGACATCTTCCAGCACCTTGTCGTTTTGATAGTCCTCGGCATGTACTCCAACCACGCTGGCCTTGATGCGTAGGTTGATGTCTTTGGATACCAGGCTGATATGGGTGTCTGGATACAGTCCCTGCAGGGCAAGTGCGGTACCAAGTATGTCGTTATCTACCTTGTTTCCGGGTAAGGTGGCGGGCAGGCGGTCCGGAATCTGGCTTATCTGGAAAAACAGTCGGCCACTGCAGTTGTTACCTGCGAGATTGACCTGCTGCAGATTCAGCGGCAATCCCTTCTCGATATCCTCGGGCAGCATGTCGGTCATGAGTTCATCAAGAAAACGGCTGGTTTGCCGTGCGTTGCGCGCGACATCAGTATTACCTTTCTTGTGATTATCCAGCTCCTCGAGTACCACCATGGGAAGGAAAATGTCATGTTCCTTGAAGCGGAACAGGGAAGTTGGATCGTGTAACAGGACGTTGGTGTCTATAACAAATAAACGCTTTCCCTCGATTTGTTTCGCATTCATACTTGGTTGCTACTCACCCTTTATTCAGCGTTTTAGCGGCGTCAAGAACTTCTTCAACATGGCCGGCAACTTTAACGCCACGCCATTCTTTACGTAACTTTCCCTTTTCGTCGATCAGGAAGGTACTGCGCTCGATGCCGATCACCTTGCGGCCGTACATGTTTTTTTCCTTGATGACGTCGAACTGCTTGCAGAGCTTTTCATCCGGGTCGGAGAGCAGTTCGAACGGGAAGCCGTGCTTCGCCTTGAACTTCTCGTGCGAGGCGATGCTGTCGCGCGAGGCGCCGAGGATCACCGTGTTGGCGCGCTTGAACTTCGCATGCAGGTCC
>DJMK01000081.1 GCA_002436485.1 Proteobacteria bacterium UBA6492
GATGCTGGAGTGATTGGATCGGGTTTTTGTTCAAGTAATTCCGAAAATAATGCCAACCGTTCAATGAGCGTGGGTGATTCAAGTAATCGCTGTTTACTTCCTATGTCGAGGTTCATCACCAACACAAGGTTGTTAGCAACTTGTTCAATAGGTAGTTTGTCCAGCACGTTCCAGTCCACCTGCATTTTATGTCGTTCAAAATAATTGCGTAAACTATCCTTGAAAAAAGCTACTCTCTCCGGCGCTACGTCTTCTGTTTCATAATCCTGTTTGAAATCTCCCCAGTCGACCCTGGCTCTTCGATAGCCATTTGTTGCAGGCAATTCTTCAATTAGTTTATATCTGCAAATACCGGTTAGCATGATATTCAAGCGGCCGTCCTTGCGCTCGCGGTATTGCCGAATACGCCCGGCACAACCTATCGTATGAATACCACACGGTTGCTGGTGGTCACGTGGCTGAATCATGCCAATCAGTTGATCGCTTTTAAGCGCATCAAAAAATAACGCCAGGTCATGCGGCATGGCAAGCTCTAACGGGAGTTCACCGCCAGGCAATAAGGCGTTCTCCAAAGGAAATATAGGGAGTTCATCAGGTAATGCTTCATAAGGCTGTATGAACGGTGATTTAGGTTTCATTAATCAATGCCCTGGATAAAAAAGTTTTAGTGTCGCCCTACTCAGAGGTACTTGATCCGCCCCTCGATACTATCGATATCTGATACAATATCTTTTATCGTCTGCCCGTCATCGGCGGAGCCTGCAATAATACCTTTACCTGACACCGGTATCACCTTGTCAATCTGAAAACGCCCGGGAGTCCCGCGCAGGAAACATTCTTCATCAAAAAAAAGACGATCACCTTCCGGGCCAATCTCGTCTGAAATAATGGTGTCGAAACCAATCAGTTTTGCGATGTCTTCCATTCCACTGATGTCTATGGTTTCTATCGATTGTGCGTCAGGATCAATTAACAAGGCTCTCATGTATATTTTCCTCGGAATACTGATTAAACCAGGTAATTATACGGACCTCTGCTGCCACGCATAAGTAGCCACATAATTGACTGATATTCCACGATAAATCGTTGTGTAAAGCACAAACTATAACGTGCGCCCTATGAGATCAAGGTTGAATGCCGGAAGAAAAGCCATCAACTCGGTTTGTCTGACGATGAGATCACAGATTTTTCATTCGGATACGCGGCCACCATTTTGGTACGGTGCGTTGATACTCCTCCCACTCTGGATTGTTAACACCGATTGCGCATGAACCATTGCATACATCTTTAAAAACAACAAACAGTACTACTGCGACAATTGCCGCGACACTGACCCAGATACTTTCAATCACAATTCCCCACCAACCCATTGCCAATGTAATCCCGGTTTGCATGGGATTGGAAATATAACGATACACTCCGTTCGTCACCAGTCGTTTGGGTGGGTCATAGGGAAAGGCTGTGCCATCACCTTGTACCGCGAAATGGTAAAGAGCATTGATTAACAGGTAAGCTGGCAAGCATAACGGTAGTAGGTAAAGTAGCAGCACAGGCAAGTCTTTTTGCAAAAGCGTGCTCCAATTTCCTTCCGTGAGATTAAACACTATGGCAGGAAACGTCCAGAATAAAAACACGGCCCAGGCCAATGATTGCAATATCGCACGCTTTCCAATATGACTGTCCTCATTGGTCCAGTCTGAAAGGTACATTGCAGGGATTACTGACAGTACAATGTTGATGATAATCAACCATGGTAGCAATGAATTTGTCGTTACCACCAGGCCTGCTCTATAAAACAACGTAACTAGTGCAGCTTGCAAACATAACCGTGCCCAGCTACGCCAACCTGTTAATCGTGTCAGCGGTACCAGCGCACCGATACAGACTGACAGCGCAATCACCCAATCAAGCGGTACGCCGTAAAACAGTGTGTCATGAACAGCAAAAACCAGCATATCACTACTGACAAGAAATATATTCAGCACAAGTACGGCATGAAATGCCCAGACAAATCCCAGGAAAGCGGCAGTATTCTGCCTGCTTGTTCTGGTAGGTGATATCACGTACCAGGCCCACAGGCACAATGGTAGTAACAGTAACAGGCTTCTGATAATCATCTTAGAGAGCGTATCAGTGTATCCAGCGCAAGCCCAACCGCATAGCGTTGCAGCGGTTGCACATACCAGGCCGGGTCGAGTTTTCTTTCAAAGTTAACCTGCCAGATGACCCTGGTACGCCGATCGGACAGTGGCTCGAACATGACTACTGTATCTCCCCAATCCAGATAGCTGTTCAAGTAACTATCATCAAAGTTTAGCTTGAACCTGACAGAACGCGCTTCATGTTCAACGACTTCGTATTGAACACGTCCTCTTTTCTCGTTCCAGTAAACCCATTTGAAATAACTGACCTCAGACCAATGTTTATCACCAACAGCCAGACCTTCAGCATATAAGGTATCCGGCTTGGGAAACAATTTTGCAAGAAGACCATCTGTCGCTGGAACTGTGCGGTTTGAACCCAACCTCTGTTTGACTTCCTGCAACGATCCCTCGATCACCTGTGTACGAATCACGGTATTATTACGCTCTAAGGTAGTGAAATCCGTTACCCCTTCCGTGGACATCAACAGTAATAATGCTGGCAGCACAAATACGTTGACCCTGGAGGCATCCTGGTTGCGTTGCTTCTTTTTACGATAGTGATCAAAGGGCCAGGCTGCCAATGCGCCTACTATATATAGTATAGGCGCTGCCATGATCATGCAGATAAAACCTTCCTGCAACAATGGTCCGGATATCAGGATCATGAACGTCAGGGCTTTTAGCGTGGCACCCACCGCGGAAGTCGCAGTGGGAGTGGAGGCAAAAGCAATGCCGATGATGGTGGGTATACCTATATATAAGAGTGCCGTGCCATCCAGCCCCCGCTGGCGCAGCAAACCGATGACAATGCCGGTAATCGCCGAGAGGATAATCGCCAGAATGATTAGCTTCTGGACTTTATTTAGCTTTCCCGTGTTATTCGTTGACATGTTCCCCCCTCCCAATATGCAATAAATACATTCTCTTAATTGGTTACCGTGGTAAACCGACCCGCATACCGATATATCTGACCAAACAAGGGATGGCGTAAGCGAAAATCCATGCTAAAGTGATCCTCGTCAGCCTGTTGTTCGACTATCGTGGTATGCCCAAGCAACAGCCATTCCGGAATGGGAATTTTCAGCTTGCCCAGTTTCATCACGAAATATTCACCCTGGTAATACAACTTGGCATCGCGTACCCGCACCGACATACACAAACCAAATAGTGGATTGACGTATTCGATCAGCTTGTTATCACCTGCATAGCACCAACGCGTGTTGAAACGCACTTGCTGGCCATCATCAAAGGTAATGGTGCGTTGCCAGTATTGTTGTTCACCGTGCATTTTCTTGACCACTTGCGTGTTAATGCCATGTCCACGACGATTTAACAATGCGCCAATTAAATGCAGTGCATTAACAAATAACTGCATCCAGCCCGGATACTCGATGCTCAAGGTGCCCTTGTCGATATTGTCTTGCGTCTGGTAGTGCGCCTGTAATACTTTTGGCAAAGCATCCCAGTCGTTACCTAACGCCTGTTGCATTATGTTATTTACATTAGAAGCCATTTTTTTACCCAAACTTGAATACCATTAACACCACAATCAGCACCATCGCAGAAAAGGCTGGCACACCCAGCCANNCAACCCAGGGTGTAGAAAGCGGAATCTCCAGTACCGCCAGCAAGGCAAAGCCGGTGATCGGTTGCACCAGGATGGTTGGTGTTGTAAATAACCAGTCAGCCAACACAACCTGTCGATTGGTTGCTGCGATATGCCTAACATTACCGCTACGATCCGCCATCCACTTGTACCAGGCACTGCCCAGTCCGGTACCAAACAACAGCACCATGCTGAGCATGTGAATGGTCTTGAGGCTAAGGTAAGTCACGCGCTGCCCTGCCTAATAACTGTGTCATCGACTGATCGTCGGAGGTATTGCCCTGCTGCAACATGCGCAGGTTATCCGCATGCATGATGGGCACAACATGCCCAAGCACACGACAACTTAGCAAACCGAGGCGATAAGGAATGGGAATGATCGACAAAGCACCCCGCCCGGCCTGCCGACGCAAACGTTGTAACCAGTCGGCAAAACTCATTGCCGTTGGCCCAACCAGGTCGATGGTTCGATTCGCTGGTTCAGCGGTTAAACACGCCAGCACCGAATCGACGACATCCAGAATATGTACCGGTTGAATACGCTGCTCACCACCACTGACCAGAGGCAATACTGGCAAGCTGGCAAGACGCCGAAAGTAACGCGTGCTTGTACCGTCTTCGCCGTACACCAACGAGGGTCGCAAAATGAACCAGTCGAACGGTAGCTGTCGTAACACGTCATCCGCTGTCTTCTTGCTTAACTGGTAGGGTGTGAATGCCTGCTCATCCGCACCCAATGCAGAGACCTGGATGACACGCTTGACACCTGCCTGTTCACAAGCACGAAATAACGCAATCGGTGCATGTGTATGCAGGTTTGCAAACGACTGCTTCGGCGTTTCAACGATAATACCCACGCAGTTAATCACCGCATCAATACCATCCAAATGAGGTAACCAGTCATCCACCGTCAGCATACGGTTAAAGTCAAAACCCNNCTGCATCAGCCATGTCGAATACCACACGCTTGTCCGTGACACTTGTCGCCTGATGTTTGCCAACCCAGCCAGTGCGACACAACATAACGGTTGGGTGCAATATAGCGGTAAGCGAACTCGGCAAAGCGAGACAACAATGGCCAGCCACTGGGTGCCAGCAACCAGCCCAGTCCAACCTGCGTATACACATGGCGAATGGCCGGCATTCCCACCAGCCAGATTTTTTCAGCCGTCAACACGTGCAAAGCACGGGCCACATCCCGGTATGACAGCCCCCACTCGTCGGCACGAAAATCCGGCCCGTTAATATTCAATAGCACCAGGCGATGGCTGCGATCGCGTGCTTTCAGGCGCAGCATTGCCCGGCGGCATAATGGGCATGCGTGATCGTAGAACACGATGGCTGCATCGGTAGCCTGTTCATTTTTGTTTTTTCTGAAACGGCTGAAATTTTCTCGGTTAAAAAAAGCCCGTGCAGATAGACTATTACATGGCATACCACTGTCTCCTATTTATTCAGGTAACGGGTAATCTTGCTGCCCAGCTTGAGCAGTTTCATCACGGTGGGTTTGGGGATCGCCTGCATTTGCGCATACCAGTCACTGAGGGTTTCCAGGAATTCGGTCATGTTCTTGATGCGCATCTTGATCTCATCCGGCGTACTCTTGTCACTGCTGGCTTCCAGCTCGCAGGCCCGCAACAGTGTCAGGGTTGGATCGATCTCGCGCTTTTTGCGCTCTTCCACCACGCAGTTAAAGATCTCCCACAGATCCTTCAACGACTCGAAATGGTCCCGGCGATCCCCCAGCACATGCACCACTTTGACCAGTCGCCATGACATCAGCTCCTTCAAACTGGTACTGACATTGGAGCGCGCTACCCCCAGGGTTTCGCTGATTTCCTCGGCATGCAGGGGTTCCGGCGACAGGTACAGCAGCGCATGGATTTGCGCCACCGTACGGTTAACCCCCCAGCGGGTGCCCATCTCTCCCCAGTGGACGATGAATTTTTCCATGACCGGTGTCAGCTTCATTTTTATCTCATTTCAGTAATTTCTGTTATTACTGAAATTAGTAAAATATACGCTACCTGTCAAGCCCCTGTGGACCTGTACCCCGCTAAATGGGTGAAAAAGCAGAACTGGTTATTTCAGGTGTGCCTTTTCCCAGTCCCTGAAAAACTTGATATGGAAATCGTAGTAGCTGTCATTCAGCCACGAGGTACCGATATGCTTGCGCATCGAGAACTGGAAGTTGAGTAATTCAAACTCCCTGAACACGACAAACCACGGCATATAGCGCTTCTCCTCCCTGGTAAGGGCGCGCTGCTGTGAATAACCACGCAAAAATGCGCGCCATTGTGCCAGGGATTTCTTGTTTCTCGTTAAAGCCCACCAAACGGTGGCAAGATCATACGCACGCCAGCTATAGCAACTCCAGTCAAAATCAAACAAGGCCAGCTCACCATCCGGCTGTAACATTACATTGTGAACATGCAAATCACCGTGGCATAAACCGAAATTAAATGCACCGTCTGGTTGTCGCAGCAAGACTTCTTCTAATTGCTTGCCCAATTTATGTAAGTACTTGAGATCTTTTTCGCGATGCCCTAATACAAGCGGGGCGTTTTCAAGAAATGAATTCACCACGTTATCAAAACCCATGGTCCAGCGTTGCACAGGTTGCTTCATGTTATCGGCGATAGTATGCATCTCGGCAACTCGTATACCTAACTGCAACAGAATCTTTGTGCTCGAACCGAGCTTGAAACCCAGGTGTCGACCCGGTATAAAATTAAACAAGGCACCAAAACGTAACCCTTCCGGCGCGGTGACCTTGATATAACGCTGCTTGTTTTTATTTCGCACTGGCTTGCATACATTAAGGTGTTTCCGGTGCATCACTTCAAGCATGCGGAGTTCTTCATCAATGTCTTTTGCCGGCCACCAGTCAAGACGGTAAAGGCGAAATACATAGTTGCGGCGTTTGCCGGTAATGCGATAGTTATCATTACATCCTAGCTCAAGCAACTCACAGGCAGTCGCGTCAATCGCAGGATATTGGCGTTGTATCACCTTTAACAACGCCGCGGGACTCACAATGGAATGTTGAACAGATATCATCTTTGCTCCTTGTGCAAGTAGTTATTTTTGTGCACAGACGAAAAAGGTAGTCATATCATGCCAGACACCCTGCTCCGTTGTTCGTCTATCTACTTCGTTCCAATAGTCTCGCTGAGCTTTTTGTATTATCGTATCGGGTACATTTTCCAGGTAGTGTGGATATTGTCCGATGCCATATCCCCCCTTCGAAAAGGTTCCCTTTAACGCGCCAGGTTCCATCCAACGACCCCGCTCAACAACATGGATATTGATTTTGCCAAACCCGGCCAGCTCCATCAGTTTACGAGTTTTTTCTTGAGTACCAGAAAATTCATGCACTGTCGACTGAACACCATACTTGCGTAAAGCCTGGCGCTCGCCATCACCCCATACAAAGGAATTACTCGGCCAAACCGTCAGGCCAATCCAGCCACCCGATTTTAATAGCTCAAACCAATGACGTAAGGCGGCTTGCGGATTAATCAGCCAGGGGAGTATGGCACTAGCATAGATACGATCAAAATAGTTCGGTGAATAATCGAGTTGCTCGACATCACCATACTCAAAGATCAAATTCGTATGACTGGTTTGTTTCAACTTTTTATTACAGTGCGCAAGCATCTTGTGCGCAATATCCACACCGATAATCGATCCCTCAGCCCCTACCTTATCCGCAATCTGAAAAGCGATGTTCCCGGAACCACAACCCAAATCCAGGATGGTTTCACCGATTCTGGGCGGACAGATATCAACAAGCTGCCTACACCATTCCTGTGCCCAGACATGATTGTCATAAACATCAGCGCGTTTATCATAGGATTCCGCAACAAGCTCTTTATAGGCCTGCTTATCCGACACACCGTGATAAAGCGGTGATGCGAGGGATTCGATATAGTCTTTCAAGGTTGCCCAGCTGGTATAACCGTATTCCCGCGCAATAACCCGTTGCGCATCATTTATAGAAAAATGCGCCGACAGGATTTCCTCATCAGACTTATGCGTAAAGTCGCTATCGTATATGCGAATCCGTGCACAACAGGCGACATCGCCTTGCCGATGTAAGGCACGTAGCGCTTTTGCTTCTTTTTTCAGAAACTCAAGATTGGGGTTTGTGGGTAGTAATTTCATAGAAATCCTCCTTTCATCAATCCTGCTGGCCGCGATACAGGTAAGAAAGAAGGACATAAATATGTCGTTTATAAGTAGGTGGGGATCATCCCCTTTCCGCGGACCCAGATGCGCCCTACCGCACTGGATTCTAGTCTAGCAAACGGTTATTGAATTGCAATAGGAAGAATATAAGGTACTGACTTCAATAGTGATAATTGAATTTGACGAGGTTAAAGCTACTACACCATGTCTGTTTTACGGCGAGGTTGCGTTGCAAACCGGGCTAGGCAGCACTACATCCTGGCCAAGGAAAGACCATTCCTTTGTCTCGGTAATATCAAACTCATATGGTACATTGCGTGCCTTGAGGTAACGGCGCTTGCTACCGACAAAACGCCCGGCTTTGGGGCTACAGAGTATTTCAAGTTTTAATTTTCCCGCGCCGATTTCTTCGACCCGCGTATGGCCCACTACCTGGCCACAGAGCACATGTTGTGATTTTTGTAACTCCGGACGAAGCGGAATGTCACTGCCGGGTACACCAAAGAAAAAAATCCCGGTTTCTTTTTCATCATAAGTTACCGGGGCACCGCAGGCGGTGCGTAATACAATGGCATCGGCCTTGGGTTCACCAATCCATGGATCGGTTTTCGACCAGGCGACGATCACTTCGCGCTCCACCTGGCTGGAGTCCATGGCCGTGATGCGGCCCTGGTATGTATACGTGGTGCAACCGGCCAGAAATAAAAACGGAACCAGTAGCAATAAATGTATGCGTCGCATGATGCTTCTCCTAACTCATCATCAGGTTTACCAGGCCATCCCCAACCATGGGATTGCTCCAGTAGGCGGTGTGTGCCATTAACCATGTCTTGCCGGTATCGACAATGTGATCACGAATAAACCAACCCTGCTTTGGATTATCTTTGAGATAACGCTCCGCGATCTGATAATTTGTTAATTGCTTACCAAAGATGCTACCGGACACCACCGGATCGGTTCTGTCCCAGTAATTCAACCAGCGAAACCATTCCATACCGGGTCCCAGGTTTGGCACATGTTGCCGTCGCCGGCCTCGGAACATGGGCAGGCCAATTGGGGACCCGATGGTCAGCAGGCCCTGCACCGGCCAGGTATCCCAGGCATTGCGATCAAAATACTGCTTGTCACGCATCAGCTGGCCAATCACATCAAAACTGTAGATAGAACCCAGGCTGTGCGCCACCACAAAACAGGGATGACCCTCATCATAATAACCAAGTATTTTTTGTTTTAAGCCGTCACGAATTGCCTCGGCGGCGGCACCATCTTGCAGGTTGATCACCACGTCCAGCACCAGGTCCATGCCTTTATCAACCAGCACGCTTGCGACCGGGGTTTTAAGCAATAACTTGCTTAGGCGAAGTAAGGGTTTTATCTTGTTATCATTGATGTTTTCATAACGATAAATATCAACATCAAAATCCACCGCGATACCATTGAGACGGCTGTCGATAAGCTGTTTTATGTCTTTGTCCTGGTCGAGATCCTTGTTGTCCCCAAGCTGCACACCGTGCACGACCAGCACCTTGATTGCCTTGTTTCCATCAACGGGCATGTTTCCTCCTTGACACAGTT
>DJMK01000012.1 GCA_002436485.1 Proteobacteria bacterium UBA6492
CTTCGACATGGTTATGTGTCCATAACAACGGCTCATCAAAATCGTGTGCAACGTGCTTGTAGAACTCCTTGTAATCCTCGTCGTTGATTTCTGACTTCGGGCGCGCCCATAGCGCTGAGGCCTTGTTGATGGACTCCCACTCATCCGTTTCCTTACCCTGGTCATCGCGTTTTTCCATCTCGATAGGCAATGAAATATGGTCTGAGTATTTGCCAATAACGGAACGTAGGCGCCAGTCCTCGACAAATTCATCCTCACCTTCACGTAGATGCAGGGTCACACTGGTACCACGCTGTTTACGCTCAATATTTTCCAGGCTGTACTCGCCTTCGCCGCTAGACTCCCAACGAACACCATGTTCGACACCCAGGCCAGCTCGGCGCGTCTCGACAGTGACCTTGTCCGCTACAATAAACGACGAATAAAAGCCGACGCCGAACTGACCAATCNNAAACGCAGCTTGTCGCAGGCATCGGAACCGTTGGATATCAGCTCGCGCAGAAAGATTTCCTTGTTGGAATAAAGTGAATGGATCATCAGCTGCAACAGCTGTTTCACCTCGGCCTGAAAACTTAATGTCTCTCTTTGTGTATCCACGCTCATGGGTCTCCCTTTCTGACTCACAGTATGGTGAATGAAAATAATGGATGAGATGGGGTTCAAACCCGCTGATTTCAAGGGGGTACTGACAGGCTGAAAATTAACCAAGCCTTACTGACGTTCGTCTACGTGGCGCAATACGCGGGTGGCAATCTCCTCGATCGACAGGCTGGTGACATCACAAACGGGCACACCCAGGTCACGAAATAGTATCTCTGCCAGGCGTACCTCGTGCTGGCATTGCTTGAGCGAGGCATAATTACTGTCGGGACGGCGTTCCTGGCGAATACTCTGTAGTCGCTGCGGTTCGATGGTCAGGGCAAACAACCTTTCTTTATAGTGATTGAGTGCGGCCGGAATAGCGGTAGATTCGAGGTCTTCTACAACCAGTGGATAATTCGCCGCATACATACTGTACTGCATGGCAAGGTAAAGACAGGTGGGTGTCTTGCCGCAACGTGACACCCCGATGAGAATAATGTCGGCCTGATCGTAATGCCTTGTTGAGACACCATCATCGTTACGCAACGCATAATTCACTGCATCCATTCGTTCATGGTACTGTGCCTCTTCGCGTTGCCCGTGGGTATAACCAACCGTGGGTGATGCCTGCCTGCCGAGTACTTCCTCCAGTGGCGTCAGAAATGCACCCATCAGGTCAAAAACATGCCCATTAACTGCATTGAGCTGCACACGCATGGCACCCTCTACCAGCGTACTGAAAACAATGGGCTTTTGCTGCCGCTGTTTTGAGGCCGCCTCAATCTGTTCACATACCTTTGCCAGGCGCGATGGTGAATCGACGTACCGAAACGTGGTGATTTCAAAGCTGATACCCTGGAACTGGTTAAGCAGACTGTCCGCCAGTGCACCAGCAGTAATACCTGTACTGTCAGAAATCAAGTAAACTTGTTGTTTCATATTAGTGTCTCATTCTTCAATAATGAGTCTAGACGATGTAAAAATAGCTTAACAGCAGGGACATATAATCATCCTATGTATATTAAGTGGTTTGAGGAACTCGGCATCAATGATGTCGCTCAAGTAGGCGGCAAAAATGCCTCGCTGGGTGAGATGATCCAGGGGCTTCAAGCCAGGGGTGTGCGGGTCCCCGGTGGTTTTGCCACGACGGCCGATGCCTACCGCGAATTTCTCAAGCATGATGGACTCGATGAAAAAATTCACAGCCTGCTTGCCGAGCTGGATACCAATGATGTAGACGCGCTTGCCAGTGCGGGCAGCCAGATACGCGAATGGATAAGGCAGATCCCTTTTCCAAATAAGCTCGAAACAGAGATACGCAGTGCCTGCCAGCAATTGCTCAAACGCTATGGCGAAGAAGCCAGCTTTGCAGTGCGCTCATCGGCAACCGCCGAGGATTTACCCGAAGCCTCGTTTGCAGGACAACAGGAAACCTATCTGAACATCAAGGGCGAAGAAAATATCCTGGAAAGTATCAAACAGGTTTTCGCTTCTTTGTTTAATGATCGCGCAATTTCCTATCGCGTTCACCAGGGGTTTGATCATCGACAGGTTGCGCTGTCAGCCGGTGTACAAAAAATGGTGCGCAGTGACATCTCGTCCAGTGGTGTCATGTTTTCGATTGATACCGAATCGGGTTATGAAAACGTGGTCTTCATAACCAGTGCTTACGGTCTGGGTGAAACCGTGGTACAGGGCGCAGTAAACCCGGACGAGTTTTATGTCTTCAAACCGAACCTGG
Organism: Proteobacteria bacterium UBA6492; assembly: GCA_002436485.1. GTDB lineage: Bacteria > Pseudomonadota > Gammaproteobacteria > UBA6429 > Thiohalophilaceae > UBA6492. The sequence continues at coordinate 2,324 of DJMK01000012.1, forward strand.
AAAATAACCTGCCCGCAATTTTGCAACGCACCATAGGTTCAAAAAACATTCGCATGGTGTATGGTGAAAACGCCAACCATGAGCAGGCTACCTTCACAACACCAGTATCAGCAAAGGAACAAAACCAGTTTTCCATTAGTGATGCCGAGGCAGAAGAACTGGCGCGACTTGCCGTGATTATCGAACAACACTATGGCCGGCCGATGGACATTGAGTGGGCCAAGGACGGTCTTGATCAGCAACTGTACATCGTACAGGCACGTCCGGAAACTGTTCAGAGCCAGGCCAGCAAACATGTGCTGCAGCGTTATGAACTCACCAGTAAAGGTGAAACAATCGTGATTACCGGGCGCAGTATCGGCCAGCGCATCGGGGTCGGTACCGCAAAAGTCATCAAGGATGTTTCACAGATAAACCGGGTTGAACCGGGTGATGTACTGGTAACCGACATGACAGACCCGGACTGGGAACCGATTATGAAACGAGCCGCGGCCATCGTAACCAATCGTGGTGGCCGCACCTGTCATGCCGCGATCATTGCGCG
>DJMK01000158.1 GCA_002436485.1 Proteobacteria bacterium UBA6492
CGGCATCCAATCGATAAATCTCATAGGTATTATCTTTGACCTTCAGATTGGCACGCGATTTAAAACTGTCTGCCATGGGAACTCCTTACTGTTGATTAATTAGACATCAAATGTGTCGATGATGTGCGCATTATAACGAAAACCGTCAACGACTTGGCTACCCAATCGGGATTAGTCCCACAATCAATGGAGTTGCGGATTGATTTCTTCTTCGAGCAGACGACGGGCTTCATTTACAAAGGTGCGGCGCTTGAACAGAATGTGCCAGCGCCCACCTCCAAGCTGGGCCCACAACACGGCAAAACGAATTCCGCCGAGCAAAACGGCACGAATGCGATCCGCATTGGTGCGGTTCGCCAGATGACCGCTTTCACCGGACACCATAATCTTGGGCGGAATCAGGCTCACGGTATCGCTGTATATTCCAGCCAGGTTGGCCAGCACGTTATCATGGGTAATATCAAACATTTCGCTTTGTTGCTTTGCACGCGCTATGCCTTCGGCAATCTGTTCAAGCATGGCGCTACGCTTGGCGAGTTTTCTTTGAAGATAGAGCAGGCTAATCACGTAACGCGCAATATTCATATCCTTTTGTGTTTTTTGATCCCCAAGTTGCTCGATCAGCGCATGCAATCCGGTACGTAAGTTGTCAACCGAACCGAATACCTCATCGGTTGTTCGTGGATCCAAGTTCAAAGTTGCACGCACGATGGTTTCAAGGTCATGCATATCAGCAATACCCCTGGTCGAAATTTGATTTACCAGGCAGGCACTTTGAAACACGCCGGCTAGCGCGAGTGTCTTGTTACGAATATTGCTCATCAGTTCGCTTTGTTAGTTTTATATTAATTTTTCAGTTGCGTTAATAACACCGCCACCAAGACAAACTTCATCCTGGTAAAACACCACCGACTGCCCGAGTGTAACAGCCCACTGCGGTTCGGCAAACTCGACATGCAACCGATCATTTGCATCTTTTTTCACAACGCAGGCCGCGTCCTGCTGGCGATAGCGTGTCTTTGCAGTGCAATGTAAGGGGAACTCCGGCTCTTCTAACTGCACCCATTCAACTTGCTCCACCTTTAACCATTTACCAAGCAGAAGCGGGTGCATATGACCCTGCACAACAATCAGTGTATTGTTCGCCAGGTCCTTATCTGCAACATACCAGGGTTCGCCACTAAAACCGGCGAGACCACCAAGCCCGAGACCCTGGCGCTGGCCACGGGTGTAATACATCAAGCCATCATGATGTCCAATTTGTTCGCCATCGGCAGTGCGTATCTTGCCCGGCTGTGCCGGCAGATATCTTTTTAAAAACGATTTGAAATCACGTTCGCCAATAAAACAAATGCCGGTACTATCTTTTTTATTAGAAGTCACCAGCGTGTTTTCAGATGCGATTTTACGCACTGCGGGCTTGGTCAGCTCCCCAACCGGAAACAGGGAACGTGCAAGCTGATCCTGTTTAAGGGTATATAAAAAGTAACTCTGATCCTTGTCCTTATCCAAGCCTCGCAGTAAAAAATAATTTCCATCGCGTTTTTGCTTGCGCACGTAATGCCCGGTCGCAATGTAATCGGCGCCCTGATCAAGTGCGTAATCAAGAAATGCGCGAAACTTAATTTCCTTGTTGCATAGAATATCCGGGTTGGGTGTGCGCCCCGCACCATATTCTTGTAGAAAATAGGCAAACACTCTGTCCCAGTATTGATCAGAAAAGTTAACTCCTTGCAGTACGATACCCAGTTGCTCGCATATAGCCTTGGCATCTGCCAGGTCTTCTTCGGCTGCACAATGCTCGTCGGTATCATCGCCTTCCCAGTTTTTCATGAATACGGCACGGACCTCGTATTCTCCATTATTCAGCAGCAGGGCACTTACTGATGAATCCACGCCACCGGAAAGCCCAACAATAACCTGTTTTTTATGCGATGAGGTTTGCATACTTCTTTAGATATGGTTCAGGACTGATAAATCAATTCGTACACCACGCAGGTAATCGTCAATACATTTTTGCACCAGCGGGCTGCGCATTTGCGCTGCACGTTTTTGCATTTCTTGCTGCTCAAGCCACAACACCTGCTGGATAGCTGGATCGAGCTCCCGCTGTGGCTCATGCTCCAGCAAATTGCCGGTAAAGCAAAAACGCAAAAAGGTTTCATCATCAGGGGATTTCCAATGATAGATACCAACCAGCGAGTGGGGCTGATAATGCCAGCCGGTTTCTTCCAGCACTTCACGCCGGGTTGCTTGTAACAGGGTTTCGTTGTCTTCTAAATGCCCGGCGGGCTGATTGATAACCCGTTTACCAGCAATGTTTTCCTGTACCAGCAAAAACCTGCTATCTCTCTCAAGCACGGCGGCAACGGTAATGTGTGCTGACCATCTCATATTTACGTTTGCGATTATTTCCTGCGCCTGTCACGGCTCGTTACTTGAGCCTTAATCTCGGCCTGGACTCCCTGTGGAATCTTTCTTTCCTCCAGTTCACCTGGCTGCAGATTATTTAAATACCAACTGCCGATGCGATACCGAATCAAACGAAGGGTAGGGTGTCCGATAGCAGCCGTCATCCGCCTGACCTGCCGGTTACGTCCCTCGGTGATGGTGATATCCAGCCAACTGGTCGGAACGGTTTTTCGCTGTCGTATAGGGGGCGTACGTTCCCACACCGGCGGCATTGCGATGAGTTTTACCTCCGCTGGCCGCGTCATACCATCTTTCAAATTCACACCTGTTCGTAGCTGTGCCAGTACTTTTTCATCCGGTTCGCCTTCAACTTGCACCCAGTACCCTTTGGGCATTTTCTGCTCAGGCTGGGTAATCCGATGTTGCAGTACACCATCATCCGTTAATAGCAATAGCCCCTCACTATCTTTATCGAGGCGCCCGGCCGCATGCACGCTTTTGTGCTTGATGAAATCAGCCAGTACACGATCGGCACCATGCGGGCGGAATTGGCACACTACATCAAATGGCTTATTAAATGCGTATAATTTCAATAGATTAGCAGCGATAGTTAAAGTTAGAAATCAGTTAATATTTCCAAAATTACTCAAATATACCGTGTTTGTGCCGTAAACTGTCATAGTTCTCGATTCTTCGTATCCCGGGGGGATTACTGACAGGCATGTCACCTGGTTTAAAAACACTCAATGGAAGGTTCATCCTTTTAATCAGTGTAACGATTGTTGCCTTGTTCGCACTGACATTTTATGCGCAATACGAGGTGACAAAATCCTCGTCCCGTGGTCTGGAATACATCCATGCAAACCGCGATCTGAATTCCTCTGTGACAGATCTAAAAAACTCGTTACAACTTGCAGAGAGCGCCTTGCATCAGTATTCCACGTTCCTTTCAAATGAGCATCGTGAAAAAGTCTTTGTACATCTTGACCAGTTACAATCCCGTGCGGATGAATTGAGGAAATCTACGTTATCCAAGACAACCGACGCGCTGACGACCCGGGCCAACCAGTTACATGATGATATTTTACGGCTAAGGGAAATTATCGCGCAGTATGTCATCATCATGCAGGATGTTGAAAGCCGATATCCGGCCATGCCAATTCTTCTCACGCATCTTGAACCGACCAACCGAAAGTTTTCTGAAGCGGTTGAACTCGCTTTGCAGGAAGCCGAGCTGACCGAGTTCAGACCTAAACTGATTGAGCGTGATCACCATCGCATCATACAGCTTTTCCAGGAAGCACGTTATGCCTGGGCCATGCAAATCAGCTGGTTTCGAATTTTTATAGCGAACAGAATGGGTGCTTTCGGCGAGCCCGAAGTCGCTATGAGCAATAATTTAAGAAACCGCGAAATGTTTGCCAAAACTGTCGATGAAACACTGGATAAGCTGGATGAATACAATAAGAAAGGCCTGTTAGGTATACAACAGGAAGAGTCGCTGTCCAGCATGCGTGAAGCACTGCTTTATTACAACATCTTTCTCGAAAAAGCCACGACTATCTATTTCTCCAAGGACTGGCGCGCGGACGCTTCGTTGTTAAGTAATGCATTGCAACCGGCACTCGACAGGACATGGGAAACCGCAAACGCATTGGAGCGGGCAATTGCCGAAATCAATAACATTGGCATCGCCGAGTCGCAAAAGACCAGTAACCGGCTTTCATACTTCATCTGGTTTTTTGCCGGGATTGTTGTGTTGATGTTGATACTCGCATTCTCTGCATTCCAACGCAGAATTCGCCAGCCGGTACTGGAGCTGGCAAATAGCATGGCCAATGAAGACCCTTTAAAAAACAGCATACCGATATCTGAAGGAAACACCGTCGAAATTGATAAGCTGATTCGCGCATACACTCAAATGCGCGCGCAGGTTTATAACAAGCAAAACCGGTTAGAATCAATTCTTGATACTGCTGCGGAAGGCATCATCACTATCGATGAAGAAGGAAAAATCGAATCCTTTAACACCGCTGCACAACGACTGTTTGGTTACACCAGCAGCGAAATAAAAGGATGCGGCATATCTATTATTACCAGTCGTGAACTTGAAAATGAATTCATAAACGGACAGATTACTAGCAAAAATAACGAACGCGAGCTGGATGGCATTCGCCAGGACGGTACCAGGTTTTTCATGTCATTCAAGGTTAGCAAAATCGAAAGCGACGATCGTCTCTACACCGCCATTGTGGATGATATCAGCGAACGCCGCGCCGCCATGGACCACTTACGACACCTGGCAGAACACGACTCACTGACTGGGCTGCATAATCGACAGTATTTCAATGATGCACTCGAGCGCGCCTTTGCACAGGCATCACGCAAGCAGGAAAATAACTGCGCATGCATTTATATTGACCTGGATAACTTCAAATATGTCAATGACACCCTTGGGCACCTTGAGGGTGACCGCTTGTTAATTGGTATCGCCCATACTCTCAAAAAACGCACACGCAAGGGCGATATACTTGCACGCCTGGGCGGCGATGAGTTTGCACTCCTGCTTCAACAGGTTAACAAGCAACAGATCGAAAAAGTAGCCGAAGGTTATCGCGAAGCAATAGCTGGCTTCTCATTTATCGCGGATGGAAAACATTTTGGTATAGGTTGCTCGATTGGTATCGCGCTGTTTGAAAAGGAAATCGAAAATAAGGAGGCGCTGCTTTCGCGCGCAGATATCGCCTGTCACATGGCAAAACGTGCTGGTCGCAATCGCGTGCATATTTTTGAAAATGAGGACAGGCTTCGCATCAATTCATTGTATGAAGAAATGGGCTGGTCAAGACGGATTCGTGAAGCACTTGATAATGACTATTTCGTGTTTGCCTGTCAGCCAGTAATAACCATCGAAGACTGCGATATCTACAGTCATGAACTGCTGTTACGCATGGTCGACCCAGAAACCAATGACTATATTATGCCAGGTGGTTTCCTGGATGCTGCAGATCGATTTGGTTTGTTACCTGAAATCGATCGCTGGGTTATTGAACATGCTTTCCAGTGGATTAATGAGCAGCCTGATGATGGCAAGCTTTGTTATTTTATCAACCTGTCAGGCAAATCAATTGGTGATGAACAGCTATTCAGTTTTATAAAACTGCTGCAAGCCTCACTAAAAATTTCGTCTGCCAGGATCGTATTTGAAATTACAGAAGACGTTGCCATTGCGGAGCTCGACAAGGCCAAACAATTCATAACAGATCTGCATGGACTCGGATTCAGGTGTGCACTTGATGACTTTGGCGTTGGCTATAGTTCGTTCTCGTATCTGCGTGAATTCGATGTCGACTTCATCAAGATCGATGGCTCGTTTATCAATAGTATGAAAGCCGATGAACTCAACTACGCGCTGGTCAAGGCCATTAATGATATTTGCCATATTCTTGGAAAGCTTACTATTGCAGAATATGTGCAGGACGAAGAATCCATAGCACTGTTAAAAGAAATCGGTGTCGACTATGCGCAAGGATACAATATTGCCAAGGCATCTGATTACGATCAGGATACCATCCAGTTTCGTATTGCCTGATTATCGAGAACAAAAAAAACCGGCATATTCGCGCTGAATTATGCCGGTCATCTCATAGCGATGAATTTCTTGTTTAGTGCGTCGTGACTTCTGTCTTATTATGGGAGGGTTTTATGTCTTTTGCATGCATGCCTTTTGGTCCCTGGCTGCATTCGAATTCCACTTTCTGGCCTTTCTTGAGCGTCTTGTAACCATCCATTGAGATGGCTGAAAAATGAGCAAAAATATCATCGCCACCCTGTTCAGGTGATATAAATCCATACCCCTTTGCATTACTGAACCACTTCACTATTCCAATAGTCATGCCTTCCTAGCCTCCTTATTACCTCTGTTATATAAAAGTAACTTTTGCTATATCGCTAATTTCACTTTAAAAACAAGAAGTTATCCCATTTTCTCACACGAAATTCGTGTCTTTTAACTATAGCCAAAAATTCATAATATTCATGTTAACGATTGCTAAAATACGGGTAGAACTGGTTATTCGACGGCTATGACCCTATATACAGACCATGAGCGATGAATTGACACCGGGGCGTCACAATGACGGCGGTTTGGCGCTGGAAGAGGCCAAGCCAAAGCTAAAACGCCCCCCAATGTATAAAGTAATTCTGGTAAATGACGATTACACTCCTATGGAGTTCGTTGTTCACGTGCTCGAATATTTCTTCGGCATGAATCGTGAAAAGGCAACCCACATCATGTTGAACGTACATACCAAGGGAATGGGAATTTGTGGTTTGTACACCCGCGAAATCGCCGAAACGAAGGTGGCCCAGGTGAACGATTATTCGCGTGAACATGAACACCCCCTGTTATGTACCATGGAGGCGGACACGTAGTGCCTAGGAGTTGAAAATGCTAAGCAAGGAACTTGAAACATCACTCAATAATGCATTCAAGGATGCACGGGAAAAGAAACACGAGTTCATGACCGTGGAGCACTTGTTGCTTGCATTACTCGACAATAATTCAGCGGCAGAAGTCCTGCGAGCCTGCGGTGCCAACCTGGATAAACTGCGAAACGACATCGCCGATTTCCTCGAAGAGACCACGCCATTACTTCCGCCGACCGATGATCGTGACACGCAACCAACACTGGGCTTCCAGCGTGTATTACAGCGCGCCGTATTTCATGTGCAGTCTTCTGGCAAGAATGAAGTTACTGGCGCCAACATACTGGTCGCTATCTTCAGCGAACAGGAATCGCAGGCCGTATATTTTCTCAAGAAACAGGAAATCACACGGCTCGAGGTAGTGAATTACATCTCGCATGGCATTTCCAAAATCAATGATGAGGAACAGCTTGGCGGTGAGCCAGTGGCAGAAGAAGAGGGTGCTCCGGAGAAACAACAGGACCCATTGTCTCAATATGCAACCAACCTGAACAAACTTGCAGAGGCGGGTAGAATAGACCCGCTGATTGGCCGCAAACATGAACTGGAGAGGACAATCCAGGTCCTGTGCCGGCGCCGCAAAAATAATCCACTGTTCGTCGGCGAAGCAGGTGTCGGTAAAACTGCACTGGCTGAGGGACTGGCGAAGAAAATTGTTGATAACGAGGTCCCTGAGGTACTGCATGGCTGTACTATCTATTCACTCGATCTCGGTGCACTGCTTGCCGGCACCAAGTACCGAGGTGATTTTGAAAAGCGCCTTAAAGCTGTTATCAACCAGCTTCAAAGCGAAGAGGGTGCCATCCTGTTTATCGATGAAATACATACCATCATCGGGGCCGGTGCGGCATCCGGTGGTGCCATGGATGCATCCAACCTGATTAAACCGGTACTGGCTTCCGGCGAACTGAAATGTATTGGTTCTACGACTTACCAGGAATACCGTGGTATTTTCGAAAAAGATCGTGCCTTGACCCGTCGTTTTCAGAAAATCGACGTGGTTGAACCAACTGTCAACGAAACAATCCAGATCCTGGAAGGGTTGAAATCACGCTTTGAAGAACATCACAGTGTGAAATATACCCGCCAGGCAATTCGTTCCGCGGTAGAACTGTCAGAACGCTATATCAATGATCGTCACCTGCCTGACAAGGCGATTGATGTAATTGATGAAGCTGGCGCTAACCAGCGTTTGCAAGCTCCGTCCAAACGCAAGAAAACAATTGGTGTGAAGGAAATAGAAACTATAGTTTCCAAAATCGCACGTATACCGCCCAAAACAGTTTCTACCAGCGACAAGGAAACGCTCAAGAATCTTGAACGGGATCTTAAGTTGGTTATCTATGGACAGGATGAAGCGATTGAAACACTCTCTACCAGCATCAAGCTATCACGAGCTGGACTGGGTAACGAGCAAAAACCAATAGGTTCTTTCCTGTTTGCAGGTCCAACTGGTGTAGGCAAAACAGAAGTGACCAACCAGCTTGCCAAGATCATGGGTATCGAACTCATTCGCTTTGATATGTCTGAATACATGGAACGCCATACTGTTTCTCGATTGATTGGCGCGCCTCCAGGCTACGTTGGATTTGACCAAGGTGGACTGTTGACTGAAGCCATCAATAAACATCCACATGCCGTACTATTGCTGGATGAAATNNGACAACAACGGTCGCAAGGCTGACTTCAGGAATGTAATTATTGTTATGACAACCAATGCGGGCGCTGATCGGCTTAACCGTCCATCCATCGGTTTCAGTCAGCAGGATCATTCATCAGATGCAATGGAAACGATCAAGAAACAGTTTGCTCCCGAGTTTCGCAATCGCCTGGATGCGATCATTCAGTTCAAACAACTATCCACTGAAATCATTACCAAGGTAGTTGACAAGTTCCTGTTTGAATTCGAAGCACAACTTGAGGAAAAAGGTGTCAGTCTGACCATCGATGACGAAGCACGTACCTGGTTTGCCATGCATGGCTATGATCCACAAATGGGCGCTCGTCCCATGGCAAGAGTCATCCAGGAAAATATCAAGAAGCCGCTCGCCGAAGAGTTACTGTTTGGCAAACTCACCAGTGGCGGCTCCGTGAACATCACGGTCGTCGATGACAAGATATACCTTGAAATGGAAGGTAGCGAAGAGACGGTCACTTCCCGTTAACCAAAAAAAACCGCCGATAGGCGGTTTTTTATTTGCAGAAACGCTCTCGGCTCATCGGCCACGAAACACGATACGCCCCTTGCTCAAATCATATGGTGTCAATTGCACGGTCACCTTGTCGCCTGTGAGTATGCGGATGTAATTCTTGCGCATTTTGCCGGAGATATGGGCCGTTACCACGTGCCCGTTATCCAGTTCCACACGGAACATGGTGTTGGGAAGGGTTTCTACCACGGTACCTTCCATTTCGATATGTTCTTCTTTTGCCATTCCTGCTCGCTATCTGTTGAACAATGCAGCGCGAATGATGCCTGAAACGGGCAAATATTTCAAAATCTTGAGTGAATAGAGGGTAATAGGACGGTATGCCGTCGGTGAAATCGAAGAACAAAATTGCCTGAATTCTACACAGCCACAGCGTTCTGAGACTCCAATATCGTATAGGAGACATGTGGATGGGTAATCCCGCCCTCGACCACAATTTCCATACCCAGGAACTGCACCATGTCACCCAGGCCCTTGATAGCAGCCAGCTCGGATCTGAGCTGGGCATAGTGGGAAGTATTGAGGTAGAGAAGGTTGGCGCGGTAGCCATGCTCATTCTCAAAGCGGGTAGCTAACCGATACAGGTAGCTCAACATAAGCCCTCCTTTTACCCGAACGGGCAGAAAAGTTGCTTTATTATTTGACAGGTTTATGACGCTTAAGTTGCCAAATAATGACAATTGAATGACAGTATTATCGGGCGTGAAACCAGCCTGCTTTAGGTCACGCGATAAGCGTTTGATATCCGGCAGGTTTATGTTTTCTGCAGGGTATCCGTCCAGCGATGCCCATTAAAATATTCAAGACCACTGAACTGGCTTTTGTATGCCATTTTATCGCATTGCGCTATCCAGTAGCCAAGGTAGACATAACGAACGTCATGCTGCCTAGCGATTGCCACCTGCTGTAAAATAGAAAAAATACCGAGTCCACGTTTGATGACTTGCGGATCGTAATAGGTGTAAACCGCTGACAGGCCATCCTCCAGCCAGTCTGTAATAGCGACAGCCATCAGGTGTTCTTGGTGACGTATCACAATCAGCCGGGTGTCACACCAGCTCGCCAGCATCATGCGACTGTAATGTTCGGGATCTTCATCATCCATACTGCTTCCCGCATGACGATGCTGCATGTAGGATTTATACAACTCGAAGTGTTCTTCAGAAAATGCCGCTGGTTGTATTTCGATTGACAGATCCAGATTACGTTTTAGCAACCGCCGCTGGCTGCGTGATAATCTGAAGCGACTCACATCAATTCGTACTGAAACACAGCTACGGCAGCTCGCGCAATGTGGTCGGTAAACATGCTCGCCACTACGACGAAAACCGAGGTTTGCAAGTAAGCCGTAAGTCTCATTATCAATGTCGATTTGCGGATCAACAAACAGGGTGGTCGCCTGTTGATCAGGCAAATAACTGCATTCGTGCTCGGGCGCTATCAGAAAGCGCAGGCTGTGTAGCAGGTGATAACGCTGGGTTTCGTCATTCATACGCAGATATTACATCGTTAGCTGTTACATCGAGAGTCCATTTGTTGTTTTTAACGGGTACATCACAAAATTGATTCAGTAGTTGTACAAAGTCATCTCTGGCAATAAGCCGCGCACCGAGTGTTGCCAGATGCGTTGAGAAGACCTGGCAATCAATTAGACCATAGCCCTGTTGCCGTAATTGAGTTACCAGAAAAGCAAATACGACTTTTGAAGCATCGGTCTGGCGAGTAAACATCGACTCACCAAAAAAAACCTGACCGAGACTAACACCATATAATCCACCGACAAGCTGGCCATCACACCATGCCTCGACTGAATGCGCATAGCCATCTTCATGCAGCCGAATATAGGCCTGCGCCATCTCCTGTGTAATCCAGGTGCCTTGTGCATTCTTGCGCGGTTCGGCACAGGCTGCGATCACATCAGCAAACGCACCATCCGTTTGAACAGTATATTTTTGCTTCTTAATGGTTTTTTTCAAGCTGCGTGATATTTTTAACTCGTCTGGAAACAAGACGGCACGCGGATCAGGCGACCACCACAGAATAGGCTGGCCATCGCTATACCATGGAAATATTCCCCGTCGATAAGCAGTTAGTAAACGTTTAACCGACAGGTCGCCACCAATGGCAAGTAGCCCATCCGGCTCCAATAGTGCTTCGGCGACATCCGGAAAGGCAGTCGGGTCATGTAAATCAAGCAAGTAGGGTGCAGACATACTAGTTCGTGTCATGAAGCCTATAATTCCTTGAAAGGTGAGTGTGCAGCCAGACTATCTATATAGTGTTGCATACCTTTTTGCTCCTGCAAGACAAACTGTCGAATCGCCTTGTCAAAATCGGAATGCGCCACCCAGTGCGCAGACCAGGTTTTGGCCGGTAAAAAGCCACGGCTAATTTTATGTTCACCCTGTGCACCCGGCTCAAACTTTGCTATGCGGTTATTAATACAATACTCCAGCCCTTGATAATAACAGGCCTCGAAGTGCAGGCTGTGAAACTCAGCGCTACAGCCCCAGTGTCGCCCGTACAGCGCATCCTTGCCTCGTATATTAAAGGCACTCGCAACATACTTACCCTCATGCTTTGCAAAAAAAATCACAACGTTATCGGGCATACTTGTACCGATGGATTGAAAAAAATCCAGGCTCAGTGTGGGCATGCCGCTTTTCCTGTCAAAGGTATCACAATAAAAATCATGATAGATTTGCCATAATTCTTCTGTCATGTCGGCGCCATGGCGTATTTCAATCTCGATCGCCTGTTCCTGCACGCGCCGACGTTCGCGCTTGATCTTTTTACGTTTTGATGAAGAAAAAGCCTGCAGGTAATGATCAAAGTCTTGATAATCCCTGTTGTGCCAGTGAAACTGACAGCCAAGCCGCAACATCATGTTGGCGTTTTGTAACGCCGAAGTATTCTCCTCATTCGTGAACAACCAATGAATTGATGACATGTTTTGCTGTTGTGCAACCTTAACAGCATGTTCGATGAGCATGTTTGCATAACCTGCAAAATCCCTGTCCGGTCTAACAAGTAAACGCGGTCCAGTCGCAGGCGTATAGGGAATGGCAACAACCAGTTTTGGATAATAGGCTAAACCACTACGGTGATAAGCATCTGCCCAGGCCCAGTCGAATACCAGCTCACCATAGGAGTTATCCTTGATATACATCGGCATGGCCGCGACCGGCTCGTCCTGTTCAAGGATAACGATATGTTGTGGGTACCAGCCATATTCCTGCAGGCAGCGATGTTGCTCCAGTGCAGTTAAAAAGGCATGTTGAACAAATGGATTGGCATCACCGGCCATTCGGTTCCAATCATCCGCCCTGATCGTTGAAAGTTGATCAACAATTTCAACGCGCATGAATGATGATTACGGTAAAAAAGCGACTAGGCCTCGAGATTATCCAGGTATTTTTCTGCATCCAGTGCTGCCATACAACCGGAGCCGGCGGAGGTGATGGCCTGTCGATAAATATGATCAGCAACATCACCAGCTGCAAATACACCAGGCACGCTGGTCTGCGTCGCATTACCACTGCGGCCACTATTAACTACCAGGTAACCATGATCCATTTCCAGTTGCCCCTCGAAGATATCGGTATTGGGTTTATGTCCAATGGCGATGAATACACCCATCACATCAATATCCTTGGTGGAGTCGTCTTTTATACTCTTGAGACGCATACCCGTCACGCCACTATCATCACCCAGCACTTCGTCAAGCGTCATATTCCATTCGATTGTGACATTGCCGCTCTTGGATTTATTAATCAGCTGGTCTGCCAGGATCTTTTCTGAACTAAATTTATCGCGGCGATGTACAATGGTGACGTGCTCTGCAATGTTAGATAGGTAAAGTGCTTCTTCTACCGCGGTGTTACCACCGCCTATTACGGCCACTTTCTGGTTACGATAAAAGAAACCATCACAGGTGGCGCAACCGGATACACCTTTGCCTTTAAACGCTTCTTCGGACGGTAAACCAAGATACTTGGCCGACGCACCCGTTGCGATGATCAATGCATCACAAGTATAAATACCGTTGTCCCCGGTCAGGGTAAACGGACGGTTTTTTAGATCCGTGGTGTGTATATGATCAAAAATAATTTCCGTATTAAAACGCTCGGCATGTTTTTGCATACGTTCCATCAGTCCCGGTCCCTGAAGTCCTTCTACATCGCCCGGCCAGTTGTCGACCTCGGTGGTGGTCATTAATTGGCCGCCTTGCTCCAGGCCCGTGACTAGAACCGGGTTCAGGTTAGCGCGTGCGGCATAGACAGCCGCTGTATATCCGGCAGGACCAGAGCCCAGGATCAGCAATCGACAATGTTTGGTGTCACTCATTTACAACTCCGAAAGAATAAGTCATTGTTTCTGGAACAATTCACTACAGACAAGGGTCAGCAAGAATTAGTTCAGCGAAAAAAGTTGAACGTGGTCTATGTTACGGAAAGGGCACAACAGGGTAAAGTGACAGCATGAAAATCGGTATTCCAAAAGAAATCAAAACACTTGAAGGTCGTGTGGGGTTAGTCCCGGAGGCATGTGCCGAGTTAATTCAGCATGGTCATGAGGTTTATGTTGAACACAATGCCGGTGTGTTAAGTGGTTATGATGATAATGACTACCTGCGTGCCGGGGTTGAGATCACAGCAGACGCCGCCAGCACCTACAAAGCCGCTGCACTCATCGTCAAGGTCAAAGAGCCGGTTGCGGGCGATCTGCAGTACCTGCGTTCTGACCATATGCTTTTTTCCTACCTGCACCTGGCAGCAGAACCCGAACTGACAAAAAAACTCCAATCAATCGGGCTTACCGCCATCGCGTTTGAAACGGTGCAATCGGGTCGCTACCTGCCATTACTTGCCCCCATGAGCGATATCGCCGGTCGCCTGTCAGTGCAAATAGGCAGTAACCTGTTGCAGCAACCCCATGGCGGGCGTGGTTTATTGCTGGGCGGGCTGCCCGCGGCTGAACGTGGCCACGTGGTCATTCTTGGGGCCGGTGTTGCCGGCAGCAATGCTGCCACGGTGGCACAAAGCCTGGGTGCGTACGTCACAGTGTTCGATCCCAACCGGGAAAAACTTGCCGCTGCCCGTGCTTTAGGCGCCAATGTCACCGGCCTTCACCCATACAAACATGCCATTGAAGAGCATGTCAAAACCGCTGACTTGCTGGTCGGCGCTGTGCTGATTCCCGGGGCAAAGGCGCCCCATCTGGTGAGCGCAGACCTGGTGAAAAGCATGAAGCCGGGCAGTGTTATCATTGATATATCAGTCGACCAGGGCGGCTGTATCGAGACCACACGCCCCACAAACTATGAAAATCCCACCTTCATCTGGGAAGGGGTGGTCCATTTTGGCGTGACCAATATGCCTGGGGCTGTGCCACGCAGCGCCTCGCAAGCATTGTCCGCCGCCCTTGTTCCCTATATTCTGCGTCTGTGCGAGCCGGGCTGGGAACAAGCCGACGACCTGGCAGCAGGCATCAACGTAAAGGCCGGGCAGGTAGTACATCCAGCATTACAATCCCTGTAAAATATATTGTAATTATCCTTATTAAATAGTAAGTTAGATAATATTTTTAATTATTTGGATTAACATTGGCACAGGCTAAGCAGAAGATAGAAAAAACGCCTCTTGGGCTTCACATGACTCGTGGTATGCGCGAAGGGGCCCTGTTCATCTTTGCCTTCATCGCGCTTTACTGTTTCATCGCGCTTATCAGTTATGCACCTGGCGATCCCGGCTGGTCAAATAGCAGCCAATCAGGCAAGGTTTCCAACCTGGGTGGCATTACCGGGGCATACTTTGCCGATATTTTCCTCGCCTTGTTTGGCTACCTGGCATACCTGGTGCCACTGATGATTGCCTATACCGGCTGGTTAATTTACCGGCAGATGCCCATCAAGCCGACCGAAATGCGCAGCCTGTCTATCCGTGGTATCGGTTTCATCTTCACCCTCATTTCCTCCTGTGGACTGGCGAGTCTGTATGACACCCAGGCGGTCAGCCAATTACCACAGAACGTCACGGCAGGAGGTATCCTCGGCGAACTGGTACGAAGCGGCATGATCCATGCGTTCAATGAACTCGGTGCGACACTGTTACTGCTGGCGCTCTTTTTCAGCGGCTTCACTCTGTTTACCAACCTTTCCTGGTTGAAACTCATGGACACCACCGGTGCTATCACACTCAATGCCATCGACTGGCTACGCGCCAAGGTATTGCTTGTCGTGGAATACGTTCAAGACCGACGTGCGCAAACCGAGCATGAGAAGCGTAGCCAGGAGAAAATTGCCATTGCCCGCACGCGGCAACAAGAACGGATACCACCACGCATCGAACCCGTTATCAAGGAACCAAAAGTCAGTGTACGCGAGCAGCGCGAAAAACAGGTACCGTTGTTTCGTACTGACGGTGACACCGAACTGCCGCCACTTTCGTTACTTGATGAACTCAAGATGCCCACTAACCCCATGTCAAAGGAAGCACTTGAGCATATTTCTCGCCTGGTTGAGGTCAAGCTGGCCGATTTCGGTATCGAAGTGCAGGTCGTGGCTGTACACCCTGGTCCGGTTATCACGCGTTATGAACTTCAACCTGCGCCAGGTGTGAAGGTCAGCCAGATTAGTAACCTGGCAAAGGATCTGGCGCGTTCACTGTCTGCTATTAGTGTGCGCATCGTCGAAGTCATTCCAGGTAAAACCACAATTGGCCTTGAGATACCCAATGAAGAACGCGAAATTGTTCAGTTGGCCGATACCATCAAGTCGCCACAATTTGAGAACGCCAAATCGCCGCTAACACTGGCACTTGGCAAAGACATCAGTGGCGAACCAGTTGTTGCTGATCTCGCCAGGATGCCACACTTGCTGGTTGCCGGTACGACGGGCGCCGGTA
>DJMK01000164.1 GCA_002436485.1 Proteobacteria bacterium UBA6492
GGATTATCCAGTACTACTGGCCCGTAAAAAGTAATTGTATTTCCATTGCCTTGTAAACCACCGTTTACGCCGGCACCTCCTATTGCTTCAATACTCTGATTGAGTGTTATCACTGTACCCGCCAAGGTAATAGTATCGGCCGCCCCACCATTTGCCGCGGACCCTCCACTATTGCCATGGGCATTCCCACCATTTGCTCGAATTCTTTGTACATCAACGGTACTGTTGTTCGAGGTAATCGAAACAGCACCACCTGCCCCACCGCCATAACTAGTGTTTCCATCTCTATTTCCACGCCCACCTATTGCCGTGATTGCGCCATCGACTGTTATCTGTCCTGATGCGGTTAGAGTAATATTGCCAGCTCTGCTTCCTATACTGTTATCACCTTCACCTCCAGTAGATACCAAGCTCTGTACATTTATAGAACTTGAGGTTGCATTTAAAGTGATTGCACCACCCTGCCGTTGATCTGCTCCCGTCGTATTAATCGTTCCTACCGTCATACTTCCCGCTGTAATGGAAACACTTCCGCCTCGTGTTCGAATAGTGTCATTCACATCCATCGAAAAAATGTTCCCAGCATTAAATGATATAGAACCATTATTTTCGAGATCTAGATCAAGATCACCGTTAACAAGACCGTCTTGTATCGTAATATCGTTTGTTGCCTGAAGAATAATATTTGCACTTATGTTATCGCTAGCGGTTCCCTCTATCTCTGACTCATATACATAGCTTGGACCTTCATGCGAAGATAGAATCTGATCAAAAACAAAACTAGTATTACATGTAGCTATAGTTGGGCAGCCAACGAATGCATCAGTCGTACCACCGCCCCCAGGCAAAGAGTCACCTGTTCCTGCACGAATTTCCAGATCAGTTGGATCCAGGAGCAAAGTTCCCAGGCTTCCATTTATCGCTGTCGTATCAACGACGCCAAGGAATCGAAGATATTGCTTTCCAGATACTTCAACCAGGCCACCATGACCAATCTCAGCACCACCACGTGCAAAAGCCTGTCCATAAAAACGAGTCGTATCATCAGACCAATTGACTAAAGTACCGCCATCACCCGACTGAAGCGCGTCAGCATACTGACTACTTGATTGACTAACGTACAAGACAGAAGAATTGCGCAAACCTGAATTCGTACCCTGAAAACCTCCACCGATCAACGCCTGTCCACCGCCTTTGGCACCGGACACATTCACTTCGCTTTGATCAAAAAGACCCACTTTAGCGCCCAGTACTTTGACGATACCACCCTGTCCATTTGCGCTTGACTGAGCAGATGCTACGCTGTCCTCGGTTAACAATGTCGTATCATTGGCATGTAACTCGATCTCGCCACCATTACCGTCGGCTGCATCAGCATACAACTCGCCACTGCTAGTGACGTTTTCGCCGATCAACACAATCCGACCGACATTCTGGTCACTTGATGTTGTGGAGGTATCAATTGAACCGGTATTCACCACATCGGCACCACCTCCAAGTGTAAAGCTCCCATCTTCATGCACCACCACGCTGGTGGCTTGCTCAATATCACCGGTATTGACTGCCTGGGAAAAAACATCCTGGCTGGTGCTGGCAGTGAGCAGAACCCGCCCACCTTCGGCCTGTATCTCACCGCTATTCGTAACGGCTTCATCAATGCCGATTTCGTCTTGCAATACTTCCTTGCTAACACGGACACCCAGCAGACCACCCTCATCAAAGGTCAGCACCGCCTGTTTACCCGCAGCAAGAGATACAGTACCCAGGTTGGCTACAATCAGGCCTTCGTTCTCGACCTGTTTACCAATCAGCGCCACGTTGCCACCCAGTGAGGCATTGATCGTGCCGCTATTAATCACAGCACCTTCAGTACCCAGTACTTCGTTGAAAATATAGTTACCATTCATGAAATCCGTGGTAGAAATATCCAACCCTGAGGCAATAATGCCGCCAACGTTCAACACTGAAGTCGGGGTAAAAAACACGCCGTGTGGGTTAACGAGGATTACCTGTCCATTGGCATCGATACGACCCGATATAGTCGAACCGCTGTTACTGAGAATGCGATTCAGGGAGAGCGATGATGAGTTTGGCTGAATGTACTGGACACGCTCATCGACATTGACATTATAACTTCGCCAGTCGATGGCCATGTTTTGGGTAGCCTGGTTAATAGTGGTATTGGTACCAGAATGGGTAATGGAACCCGCGCCACCCACTACCTGGCCACCTGTGGGGCCGCCATGTGATAAGGTTGGCGCACCAACGCCTACTAACACGCTTATTACAGCACAGCCCAGCTTACTGATTGTTATTTTTATGGTCGCGCCTGGCATGCGCCAAACCCTCTCCCCTGTTAGGCTTTTCTTATTAACTATTGTTTACTGAAACTCAGTATAAAAACCATATGTCGCATTTGGGTGTGTCGCGAATAACACAAGCGTATCATCAGTAGCCATATCAGAGCGCAACACGGCAAGTCCAGAATAGCCCGCACTCGCTACCGATGAAGTTGAACAAAAGGTTAGATTAAGATTTACACTGTAAATATTTGAATTTGCAATAGGTAAAACCTCACCGTCAAAAAGACATATATTAAAAAGACCAGCAAAGAGCGTATTATTATCTATAAACTCGCCATCAACTGCAGCAACCTCAACATCCAAGGTTGCTGCAGGACCTGTCATTGCAATCCATTGCGTATTCGCCGCTCGTGCGAGAGTCGCCGTTTCACTATTGGTCGTGGCATATGTCAAGCTGAATGTCCCGTTTCCAACCCCGGTCCCGGTCAATGTCCCGGTAATGGATGAGCCCTGGGTGATCGTGCCACTGACCGTCGCGCTGTTCGGATTCTCCCCGTTCGTGTATACAGTGACATTCGCCGTGAAAGCATTTTGTTCGATGTTCGTGATGGTACCGTCGTACAACAGGTCATTGGCCGCGCTGTAAATCATGATACGGTTGTTATAAACGATAGCCTGCAAATCCGTAATGCTGATTGTTCCACCCACACCGTCGTCGACTGTAGCGGTGCCGGTCACGTCGTAATAGCCGGTCGGATCAGCATTCGGTGGCGGCGCACTACTACTGCTCCCGCCACAGCCCTGAAAAACCAAGCCCGCTGCGGCAATCAGTAGACTAAAACCAGCAATACGTGAAAACACAGTACGGTGACGCGTCATAATACTTTTCCTTTTTTACTTGAAGCCAGAGAGTCAGAATGCATAACCAGCAATGTGGAAACAGCGAAACCGTTCCCAAACGGGACAGTCTGCCGTGAAACAGCATATGGAATACGTATAATCGATGACATCGCGATGTCGGCTCCCTAAGTCCACACAATACGCACCGTCGTCACGGTGCACGTATATAAAGTGCGCTTCGGAAACCCTGCAACACCCTCCCCCGAGGAATGGGAATGCCAGTGGCTTTGCGTGCCGGGTGGATACACTATATATATGTACCTTCTGCTCGGCGTGCCTTTATCGGCGCATGGCTATGCTTAAACGCGATTATTTTCAGGGATTTAATGCGGCATTACTAATGCGATTTTGTCACAATGTGTTAACGCGTGACGTTTGTTTACACAATTCACCCTACGAGCAGTGGGTTTCGAGTGTTTCTTATACATACAA
>DJMK01000050.1 GCA_002436485.1 Proteobacteria bacterium UBA6492
CCTTCAATGCTGTCTGCCCTGCAAAACAAGCCGGTGCAATACGGGACCAACAGCATCGCCGAAGGCATTGCCGTCAAGAAGCCTGGAACACTGACGATGCCGATTATAAAAGAACTTGTAGACAGTATTTCCCTGGTGGACGAGGAAAGCATTGAAGATGCTGTATTGTTATTGCTCGAGGTAGAAAAAACGGTCGCAGAAGGTGCCGGTGCGGTTGGACTGGCGGCATTACTTGCTGATAAACAACAATTCAAGGGGCAACGGGTTGGGCTGATTATTTCGGGTGGCAATATTGACATGCCGGTATTGTCAGAAATCATTCAACGAGGCATGGTGCGCTCTCAACGTCTTATTCGAATTCGTATTGATTTACGGGATGTTCCCGGCTCACTTGCTGATATTACCGGTTACATCGAAAAAACCGGTGCGAATATTGTACATATACATCATCACCGCACTTTTACTGATCAACCATTACAGATGGTTGAAGTAGAATTCATTTTACAGACACGCGGCAAACAGCACGTTGAAGAAATTCTCACCGCCCTGGCAAATAACAGTTGTAATGCACGTGTCCTTGAATAAACAACAATCAGACCGACATGTCATTTTCAGCATACGCACAACAGCTTTGGTGTTAAACTATTCCAGCAATGGGCCAACCAAACATCCATTTGATATCGCTTGACGAGTCTCCGCTTGACACAGCGGCAGCCCATATTATTCAGCACACCTCCGGATTGCCTGATCTGGCGCACATACAAATCATTCTTGATGATATTGCCAGTGCACCATCCTTACGACATAGCTTGCTGTCACATGCAGGCGCAAAAGGATATCCCGCACTACTTGGTCCAGAAATACTGACGCTGGAGCAATGGTTACACGTCTATACACCAGGCAATGTCACTATCTGCCCCGAACAGGCCCGCTTGCTGATCCTGGTAGAGGCCCTTTACAACGCACCGAAACTGCTAGGGCAGGCCAACGCCTGGTCACTGGCTGACAGCCTGTTAGGATTGTTCGACGAACTGACACTTAACCGGGTTAGCATACATGAGGACCTTGATGCCTTTGCCAACAACCTGGCCCGCTGGTATTCGTTAAAGCATACTGAATTTCATGGTCTGCAACATGAAGCTGCGCTGGTTCATCAGCTATGGCATGCCTGGCACACACAACTACAGGCACAGGGCCTGGCCGATCCGGTGACCGTAAAAATACAGGCCATGCAAAACAGTCTGCAAAGCCAGCACGCTCGAGTCGAGCGACACTTTATTGGTATCGAACCGACCTCCTATTCTGAAACCGAATGGATCAAGGCCCTCGCCTCTCAATCCAGTAATCATATATGGCTGCACGGCAATCCGCGTAGCCACCACAATCTTGCTGACCAGGGGATGCTAGAGTTTATTGAGAAAACTGGTTGGCAAATTGATAGTGACCGAAAGCCGAATGATTATGAACATGTTCTACATAGCGTGTTTGATACAGAACGACAGTTGGTTGATCGAGCCGAGGCAGTACGTGAATCGATTCCGCGATCACCACTGACAGAAAGACTGAAACTGTTCTCGGCACATAATGCGGAGCAGGAAGCACACGCGATCGATCTGCAGGTACGCCAATGGCTACTTGAAGGTAAAACACGAATCGGTATTGTCACAGAGAATCGACGGCTTGCCCGCCGGGTGCGGGCGATTCTGGAACGTGCCGATGTCCTTTTGCAGGACGGTGCAGGCTGGGCGCTCTCCACCACGCGTGCTGCTGCCTGTATTGAAGCACTAATGTTATGTATAGAGGATGACTTTGCCAGCGATTCCCTGCTGGATCTGTTGAAGTCGCCCTTTTTGTTTCCGGACACGCAACCTGAAACGCTGAAAAAACTCACCTATCGACTCGAGCATGACATCATCAATAACGAAGGTATCGCCAGTCATCTGCAACGCTATAAAAACGGCATACAGGATCGCGTAGAACGTCTAACCGATATCTGGCCAGTCAATCCTGCCAACGTGATCGCGCTGCTCGATCGTGTCGACGAAGCAAGCAAACCACTACAAGCTATCTATAAAGGCAGAAATGCATCATTGCTTTCAGCACTGCAAGCCCTACTGGAAAGCCTGCATGCCCTGGGCATCTATGCTGCTATGCAGGATGATGCAGCAGGATTACGCATTCTGCAAATGCTCGACAACATGCACAATGCAGGCGAGCGACACAGTTTCGAAACAAACTGGCAAGGGTTTCGCGCATGGTTGGGCCGTAACATGGAAACACATTATTTTCGGCCTTCAAGTTCCGGTGGTCCGGTGGTGTTATGCAGCCTCAACCAGGCGATTCACCAGAAATTTGATGCCCTGGTGATTGCCGGCATTGAACAGGATTACCTACCGGGTGCACCAACACGTAGCCCGTTTTTTAACGATGCTGTTCGCCAACAATTAGGGCTTATCACCCGCCGAACCACAAATAGAACACGCCTGTACCAGTTTTATCGCCTGTTATTTGCCGCACCCAGCATATTGCTCACCCATCGACAGGAGGAAGATGGCGAACCCATAGGGGAAAGCCCATGGTTGTCTGCGATACGTACCTTTCACGAACATGCCTATGATGACAACCTGCAAAACATCCAGCTGCATGCATTGTTACAGACCGGAAAAACCGAGGTAATGCGTTGTGACACACTGCAGCTACCCGACAAACAACAACGCCCCGCACCGGCAGTACATGGTACTCAACTACCACATGCGATTTCTGCCACGGCCTACCAGCAACTGCTGAACTGTCCATACCAGTTTTTTGCAGCACGCTGTCTTGAACTCAAGCCGCCTGAAGAAATACAAAAGGTGCTCTCCAAGAAAGAATACGGTGAACGCGTGCATCTATGCCTGCAGGCTTTCCATTCAAACCTGGAACGCTATCCCGGGCCATTTGAACAAGAACTTACTGTAAATAATCGCGACGCAGCCATACAACTGATGCTGGAAATTACCGACGTGGTTTTCCAGTTTGATCTTAAAGATAACTATACGCACCGCGGCTGGTACCACCAGTGGCGCGAAGTCATACCGACGTATATCGACTGGCAAATCGCTCGTAACCAAACCATCAAGGTTTATGCAGTTGAAGCAGCAAAGGAAATCAACATCGATAACAAGCTTATGATCAAGGGTCGACTGGACCGTATCGATAGCGATGCGGATGGTCTATACGTATTGGACTATAAAACCGGCAGTACACCGCGCAAGTATGAAATCCAGAACGGCGAAAAAATCCAGCTGCCCTTTTATGCGCTGCTATGTAATGATGAAGCTTTACCAATCAAGCAGGTCGAATACTTACAACTTGGGCAGCACGGGCAGTTTAAACCGGTATTTCCACAAGCTGGCGAAGAACTTGAAGAGCTCGCAGAAAAAATTGGAGCGCGCTTACG
>DJMK01000058.1 GCA_002436485.1 Proteobacteria bacterium UBA6492
CCAAGCACTTCACCACGGCTGACTTCAAAGCTGATGTCGTTAACGGCAACGATCGGGCCGTAATGCCGGCTTAAATGCTCAACCTTAACCAGAGTTTCCTTGCTCATACTTAGCTGATAGCTTTCTTTGTTGTTCGGTGTGTTAGCATACTCCGGCGCAAAATTATAATAAACATTTTCCGGGAGGCAAGCCCCGGTTTGCGAGCAAGTTACGATAACACGTTGCTGGGTTATGAAAGAGAAAATAATTCTTGGTGTTGATACCGGTGGTACGTTTACAGATTTTGTGCTGTGGCGTGATCACACTCTGAGTGTGCACAAAGTGTTATCAACACCGGCTCAACCGGAGCAGGCCATTCTACAGGGTATTCATGATCTGGAACTTGATGCAGCAAGCACGGATGTTAACTTATATATAGTGCATGGTTCGACCGTCGCGACCAATGCTATATTGGAAGGCAAGGGTGTGCGCACGGTCTTTATAACCAACCATGGGTTGCGCGATATGCTGACTATCGGGCGGCAAACGCGCCGCGAACTCTACAACCTGCAACCCGAGCCAGTCGCTCCACCGGTACCACGTGATTACTGCCTGGAAACAGGCGGGCGATTGTCAGCGCAAGGTGAGGTTGTTGAACCGCTGACACAGAATGATATTGCCCAGCTGGTGCAGCAGGTGATCACGCATGCACCACAGGCTATTGCTATCAACCTGCTTTTTTCCTATCTGGATGATCAATTTGAAAAAAAAATTGAGCAGGCCATGCCGAAAGAAATGTTTGTGTCGCGTTCATCCGCTATTTTACCTGAATACAAGGAATACGAGCGTGGCATGACGACCTGGCTGAATGCCTATGTTGGACCGCTGGTGCAGGGTTACCTGGAACGGTTATGTGAAGGTGCGCCGCATGCAAAGGTATCGGTCATGCAAAGTTCCGGTGGCACCATCGCGGCAGAACAGGCGGGTAACCAGGCTGTACACATGGTGTTATCCGGACCAGCCGGCGGCATGGCCGCAGCGCAGTTTATTGGTCAACAGACTGGTTACGATCGCTTGCTGACTTTCGATATGGGTGGCACTTCTACTGATGTGGCCCTGATTGATGGTGCATTGCAACTCACCAGTGAGGGCAGTATTGCGGGTTACCCGGTGGCGATACCCATGGTGGATATGCATACCATCGGTGCTGGTGGTGGCTCGATTGCCAGTGTAGATGCCGGTGGATTATTGCAGGTTGGTCCCGAATCAGCTGGTGCGGATCCGGGTCCGGCCTGTTATGGCAAGGGTGGCAAGCAACCTACCGTGACCGATGCCAATCTCGTATTGGGGCGTTTACGTGCCGATGCCTTTCTCGGTGGCAACATGCAACTGGATTTGAATGCAGCACACGCGGCCATGGAGGATCTTGCAACGAAGCTTGGCCTGGGTAGTTACGAGGCCGCGCTCGGGGTTATACAACTTGCCAATGAACACATGGCGCAGGCCTTACGCGTGATGTCGGTACAACGTGGAATCGATCCTCGTGAACTGACACTGGTTTCGTTTGGTGGCGCGGGTGGTTTGCATGTGTGTGCATTGGCCGACGCACTCGAGATAACACAGGCACTGGTGCCAATGCATGGTGGTGTACTCTCGGCATTGGGGATGATCGTCGCGCCACGCTCGCGCCAGCTGTCGCATACCGTGACCGGGCCGCTGAATGATTTTACGAACGAGCAGATAAATGCATTCCTGGCGCCGCTGATTGAGCAGGGTAAACAGGAACTAATTAAAGAAGGTGTCAATGAAGCGCAGCTTCAAATCAGCCCAAGCCTGGATCTACGTTACCTTGGTCAATCTTATTACCTGAACTGCCCCTGGGATTCGATTAGCGATGCAATTGAAACATTTCACCAGCTACATGAAACACGCTATGGTCATCAGCTCGATTTACCGGTTGAGCTGGTTAACGTGCGCGTGGCTTTATCGAGTAGCACGCATGCGGTACAACCTGGCATGCGGGTAAAAGCACATACCACTGCAGCGCAACAAGCACAATTACATGGTATCGATGTACCGGTTAGTATCCTTCACCGTGATGGCCTGCGATCAGGACAAAGCATACATGGCCCGGCACTGATCACGGAAACCGTCTCAACCACGTTTATTGATACGGGCTGGCAGGCCGAGCTGTTACAAAGCGGGAACCTGCTGCTCAGTAAGAAATAATGAACACTGAAAAATAAAAAACCCGCCATGTGGCGGGTTTTGAGTGCTCGCTGATACAAGGCTTACTTGATTTTGCCTTCCTTGTACATTACATGCTTGCGAGCAACGGGATCGTACTTCTTGATCTCCATTTTCTCGGGCATGTTGCGCTTGTTTTTGTCAGTGGTATAGAAATGACCTGTTCCGGCAGAGGAGTTCAGGCGGATTTTTTCACGTGCACTTTTAGCCATGTCGGGACTCCTTAAACCTTCTCGCCGCGATTGCGGATTTCAGTCAGCACGTTATCGATGCCTTTTTTGTCGATAATGCGCATACCATGGGAGCTGACGCGCAGTTTCACCCAGCGGTTTTCTGACTCGACCCAGAAACGGTGTGTGTGCAGGTTTGGCAAAAACCGGCGACGGGTCTTGTTGTTTGCGTGTGACACGTTGTTGCCTGACATGGGGCGTTTACCGGTCACCTGGCATACTCTGGACATTGATCTAGCTCCAAATTGCAATTCGTTACCAAAAAGAGCGCGAATTTTACGGAATCGGGCCGGTTCTGGCAAGGAAAATGCCCCTAAATCAGGCCTCTTTCGGCAAAAGAGACGCAGCCAGCGTCCCCGACGACCAAATGATCCAGTACTCGAATATCCACCAGTTCGAGCGCGTCTTTGAGCCGGTCGGTTAGCTGCCGATTGTCGAGTAACAGGCAGGCGAAGACCTCGTAGGGATAATCCCGCAGCTTGGCATGGATATAACCTCTTGCCTGCGCTGGCTCGCTGAT
>DJMK01000172.1 GCA_002436485.1 Proteobacteria bacterium UBA6492
CTTCGCCAAAGCGCTCAAGGTTAGCATCATACTCGGCTGCTGTTTCTGAATAAGGTACACCAACAACCTTCAACGCCTGCATGCGCTCCGCAATATCCTTGTAGGACAACTTGTTCTCTAGCAACCAGGGATAATTTGGCATGATGGATTCCTTAACCACGGAGGATGGTTTTAGCAGGTGTTGTACATGCCATTCGTTGGAATACTTACCGCCAACGCGCGCTAAATCCGGCCCGGTACGCTTGGAACCCCACTGAAACGGATGATCATATTTCGATTCAGCAGCCAGCGAATAGTGCCCATAACGCAGGTATTCATCGCGAAAAGGACGAATCATTTGTGAATGACATACATAACAACCTTCGCGCTGATAGATATCACGTCCGCGTAACTCCAGCGGCGTATAAGGCCGAACAGTTTCCTTGCCTGAAACCTTTACTTCCTCAATAGTTTCATCAATAAAATATAATGGCAGAATTTCTACCAGGCCGCCTACGCTGATCACCAGTAAGGTCAGAACAATCAACAGGCCAGAGTTCGTTTCAATTTTTTCATGTTTCATATCGATGCTCCTAGCCTGCTACCTTTGCCATTTTTGCGGCAATCTTGGCTTCCAGTTCGGCACGCTCAACTGCACTCTTGCGTATCGTCATGAATACGTTGAACGCCATCAGGAACATCCCTGCAACAAAAAAGGCACCGCCAATAGCACGAATTGCATAGGGCTCTTTCAAGAAGGCAACTGTTTCAATAAAGGTATAAGACAGGTTACCGTACTCATCAAAAGCACGTAGCATCCAGCCCTGGCCAATACCGGCTACCCACATAGAACTGATATAAAGCACGATACCAATCGTCGCCAGCCAAAAGTGCACGAAGATCAGTCGATCACTATACATCTTTGTTTCCCACAACCTGGGAATCATGTGATAAAAAGATCCGATTGTAATCATGGCTACCCAGCCAAGCGCACCGGAATGCACGTGACCAATTGTCCAGTCCGTATAATGCGAAAGCGCATTGACACTTTTGAGTGACATCAACGGTCCTTCAAAGGTAGACATACCATAGAAAGAAAGCGCGACGATCAGAAAACGTATCACCGGATCAGTGCGTAACTTGTCCCAGGCACCGGACAACGTCATGATGCCGTTAATCATGCCACCCCAGGAGGGTAACAATAATAAAATAGAAAAAGTCGCGGCCAGCGTTGAAGTCCAATCTGGTAATGCGGTCCAGTGCAGGTGGTGTGCACCAACCCACATGTAAAGAAAAATCAATGCCCAGAAGTGAATGATTGAAAGGCGATAAGAATACACCGGGCGACCCGCCTGCTTGGGTACGAAGTAATACATCATTCCAAGGAAGGCGGCTGTCAGGAAGAAGCCCACCGCGTTATGACCGTACCACCACTGCGTCATGGCATCTTGTACACCGGCATGCAGGCTATAAGACTTCAGGCTGAATACACTGACCGGCACTTCCATATTATTAAAGATATGCAGAATCGCAGTGGCAAGAATAAACGCGACGAAAAACCAGTTGGCAACATAGATATGTGGTTGCGATCGATTTTTCAGGGTAAAGACATACACCATGAAGTAGGCTACCCAGGTGACCGCAATCAGGATATCGATTGGCCACACCATTTCTGCATACTCGCGTGCCTGGGTATAGCCAAACATGTAGCTTATCGCCGCCAGGCCAACCGACAGGTTCCAGCCCCAGAAGGTAAAGTTAGCAAGGCCATCTGAAACCAGGCGGACCTGGCAGGTCCGTTGCACCACGTAATAGGACGTCGCAAACAAGGCACTGCCACCAAAACCAAAAATCACCAGCGTGGTATGTACCGGACGTAAACGTCCAAATGTAATTTCAGGAATATCGAAGTTAAAGACAGGCCAGGTCAGTTCCAGTGCGATATAGACCCCGGCAAACATTCCAAGTACACCCCAGACCACTGCCATCACGGTAAATTTGCGCACGATGTCGTAGTTGTATGGCTGGGTGGATGATTGGCTCAATGCTGACATTCTTTATTTTCCCAGTATTTCCGGTTAAAAAAACACCCGCACGGATCAGGCGCGGGTGTAGTAGTAAATAAGTATATGCTCATATTCTAAATGTCAGGTTTTAGCCGATCAACCTTAAATTAAAGTGGAAAAGTGAGTAAAAAAAGTAATTAGTTTTCAGGTGGTTAAATAACTTAATAAATTACTAGGATAATAGCGTTAGGCTGGGAAAATCAGAAAATAGTGGTCGATCAACAAGGCAGCAAACATCAGCATCAGGTAGAAGATTGAGTAGCCAAAGGTTTTCATGGCGATACTCGGGTGTTTACCTGACTGCAGACGAATAGCATAGTAGAGAAAGATACCATCGAGAATGACTGCCGATGCGAGGTATATCAGGCCGCTCATGCCCACCAGGTAAGGCAGTAAGGTAACCAGTATCAGGATGATGGTATACAAAAGAACGTGTAATCGGGTGAATTCAACCCCGTGGGTTACCGGTAGCATGGGGATATTGACCTTGGCGTATTCATCACGCTTGTGAATCGCCAGTGCCCAGAAATGTGGTGGCGTCCAGGCAAAAATAATCAGAAACAACAATAAGCTGTTGGGATCCACGCTACCGGTCACGGCGGTCCAGCCAAGCACGGGGGGAGCTGCACCCGCAGCCCCGCCAATCACGATATTTTGCGGCGTAGCACGCTTCAGATACATGGTATAAATCACGGCGTAGCCAATCAGCGAAATGAAAGTCAGAACAGCGGTCAACACGTTAATCCAAACAACCAGGATAACCATGGCGATGGCGCCGATAATCAAGGCAAAAATAAATGCCTGCCTGTTTGTCAGGTGACCGGTTGGTAACGGGCGATCACTGGTGCGTTTCATGTCGGCATCCACCTTTTGATCGACAATCTGGTTAATCGCCGCAGCAGAAGCAGACGCCAGCCCAATACCCAGTGTACCCAGGAGCAGCGGCGTCAATGGCACCATGCCCGGTGTCGACAGGAACATACCTACAACCGCAGTGAAGACGATCAGAAAAACCACCCTTGGTTTGCACAACTCGTAATAATCACGCCAGTTGCGACTCCAGGGTGGGTTGGCTGTTTGTGTGTTTACCTGTTCAGACATATTTAAAAATCAGATTTCAATGTGCTGCTATTTTACCAAATACGCGCCTTTGATACTGCAAAAACGTGATTCCCTTACCCTATCTGTGACCATTTCAATAGATGCTTCAAATCTTCCATCAGGCCCAAATCCTTGAAACCGGCTGGATAATGCATCAAAAGGTTAGCGGCCGGATCCACCAGGTAGAGACGATCATCGCTACCCACTCGGTGTTGTGCATCGATTTTGAACTTGCTAAGCGTGTTTTCGCTTTTGGCGCCTGCATTCAACAACAGAATTCCGGGAAATTGTTTCTTTAACGCCTCAACATCGGTATGTTGTTCACTCGTTGAGATATAGGTATAGCGCACACGAATGCCTTCGCCACCCTGCGCAATGATGCCATTTTTTGCCTTGAGTAGAGTTTCCTGGCATATAGCTTCACAGCTGCCTTTACCGATATAGATTAACCACCACTTACCACGCATCTGTTCAGCGGTAAACGTCTTACTATCTAAAGTAACGAAACTGAATGTATCAAGTGCAACTGCTGGCTTATATAAGATCCCATGATTTTTTGTTGAACCCGGTTGTAAAGAAGGGTTCTTGTGCACAATATACGCCATCATGATTGGTACCAGGAATATAGCGATTAGCACGATCAGACTGATTCTGGATCGCCGTCTGGCTTTATTGTCTTGCTGGTTGATTTGCTCAGTCATGTTTTTCCACTTTCTTGATATTGACTACAAGATAGATAATTAACAATAGCGTGGCCAGGGAAAACCAGGTAACTGCATAACTGGTACTTTTCTCTGGTGGTAAATTTACAAATTTCCATTCCCGCACGAAACCATGGCCTTCGTTTTTATCAAGCAAAAACAAGAAAGGTTGTATATTTAACCCTGTTTCCTGCTGAAACTGTTGTAAATCGACATACCTGACAACAGCCGGCCACCCCTGGTTGGAACGATTGGCACTACCAAGATCGGCAACATCTTTTGGATCAGTTTTGATTAAACCTGTGATTGTCACCATCCCTTTTGGCGTATCTATATTTGGCAGAATTTTCCTGTCTGGATTCATGGGTACCCAGCCCCTGTTTACCAGTACATAAGTATCATTTTGTGCCAGTTTCAGTGGCGTAACAACAAAGTAGCCTGGTTTGCCAAGATGAATCTTGTTATCAACGAAAAGCTGGTAACGGGTATCGAAGTTACCACTGACCTCGATACGCCTGAAGGCGAGTTCATCTGTCTCATCAATATCGGTGGTCAGCTCAATTACTGGTTGTGTCATTTTGGCCTGCTGTGTAGCCAGAATCTGGCGTTTTTCCTCGGCTCGATCTAACTGCCATATTCCAAGACGTATCAGGATCGCCAGTAATACCAGCGTCACCAATGTAACAATCAGGCCGGGGCTGAACTGATATTTGCCAATACGCATCGTCGTAGTATTCGTCTATAATGCCTTGCCAGAGTTCCTGGAGAAAACCATGAAGTACATCATTGTAGCGCTGCTTTTCCTGTCAATTTTTTTCCTGTTTCGCGGGCTATTCACGCTGGTAAAAGACAAGGGTAAAACCACTCGCACGGTCAACTCGCTAACATGGCGGGTAGGATTTTCAGTGGCTTTGATCGTGTTCATCCTTGTCAGCTATAAAGCTGGCTGGATTCAACCAAACAAATCACCGTACATGTACAAGAACAAATCTGCCATTCCTGCAGAGAGTAAGACTGAGTAGCTCTTAAATACTGTTTTAAAACAAAAGGCGCCGTATAACGGCGCCTTCCTGTTGGTTCCTGTACGTTCCCTGTTACAGCCAGTATACAAAGATAAACAGACCGACCCAGACAACATCAACAAAGTGCCAGTACCACGCGGCAGCTTCAAAACCAAAGTGATGATCAGGCTTGAAGTGTCCCTTGAGACAACGTATCAAAATGATAGTCAGCATGGTTGCACCAATCGTAACATGCAGGCCGTGGAAACCAGTCAACATGAAAAAAGTCGAACCATAGATACCACTGCTCAGCTTGAGATTCAGGTCAGTATAGGCATGTATATACTCATAGACCTGGAAGCCCATGAAGGTGAAGCCCAGCGCGATGGTAATAAATAACCAGAAGTTAAGTGAGCCACGCTTGCCTGCCTTAAGTGCATGGTGAGCAATAGTAAGAGTCACGGACGAAGCCAGCAGCAGTATAGTATTCAGCAGGGGAATACCAGTTGCCGGGATCACTTCAGTAGGTGCCGGGTACTTGGCTGTATCCGGTGAATTCAGAAGTGGCCAGGCTTCTGTGAAACCCTTCCAGAGCAGCTCGTTGGTCATGGCATTACTGCCTTCACCTGCCAGCCAGGGTACTGACAGCTGACGTGTGTAGAACAACGCACCGAAGAATGCCGCAAAGAACATGACTTCGGAGAAAATGAACCACATCATGGACATGCGAAAAGACGTATCCACCTGCGCATTGTATTGACCAGATTCACTCTCACGAATCACAGTTCCAAACCAGCCGAACATCATGAAGGCAATAATCGCAAGACCAATGTACATCAGGATGGTCGGATCATTCGGGTTCAAGGCAAAGCCCAGGGTAGTTGTAAACAACCCGATAGAACCCACTAACGGCCAATGGCTTGGTTCGGGCAAA
>DJMK01000059.1 GCA_002436485.1 Proteobacteria bacterium UBA6492
CGAAACCGCGGCAATCAGTAATCTGGAACAGGCGCGATTGTTTGTCATTGATCTCAAAGCATTGGGATGCAAATTTGCCCTGGATGATTTTGGCAGTGGCTTGTCGTCATTTACCTATTTAAAAAATCTGCCGGTGGATTATCTTAAAATCGATGGCAGCTTTATCAAGGATGTTGATACTAATCCGATTAATAAGGCACTGGTGAATGCGATTAACCAGATCGGTCACGTTATGAAGATGCAGACCGTAGCGGAGTTTGTGCACAACAACGATATTTGTTGCATGTTACATGAGTTAAACATTGATTATGCACAAGGCTATTACATTCACACGCCCTGCCCGCTTGACGAAGTATATGCTGTGCTGGCTGAAAAACCACAACCGGTCAGCTGCAACGCCAGTTAATCGCGAATCAGTCTTCCTTGGTATCAGCAGGNNGGATGTTCACTTGCTATGTTTAACAATATCTCTTTTACTTTTTGTGTATCACTGCCATAAGCAACACCAACCGGCACACGGGCCCGCCCACGTGGATCATCCAGCATCCAGTTGGTTACCTGGCTAGACACCAGTTCGGAATTTGGCACAACCACATCGGCACGATCGAAGGTCTGAATTTGCGTGGCACGGATACGTATACTCTTTACATAGCCCTCGGTATTACCGACAGCAATCCAGTCACCCGGTCGAATAGGCCGTTCAAATAACAAAATCAGACCAGAAACAAAATTATTAACGATGTTTTGCAAACCAAAACCAATACCGACGGACAGGGCACCGGCAATGATCGCCAGGTTGGAAAAATCGATGCCCGCAATACCCAGGGCAATCACTATGGCAACCGTGACACCAATGTACCCGACGATAGTAATCATGGCTTCACGTGCACCACGTTCCACCGGCATCTCGGCAGTCCAATGAGTACGCATTTTGCCCTGTACCCAGCCACTCACCATCACCAACAGGCCCAGGCTCACTAGCGCAAACAGAATACGTTCCGGAACGATTTTCAATGAACCAATGCTAAAACCGCTGCTGAACAAAATCTTGATCTGTTCGACCAGGTTGGCAGACAGGTCCCAGATAAAGATCAATAGCAGTGCCAATAAGGACCACCAGCTCACTAGTACAGCGACACGTAGCCAGAAAAACCCCTTGATAGTGCCTTCCGCTGGCATACCAAGCATTCGACGCAGGCGACGTTGCCAGTAAAATCGCCCTACCTGTAATCCCTGAAGTAACTCGTTGGTCATATTGCTGAAAATCAGAATAACCACGAAGGCTAACAAACTGCCAAACACCGAGCGCACCAACCAGATGGCTAAATTGGCATAACCCATCAGATCCGCCAGCACTGAAACAGCCAGCACCGCTGACAAGCTGTAACGTAACGAGGGATGTGACAGTAATCCTCTGAAACCTCCAAACAACCACAAAATCCAGATCAGGTTCACCGCAAATGTAATAATCAGAATGCTACGTACCAGGCTTAACGCATGCGCTGGCATACTGGAGCCCACTACGGTTTCCAGTAACAGGAAACTCAGAAAGCCGATGACAATGAGCACATTTAAACGACGCGCCAACTTTTTGGCGATAGTGGGTTCTATTGCAATAAACAGCCTACCCGGTGCTGGTGGAGCGAGGCTTAGATGGATCACATACCGCGCAATAAAAAGATACATCAATCCGTATGCGATGGGTGTCGCAATGGGAAGCGGTTTCATAGAGCTTGTTGTGAAATAGAAAAACAATGCCACACCAACACTAGCAAACAGATACGGGGCATCCTTGCAGAAGGAAGCCAACAGTGACGCAGCAAACCGTCCACTGGTCTCATCTGACCAGTGAATGCGCTGAACCACCGGTTTAAATACACGTCGCAAGCCAAATGCAAGACCAATACTGACTAACAGCACGCCGAACAGTATTGCAATCTGCTTATTGGTGGCATGGTAAAACCAGCTGTGTTTATCAAAAAAAGTCTGGATTTGTTTAATCCAGTTAATCGGCTCACTGGTGTGTTTTGTCAGCACTGTAAAAATATTGTCACCGGGCGCAAGTAGCTGTTGCGATAACCGCAGTTGTAATTCTTCATCAGCGACATCCATTGCCGACTTAATACGCTGCGCCATGGTATTGCAACTGGATAGTGCCGTTTGTGCCTCTGCCAGGTTGCGTTCTGCTTCCTGGCGCTGCCGCGCCAACTGCGGGGATTCACCTTTATGAGATGGCCCAAAAACATCCAGCGCCGCTTTTTTCTCGTTAACCGCTTTTTCCTGCTGGCTAATGCAATCATCCGCCCAGGCCTTTAGCGCGGTGAGCTTGTTGTTAAGACCACGTATGTTATCGATACCCAGGCTACGACTGCTCAGCGCTTTTTCAACCGCCTGGAGTCTGTCACTCGGTGAATCCTTTTGCTCTTCTGCTGAACCTGCAAGTGGTAAAAGACATAAGAGTAAGAAAGTAAAAATTCTGAATATTTTTGGCATGCCGGGTACACGTTTATCGATTTGAATTGCGCTAAGATACACAATCACTTTCTATATAAAAAGCAGGTGTTGCGCCGGTAGTCAGGCAAACAGGCGAATACCAGGCAAATACCTTAAT
The DNA here is from genome assembly GCA_002436485.1 of Proteobacteria bacterium UBA6492. Classification (GTDB taxonomy): domain Bacteria; phylum Pseudomonadota; class Gammaproteobacteria; order UBA6429; family Thiohalophilaceae; genus UBA6492. The sequence continues at coordinate 2,612 of DJMK01000059.1, forward strand.
TTACAGCGGGTTATAGGGGCCGCCAGGCGACCGTTTCTTACAAAATTCATTGTATTTTGACCCAGTTCCATAAAGCAGCCCGCACAGTAACCGATATAAATCGGTACCACCGGGGCAAAACCCGGCAACAACACTTAATTTTACTCTTCGACGGAGCCTTTACACACAGTGACGGATTCACTGAATTTGCCATTAATGCAGACCGGCTGGAAATTTAACAATGTCGTCGGGCAGGCGATTATTCGCCTGTGTTTCGGTTGTGTATTTACCGTCTATGCCTGGTTCGCCTTTTCAAAAGGCATCTTTGGCGCGCCCCCGCCGGACCTGTTTTATAGTGGCAGCGTATTCGTCATCCTGGCCACGGTATTTTTACTCAACGTCGGCTTCGTTGATTCTGACAACTGGCTGTTCAAGATAACGGGCATGAGCCTGGACATCTCGTTTGCCACTTACACCATGATCATCGGCGATTCAGCCATGGCATTTTTATATGGTATCTACCTGTGGATCATCATCGGCAACGGCTTGCGCTTTGGCAGCCGCTACATGTACCTGGCTAACGTGTTAAGCCTGATCGGTTTTACACTGGTGCTTACCCTTGGATCGTTCTGGGCAGAATACCGCTACATCGGTGGCGGGCTGATGCTGTGGTTGCTGTTGATGCCGATTTACATTGGCAAACTGCTCAACAAACTCGAACACGCCGTAGAACTTGCCGACCATGCCAACAAGGCAAAGAGTGATTTCCTTGCCAATATGAGTCACGAGATACGGACACCGCTTACCGCGATTATCGGATTCTCTGAAAATGCACTCGATAAGAAACAAACCCGCAAAAAACAGGTTCAAGCGCTGAAGACCATTCAGCAAAGTGGAAATCACTTGTTGAAACTGATCAATGACATACTGGATTTCTCCAAGATAGATGCGGGAGAACTGGAGATTGAATTAATCGACACCAATCCAGTCGAAGTAGTAACCAAGGTGGAGTCACTGGTACGACCACAGGCCGAGAAAAAATCTCTGAACCTTGAAATACACTATCATTTTCCATTACCTGCCAATATCAGCTGCGATCCGATTCGCCTGCAGCAGATCCTGATCAACCTGTGTAGTAACGCAGTGAAATTCACCGAACAAGGTTCGATTACTGTTACCTTGGATTACCTGCCGGACGAAAATAATGTCATGTTTACCATTCGTGATACCGGTATCGGAATGAAACCCGACGAGCTACGCAAGATTTTTAAACCGTTCAAACAAGCTGACTCAAGTACCACGCGCCGCTTTGGCGGTACCGGCCTGGGATTATCACTGTCACATCAATTAACCGAGCTGTTAAATGGTGAACTCAGCGTCGACAGTATTCATAACGAAGGCACCACGTTCATGTTAACTATTCCATGTGGTGATACACCGACAGAGATGATTAATGGGTTTGTCGATGACGCACCACAACAAGACCTGGAAGAAAAACCGCGTGTCGCGTTAACAGGTCATGTACTGCTGGTCGAAGACAATGAACTGAATCAACAGTTGCTGGTAGCTTTCCTGGAAAAAATGGGTGTCGCGGTGAGTATTGCCAACAATGGCCAGGAGGCCGTGGACATGGTCATGCAGGAAACCTATGACCTGGTCTACATGGATATGCAAATGCCGGTGATGTCCGGTGTGGATGCCACCCTTTTACTACGTGAGAAAAAGTGCGAAGTACCCATCATTGCCATCACCGCCAATGCGACCAAGCAAGACAGGGATTTATGCAGGCAATCCGGTTTTGATGACTTCATTACCAAGCCCGTGGTTTATGATGCATTGTATGAAACCACGGCGCAGTTCCTGGACAGCCGAAAGCCTGGAACCCGCGGAAATACTGATCAGCAATTAACCGGCTAAATCACCCGCCTACCAGTAAAATCGATCGTTGTTTGATCGAATTATCAGTTTTCATTTGAAGTCGGTCACCAAAAGATCATTCTCCTGTAACTTTGCTTAAGTTTCGCTGTCACAATGTCGATACGGCAAATATGATCACCGGCATACAACCATGATATTTGAGCCCTTATTCAAGCAATTAATCGAATCCACCAATGATATCGTGTTGTTATGTGATACCACGCCGTTCGAGGAAGGTGGACCACGGATCGTTTACGTTAATCCCGCGTTTGAAGAAGTCATGGGGTACAAGGCCGAGGAAGTCATCGGGCAATCACCGCGTATATTGAATGGTTCTGGCACCGACCGCCAGGCGCGTTACCGCATTCGCAAGGCACTGCGTCAGGGCAAACCGGTCCGGACAGAATTGATGAAGTACAGCAAGGACGGCCGTGGTGTCTGGATGGATGTGAATATCCTGCCGTTACGTGACGAAGCCGGTCACATCAAGTGTTTCGCCTCCATTGAGCGTGACCTGACACGCTACAAGAAGATGGAACGCCAACTGGCACAAATGGCACTGTTTGACGACCTGACCGGTTCGCTCAGTCGTGCCGCCTTCTACCAGCAAGCCGAGAAGGAATTTCCCCGTACACGCCGCTATCACCGTCCATTATCCACCCTGATGATCGACATCGATCACTTCAAGCGAGTCAATGACGCGTATGGCCATGCAGCCGGTGACCACGTGTTGATGATCTTTGCCGAGGCCGTCCAGGAGATCATTCGCAGTACCGATTTCATAGGGCGCGTCGGGGGCGAAGAATTTGCCATCCTGATGCCTGATACTACCCTGACGGCAGCCTGCCACCTGGCAGAGCGCATTCGTGAACGGGTCAACAAGTACCCTTACCTGGCCAAGGATCGCCTGATCGAGATTACAGCCAGCCTCGGTGTGGCCGAACTGCAGGCCGCCGATCAGGACTTCAAGGCGCTACTAAAGCGGGCAGACGATGCCCTGTACAGTGCCAAGCAGGCCGGCCGTAACCGGGTGATGCAGGCCGCCTGAACCCTGTGTAACGCGCCCGTTCCGACAAATACTACAGCCCAACCCTGCCACCACAACGAAAATCGCGCAATATTGCCGAAGATCCGCTACAAATGTCAGCTGATTTGAACATTTCTGCACTATTCCGGGCTAACTTGACTATAATTTGGGCATAAGGAAGTCGTGACGAAGGACGTCAGTATGCGGGAGAATCCGCTGTATCACAGTCTCATTGAGCACGCTAATGACATTGTCATGGTGCTGGACACTACTCCCCTTGAAGAAGGCGGCCCCCTAATCGTCTACGTGAACCCGATGTTTGAAACGCTGATGGGCTACCGCAAGGAAGATGTCATTGGCCAGTCCGCTGCCATGTTGAATGGCCCCGAAACCGACCGCCACGCCCGCTACAAAATCCGCAAGGCGCTGCGCGAAGGCAACGAAATTCGAACCGAGATCGTCAATTACACCCGCGATGGTGATCCGTTGTGGCTGGACATCAACCTGTTTCCCCTGCATGACAAACAGGGCAAGGTGGAATATTTCGCGGCCATCGAACGCGACCTGACCGAACAAAAACGCATGCAGGCCCGGCTGGAAAAAATGGCCACTATCGATCCGTTGACCGAGCTACCTAATCGGCAACACATATTGAAACTGGCACGGCGTGAATTTGCCCGCTCGCAACGCTACCATCGCCCGTTCTCCATCCTGATGATCGATATCGATCATTTCAAGAACATCAATGATGAACACGGTCACGCCGGTGGTGACCTGGTACTGCGTGAACTGGGCAAACTGTGCAGCATGGAACTGCGTGATCCGGATGTACTTGGCCGTCTCGGTGGCGAGGAATTCGTGCTGTTGTTGCCGGATACTCCAAAAAGCAACGCCGTGTATGTCGCCGAACGCATACGTCAACGGCTCATGGACAGTCTCATCCAGGTTGACAAAAAATCCATACGTGTCACCGCCAGTATTGGTGTTGCTGCTCTGGATTCAAAAGATGAAGAATTTGCCAACATGCTGGACCGTGCCGACACGGCCATGTACGAGGCCAAACAAGCCGGCCGCAACCAGGTCAAAATCGCTGCCTGATCAATCAGAAAACAGTAACTCAATATAATTGCGGTAATGACGCAAATGTTTTGCCACGAGTTTTGGATCGTCGAGCGTCTTGGACATGATAAACGCCCCTTCAAACGTAGTCGTCAGTAAATCAGCCAGGCTCTCCACATCGACCGCCATCTTGGGTGTGCGCGTCTCCATGATCTCGTAGACCTTGTCGACGATATACTGGCGCCAGCGCTGCAACTGTTCCGCAATGATGTTCCTGATTTCTTCGTCAAACATATCACCCTGGTAGCAAAAGGCGGCATACAAACAACCTGGGTAAGGATCCTCCAGCTCGGCAAATTGCTGTTCGAAGAGACTTATCAGCGCAAGCAATTGCTGCAAGGGATCATGGCTGTATTTTTCCACTTCGCTCTTGCCATCGATGAGATGGGCATTGTCGTTGTCAACAAATTTCCTGATCAAGGCTACGGCCATGTCACGCTTGCTTTTGAAGTGATAGAAAAACGCCCCCTTGGTAATGCCTACTTCCGCAATGACATTATCAACCGACGTCGAGCCAAAGCCCTTCTGCAAGATTAACTTGAGGGCAGCATCGAGGATCTTGTCACGGGTTACAGAACCATCTTTCGGCATCGAAATTCCCCATTAATTGAGCGTAATTATACCGAATAGTATGTTTTTCTCCCAAGAATGCAAGTAAGAAACGACGCTATTTTATCTAACTAACTGTTTTTATTGAATATATATTATTTATTATTTTATACCGACTGGTTGGTATTGACAAACCACTTATCGCAGCCTAATCTTTTCTATACCGACTGGTTAGTATGTTAAAAATAAAGGAGGAGAACCATGTGCCTGAACCACCAACTTGCCCAATTTAACCAGCAACAGGCTGAGGCCTTTGCTGAACGCCTGATTACTGCCCTGAACGAAGGCGCCCTGTGTAATATGCTGTCCATTGGCCATCGTACTGGCCTGATAGATGCGATGGCTAACATGCCACCCGCGGTCAGCGACGATATCGCACAGCAAGCCGGGCTGAATGAGCGGTACGTGCGCGAATGGCTCGGTGCCTTGACGGTCGCCGGCGTGGTGACTTACGACCCGGCCACTGGACACTATACCCTGCCCGAAGAACATGCCGCGTTTCTGGGCCGCCAGGCCGATGGTGACAACATCGCCGTCTTCGCGCAATACATCCCTATGATGGGAACCGTCGAGGACGATATCGTGGACTGTTTCAAAAACGGTGGCGGTGTACCTTATGAAAAGTTTCCGCGCTTTCATGAAGTCATGGCCGAAGATAGTGGTTCGACAGTGCTGTCTTCGTTGCTGGAACACATCCTGCCGCTTGTTCCAGGACTGACTGAAAAACTTCAGCAAGGTATCAAGGTGCTGGATGTGGGATGTGGACGGGGTCGCGCACTTAATTTACTGGCGGCGAATTTTCCAAACAGTGAGTTTGTTGGTTATGACCTGTCCGTGGATGCCATTACCTATGCACGCAATGAAGCCATTCAGCTGGGTAACAATAATGTGCGCTTTGAGCAAAAAGACGTTACCACCTTTGAGCAGGATGCAGGTGTTGAACTATTTGACCTGGTCACCACGTTTGATGCTGTGCATGACCAGGCGAAACCGCTCGCGGTACTGAAAGGCATTTACCGGGCACTGAAAAAAGAGGGTGTATACCTGATGCAGGATATTCATAGCTCCAGTGATGTCAGCAAGAATCTCGATCACCCTGTCGGGACATTACTGTATTCACTGTCCACCACCCATTGCATGACGGTATCGCTGGCGCAAGGCGGTGAAGGCCTGGGCACCATGTGGGGACAGGAAAAAGCCATCGAGTATTTAAACAAGGCAGGTTTCACATCGATTGCTGTGCAGCAACTCGAACATGACTTTCAGAATGATTATTACGTTATTCAAAAGTCATGAAAGTGAGCGATAAGCAAATGGCCGGGCTATCTGCATGCTCGGCCATGCACCTCGGGAAGAATAAAATGAAGAATAGCTATCGACATGCAACCGAACATGATGCCAGCAAGATTGCTGAGCTGATTGCACTTTCCTCGGATGGTGTCGCTGTGATCGAATGGCAAAGTGAAGCCGGGCAACGCGGGCATGACAATGCGCTGGACATCGGTGCCGAGACTTATGCAAACAGCGAGGGATGTTATTCGTATCGCAATGCAACGATTGCTGAAGTGAATAATGAGGTCGCCGGCATGTTACTGGCGTTTGCCATGCCCGACGATTGCCCGCCACGTTCACACAAGTCGCGTCCGCAAGCGAACGATAGCAACGTATTTTCACCCTACATGTACCTGGAAGAACCTGGCAGCTGGTACATCTGTGGCGTGGCGGCATTCAAACAGTACCGCGGCATGGGCATTGGACAGCACTTCATGCAGTTGGCCGAGCAACAAGCCCGCCAACACGGTTATCGAAAACTCTCCCTGGTGGCGTTTGAACAAAATGCCCGTGTTGTCGCATGGTATCAGCGACTGGGTTACCAGGTAGTTGACCAGGCACCGATCGTGCCCCATCCGCTGATACCCTATTCCGGTCAGGCGCTATTGATGGTTAAATCATTAACCTGGTCCTAAAGAGTCATCATGAATCACAATGAGTCGTTACCGTGCACCCATCCCCAGGTCGTCGCCCTATATCACACCGCAGGGGTATAAAAAGCTCGAACAGGAACTCAACGACCTGTGGCAACGCCGTGCCGAGGTCACCAGGGCGCTGTCGGCCGCGGCGGCAGAAGGTGATCGGTCTGAAAACGCCGAGTACATTTACCGCAAAAAAGAACTGGCCGGTATTGATCGGCGAATTCGCTACCTGCAAAAACGCCTGCCGGAACTGAGCATCGTGGATCGTCCACCCGCTGACCCTGGGCGGGTGTTTTTCGGCGCCACGGTTACCCTGCAAAAACAAGATGGGAGCGAAGTGACCTATCGCATCGTAGGTGCCGATGAGCTGGATGCCACCAAAGGATATATCAGCATGGATGGTCCGCTGGCCCGCACTCTCATCAAACGCCAGGTCGACGATGAGGTCAGCTTTGACGCGCCCGGGGGTCGTCAGACCCTGGTTATTACCGCCATTTGCTACAACCTGGAGTGAATACCTACTCACCCTCTTACAAAACGGCATAAATTTTTAAAGACTGGTTATCACACGCCGATATTTTTAATTACCAGGTCATCATGCCCCCAGCCTGGTTGCGACTATTAATCCGCTGACACAGACCGTGTGCTGTACTGCACGTGCTGGCCTGTTGGCACAATTAAGGTGCAACGAAATGGAACACGTCAATATCGAAAAGATAAATGAATTACGTTACGTGCTGGGCGATCATTATGACAGCCTGCTAGATACCTTTTATTCCAACGCTTACGCCACGCTGTTGAAATTAAACCAGTTGTGTGACGTGCGCGATCAACGTCGTGAAGAAATTGTTCAGCTGGCCCACAGCCTCAAAGGCACTACGGGTAATGTCGGTGCCAGCTCGATGCAGGCTTATGCAATGCAACTGGAAAAACTGGCGCGGGAAAGAGACCTGACTGTCATGCCGGAGTTGATGACAGCGATGATGGATGCGCTTGAGGCCTTCCGGTCACTGGTTGTGAAGAAGGCCTCGTAAACGCGGCTTAAGCTTTACTGGCTAGAAATCAAAATCGTCGCCCAGCTCCATGCGCAGGCGTTTTTCTTCCAGGTAATCTTCCAGTCGGCGTCGCGCCGCCTGGTTCTTGTCCCCGGCTGTTTCGATCCTGGTTAACAGGCCGTTGTCATCAAAGTCCACGTCAAAATCATCACCGTCATCATCGATGAGATCATCGGTGCGCTTGTTAACCTGCTCTTTGGCCTGCTCTGCTACTTTTGCCTTGGATTTTCTTGCCATACCCTTCACGGCTCCCATTGAAAACAATCAAATATAATATCGGCACCATTAGTGTCGCTATTAATGCAATATTTAGCGCATTCATTTAAAAATGCAAAATATTTCTTTGTGAATATTCACCTTGTTCAATCAAATATTTTTATAGCGCAGGCAAAGAAAAAGGGTGCCGAAGCACCCTTTTGATCAGTGTTAAAACTTTGCTTGATTAGAACGGAATGTCGTCATCAAAATCACCCGCGGCAACCGGGGCCGCTTTCGGTGCGGATGCCGGTTCGTTATAACCGCTATCCTGCGACATATCGTTGGCAAAGTTATTGCTGCTACTGCCGCGCGAATCAAGCATTTGTAATTCGTTCGCCAGGATTTCCGTGGTGTAACGATCCTGCCCCTGGTTATCCTGCCACTTGCGGGTCTGTAACTTGCCTTCAATGTAAACCTTGGAGCCCTTTTTGAGGTACTCGCCAGCAATCTCGGCCAGTCGACGAAAGAACACGATACGGTGCCATTCCGTCTTTTCCTGCTGTTCGCCGGTATTCTTGTCTTTCCAGCTTTCTGAGGTTGCGATAGTAATATTGGCGACCGCCTGCCCGTTGGGCATATAACGTATTTCCGGGTCACGCCCCAGGTTGCCAATCAATATTACCTTGTTCACGCCTCGTGCCATGGTGTTCCTCCTAAAATCAGTCAGTTATAAACGTCTCGTCTAAAATCACTCGCTTACGGTGCTGCAAAGGATATTACACCAGTCCGCGTGAAGGAGCACAGAATTTTAATCAGGCGCAAAGGCCGACAGGGCGTCATTGTCAAGCGCGCGTTTATCGACTTTCAGGTACGCGATGCCGTCCTCGCGAATCACCACGGCCTCGGCCACGCCGCGTATCGCGGTCAGTTGCATGACCAGTTGCTGCGCTCGGGCGTCATCGACCTGGCCGACCTGCAACATCTGGCTGCTCAGGTAAGGCGGGTGGCGCATAGAAAGCACCAGCACCAGCCACAACAGCACCAGTAACCCGTTAGCCAGGAAAACCGTGGCTACACCATAGTGCTGGCTAATGTACCCGGC
>DJMK01000125.1 GCA_002436485.1 Proteobacteria bacterium UBA6492
TTACAACTTGGGCAGCACGGCCAGTTTAAACCGGTATTCCCACAAGCTGGCGACGAACTTGAAGAGCTCGCAGAAAAAATTGGAGCGCGCTTACAAGACATCATGCACCGTTTACATGAAGGCCACAGTTTGCCGGCCTGGGAAAGTAATGATAGTTGCAAACATTGTGACATGACCAACTTGTGCCGCATGGGTAGCTGGAATGATGAATAGCCTATAAAAAAATTTAAATATTATGCGAAGACCAAAACACAACCGTTTCAAACGATTCATCAGTGATATTGCTGATTATACCCCGCTTACGAAAATGGTGGCTTTGCTGGTGCTGTTATGGCTGATGTTCTCGAGCGGCATATATCTTGCGGAACACGGGGTAACAGACTCCCCTATCGCCAGCTTCGGCGAAGCCCTGTACTGGGGTGTAGCCGCCTTTTCGACTGCCGGCATCGCTGATACCCCGGTATCAGGCACTGCCCAGTTAATTGGTGGCCTGTGGATTGTTATTGGCTCGGTGGTATTTTTCGGTGCTATCGTGGCCACTATCACATCCTACTTTATGCGCCCCATGCAACGACCCCACAAGAAAATCATAGAAACTATCGAGTACAACCTCGAACAACTGGAAGACCTGACTGTCGAGGAACTGGACTTGCTAAAAGGGACGGTGGACACCCTGATTGTCAACGTCGAGCGCATCAAGAAAAAACAGAAATCAAATACCTCGAAATAACTCCGCAGCTATTCATGGCTCATTTTGTTCTCTGAACATGTCAACCGATTGCATATTGATACGTTAAACTTGATAAGTATTCTTATCTCTAGACCACCATGAAAAATATAAAGCTCACAATTTTTTCTGCCTGCTTATTGCTAAGCGGTTGTTTTATGGTATCCCCTGTCCCGCTTAGCCCGGTTGAGTATTCGTATTATGATAATGACCTGGTCGATACCTGGATCATGACACATAACAAGCGGGCTATTACCTTGATAGAGGCACATGATAGTAACCGGTTAAGAATTAGCTTTCCTGACATTCCAGGTAAAGATAAACAAAGCATTCAATACTTGGCACATATCACTGCTATTGATGGCAAAACTTATGTCAATGCAAAGCAGACCGGACATGGACTATACGAGATATTTATGATTGAGCGTCCCTGTCCTGACCTGATCCTGCTGTATGTCCCTGACCCTGGCATGGTAGAAAAAGACATCAAATCCGGTGAAGTAAAAGGAAATATTGTTCTCGATTTTGGAAAAATGCGAATTATTAAGGAAAATCGGGAAGGTTTGATTCATTACATCAAAAGCAAAAAAGGCAAACTCTTTGTGCCGTTTCGCTATATGGCCCGCAAGGCCAAGGCTGATAACTTATCGAACGAATGCAAAGCAGCGATTAAACCGCTACCGGTCAATCGAGGAAAAATGCTGGGCTTCTAAACGGCTTTCGAATGATCCCTCGCCAGTAAAATATAAAACGCCGGCAAAATATACAAGGTGAAGAAAGTACCGATACCAAGCCCTGTAGCAATCGTCATACCGATATGGAACCGGCTGGCGGCACCGGCACCGCTAGCAAATATCAATGGGATCATGGCAACCACCAGCGCAATCGAGGTCATGAAAATCGGACGCAAACGTATTGCGGCGGCTTTTTCGACCGCTGCGCGCCTGGATAAACCTTCATTGATCTGTAGCTTGTTGGCAAACTCAACAATTAGAATACCGTTCTTGGCCACCACACCAATAAGCGTGATCAGGCCTACCTTGGTATACAGATTTAATGACAGGCCTTCAAAACCAAACATGATGAACAACAAGGATGCCGCTGTCGCAATAGGTACCGAGACAAGAATAATCACCGGGTCGCGCCAGCTCTCAAACTGGGCAGCCAGCACCAGGTAAATGATCAACACGGCAAAAAATAGCAATAAACCAAAGTTGGATGTGCCTTTCATTTCGGTGCGTGAATCACCGAGGTAATCATAGTCATAGCCCTTCGGCAGAGTTTGTTCTGCAAGTTCAGTCAGTGCCGTCAGGGCATCACCCATGGCCACGCCCGGTGCAGTCCTCCCCTGCAAGGTTAAAGAGTTTAGCTGGTTAAGCTGGGTCCGTTCGTTAGGCTCAACGGTTTCTTTGAGGGTCACCAGGGTCGATAACGGCACCAACTCACCACTGGCACTACGTACGTAATAATCATTCAACATCTCGGCCGTACGACGATAATCGCGCTGTACCAACGGAATCACCTTGTAGCTACGTCCTTCCATGGAAAACCGGTTCACATAACCGCCACCAAGCAAAGTACCCAGATTACGAGCAATGCTGGCCATGCTGACACCCATGTCACCGGCGCGGTCACGATCAATCTCTACGCTAATGGTTGGCAGATCGATATCAATGGACTTTTTCAGGAACATGAAATTGCCGCTGCCCATGGCCTGACCCAGCAACTGGTTGGCAATATCCACCAGTTCCTCGTAACTTTTTTCTGTGGTAATAACAAACTGTACCGGCAGACCACGACTAGGGGTCGGGACACTCGGTCGTGGTGCGGTTCCAATAAATAAGCCGGCAACCTGGCTAAGTGCACCGTTTAATGGGCCCTCCACCTCGGACTGCGTACGCTCTCGCTCGTCAGCCGGTTTCATTTTAAAACCACCAAAAATTTGTCCGGCAGTACGTCCCAACAGGTAAAAACTGTCGTTGTATTCAGGAAAGGTCTCAAAAATACCCTGGATCTGGTTGCCATATTCTTCGAGGTAATCCAGCGTGGCCGTCTGCGGACCGAACGCAAAAAAGAAAAGAATGCCCTGGTCTTCGTCGGGTGCCAACTCTTCCTGGCTGAATTTATACATCAGGAAGTTGGTTCCCAAGATAAGGACACCAGCAACTATCGCGGCACCATAGAAATGATTCACTTTATGTAAACTGGACTGGTACTTGTCAGCGAGCCAGCTAAAGATTCTTTCAACGCTCATTTCAAAATTGCTTTCACCACCATGTGCACGCAACACGCGCGAGGAAAGCATGGGTGACAGTGTCAGCGCCACCACGCCCGATATCAATACTGCAGCCGTCAGGGTAAAGGCAAACTCGATCGCCAGTGCACCATCAAAGCCACCCATAAAAATAAACGGCGTATACACCGCCAGCAAGGTCGTGGTCATGGCTATGATGGGTACTGCCAGTTCACGGGCGCCGACCAGCGCTGCCTGCAAACGTGACTCGCCACGTTCGATATGCCGATGCACATTTTCCACTACTACGATGGCATCATCCACAACCAGCCCGATGGCCAGGATCATCGACAGAAGGGTTAGCAAGTTAAAAGAATAACCCATCAGGTACATGAAAAAGGCCGCACCGATCAGCGACAGCGGTACGGCCACGGCTGGAATGATCGCAGCACGCATCGAGCCGAGCGTCAAAAAGATAACCAGCAATACAATCACCACCGCTTCGGCCAGTGTCTTGTACACTTCCTTGATGGAGGACTTGATAAACTGGCTCGCATCGTAAGGCACCTTGACCTGCATTTCCGACGGCATGTTGCTGGCCAGTTTCGGAATTAGCTCATTAACACTATCAGCCACTGTAATCGGGTTAGCGCCAGGTGACGGTTCAATTCCAATAAAAACTGATGGCACACCCTTGTACCATGTAGTGAAGTCATAGTTGTCTGCACCGAGCTCAGTAGTCGCAATGTCCTGTAGTCGAACAATCGTACCGTTGCTACTGCGTACTACCAGCCGTTCAAAATGTTCCTTTGTATTAACATCCGTGGTTGCTGTCAGGTTGATTGAGACATACTTGTCCTTGGTAGCGCCGACACTCGCCTGGTAGTTGTTGCTGCGTAACACATCCACCACATCCTCGCCAGTGACACCCAGCGCTGCCATGCGCTTCGGATCCAGCCAGATACGCATGGCGAACTGCGCAGCAAACAGGCGTGCCTTGGCCACACCAGGTAAGGCCTGTAACTGGGGCTGCGCAACCCGCAACACGTAATCACTGATTTGTGGGCGCGGCACCGTATCGCTATAAAAGGCGAGGTACATCAACGCGGTTCGATCACCCGTGGTGGATTCAATCACCGGGTCTTCTGCCTCGGCCGGTAGTTCGCCACGCTTACTGGCCACCTTGGCCTGGATCTCGGCGACGGCGGCGTTCGGGTCGTAATCGAGTTCCATGTAGGCCTGGATGACGGAACTGCCCTGCGTGCTCTGCGAGACGAG
>DJMK01000053.1:0-127 GCA_002436485.1 Proteobacteria bacterium UBA6492
TGTCATGCATATCGTCTCCAACGTAGTAGGTGATATTCAACCTGGTATGAATGCAATTGATGTGCTGCGCGCGACGTTTCCGGCTGGTACTGTCTCGGGTGCACCAAAGATTCGCGCCATGGAAATC
>DJMK01000053.1:161-4286 GCA_002436485.1 Proteobacteria bacterium UBA6492
ACCTACAACCTGGTGCAGTATTTCGGTGAACTCGGTGTCGAGGTGCAGGTGTTCCGTAATGATCGTATATCGGTGACCGAGATAGAAAAACTGGATCCGCAATACATCGTGATATCACCGGGGCCATGCACACCCAACGAGGCAGGTATCTCGATTGAAACGATAAAGCACTTTGCGGGCAAGAAGCCAATTCTTGGTGTATGCCTGGGTCATCAGAGTATTGGCCAGGCATTTGGTGGCAAGATTGTACATGCCAATGCGATCATGCATGGCAAGACATCCATGATTCATCATAATGATAAGGGCGTGTTTAAAAACATTACCAATCCGTTCGAGGCAACCCGTTATCATTCGTTGGTCATTGAAAAGACTTCTATACCCGAGTCTCTGGAAATAACGGCATGGACACAGAATGACCAGGGTGAGATCGACGAGATCATGGGTGTCAAACACCGGGAACTGGCGATTGAAGGGATGCAATTTCATCCCGAGTCCATCCTGACCACGGTTGGACATGATCTGTTACGCAATTTTCTGGAAACGTATAAATAACCAAACGCGGGAGAATCATCATGGATATGCAGACGGCCATACGTACCGTGATTGAAGGTAAGGATCTTTCCAGTGAAGACATGACCACGGTGATGAAAACCATCATGACGGGCGAAGCCACGTCTGCACAAATCGGCGGCTTCCTGGTTGGGCTGCGCATGAAAGGCGAAAGCATTGATGAGATTGCCGCTGCAGCCAGGGTGATGCGTGAGCTGGCCAGTGGCGTCAAGGTATCCGGTGATCATGTCGTTGATATTGTTGGCACCGGCGGTGACAGCCTGCATACCTTCAATATATCAACCGCCTGTTGCTTCGTGGTTGCCGCGGCAGGTGGCAAGGTTGCCAAACACGGCAATCGTTCAGTCACCAGCAGTTCAGGTAGTGCTGATTTGCTCGAGGCAGCTGGCGTAAATCTCAACCTGACGCCCGAGCAGGTTGCGCATTGTATCGAGCAGGTTGGTGTTGGCTTTATGTTTGCGCCGTTACACCACAGCGCCATGAAACATGCCATTGGTCCACGCAAGGAGATGGCGGTGCGTACAATCTTTAATGTCCTGGGACCATTGACCAATCCGGCCGGTGCGCCCAACCAGTTACTCGGGGTGTTTGATGCTGAACTGGTTGAACCATTGGCACAGGTGCTGAACAAACTAGGCAGCAACCATGTGATGGTAGTGCACTCAGATGATGGTATGGATGAAATCAGTGTTGGCGCCGGAACAAAAGTTGCCGAGCTGAAAGCTGGCGCTATCACGACTTACACCATTCAACCAGAGGACTTTGACATGGTGCGCCATGATATCAAGGAACTGGTGGTGGACAGTGCCGAACAGTCACTGGCCATGATCAAACTGGTGTTTGAAGGCCACACGGGACCGGCGCGCGATATTGTATTATTAAACGCGGGTGCAGCTATTTATTGCGCCGGGCTTGCTGAATCGCATAAGCAAGGTATAGAAAAAGCTGCACAGGTGATCGATTCCGGTGCCGCGCTGGAAAAGCTCAACCAGCTCGCCAGTGTTTCCAACAGTTTCTAGTAGATGGTCGATACACCTGACATTCTCAAAAAGATTGTACAACGTAAGCACGAGGAAATTCGTGAGCGGTTGTCGAGCACGTCTTTGTCAGCGATAAAAGCAAAAAGTGAGCAGGCCAATCCACCGCGTGGTTTTGTCGAGGCGCTGGAAACCAAGATTGCTCATCAACTGCCAGCCGTGATCGCGGAGATCAAAAAAGCATCTCCCAGTAAAGGCGTTATGCGTCCGGACTTTCGGCCTGCGGAAATTGCGCAATCCTATGCCGCTGCAGGTGCTGCCTGTTTATCGGTCCTGACGGACATCGATTTTTTTCAGGGTGCAGACAGTTATTTGCAAGAAGCACGTGCCGCCTGTGATCTGCCGGTGATTCGCAAGGATTTTATTGTTGACCCATACCAGGTTTATGAAGCCCGAGCCATTAATGCTGATTGTATCCTGTTAATCGTTGCCTGCCTGGAAGACGACAGTTTGAAAGAATTGAATGCACTGGCGCATGCACTTGGTATGGATGTGCTGGTTGAGGTGCACGATGAATTCGAGCTTGAACGTGCACTCAGTTTGCCAAACAAACTGATTGGCATTAACAACCGTGACTTACGCACCTTTGAAACAAGCTTGAATACCACGTTAGCGATGTTGGATAAAATACCGCAGGATCGGTTAGTCGTGACGGAAAGCGGAATACATACACCAGAACATGTGGCGCTGATGCGGGAACACAATGTGAATGCCTTCCTGGTGGGTGAGGCGTTTATGGTGGCCGCTGATCCAGGCGAAAAGCTGGCAGCCTTGTTCGGATAAACGAAACAAAAGTTTCGTTAGCGGGTACCAAACACCACGATTGTTTTACCCTTGACGGAAATGAGTTCCTGTTCTTCCATGGCCTTGAGCACACGCCCGACCATTTCACGCGAGCAACCAACAATACGGCCAATTTCCTGGCGCGTGATTCGGATTTGCATACCGTCCGGGTGAGTCATGGCATCGGGTTGTTTACACAGGTCCAGCAAGGTACGTGCAACACGACCAGTCACATCCATGAAGGCAAGGTCAGATACCTTACGGCTGGTGTTACGTAAACGCGATGCCATTTGTGATGCCATGGCATACATGATGTCCGGGTGTTCCTGGTAAAGCTGGCGAAACTTGTTGTAACTGATTTCGGCAACTTCGCAGGGTGTGCGTGTGCGTACCCAGGCACTGCGGTTTGGGTCGTCACTAAACAGCCCCATTTCTCCGAAGAAATCACCCTTGTTCAGGTAGGCCAGCACAATTTCGTGTCCGTCTTCGTCCTCGATGAGCACCGAGACCGAGCCATCGATGATGTAATAGAGTACATCCGGCTTGTCGCCCGCGTAAATAATGACACTTTTGGCAGGGTAGTGGCGACGGTGGCAGTGTTCCAGGAAGCGATCCAGTGATTCGATACCGGTTTTCTGGGGTGCGGTGATTGACATAGTTTTCCTTTGCGTCAATGTCATTGAGACATCCTTTGATTTTGTTAGGTATACCAGTGCTTTTAGGTTGGCGCAAGGGTATCCTATAAATGGTAGTAAAAATGAGAACGTTGTCACCTGAAAAAAAGTTGCTTGTCGCGTCGCAACCGATGGGCCTGGGTACAGATTGTTCAAATATAAGATTAGTTAGAATCACCTAACCCTTTATTTTTTAACGTTAAACCACGAGGTTGTAATTAATGAAAGCGCGCGTGAAGTGGATTGAAGCTGCCAGTTTTGTCGCCGAATCGGAAAGTGGTCATGCCATTGTGATGGATGGCTCGCCGGAGTTTGGTGGCCGAAATCTCGGTGTCAGGCCCATGGAAATGTTGCTCATGGGTATGGGTGGATGTACTGCTTTTGACGTTGTGATGATTCTTAACAAGGCGCGACAGGATATAGTTGATGTGGTTGTCGAGATGCAGGCCACGCGCGCTGACGCGGTGCCAAAGGTGTTTACTGAAATTCATGTTCACTTCATTGTCAAAGGCAGAGAACTCAATGAAAAGCAGGTCAAACGTGCCGTGGAACTCTCCGCGGAGAAATATTGTTCTGCCTCGATCATGCTGGGCAAGACNNATTTTTATGAGCCTGGACATGCCGACATATACAGACCTTATCAACAGTTACTATCGTGCCTGGTTTCGTTTTCATCCGGAAGTGGCTGTCGAATTCGGTGTTGATGGTTATGCACATCTGCTGGCTCCTTATGATGACGATGATGTCGGTGCCGAGATTGCTCTGCATGAAAAACTTCTCGATGCGATAGATGAAAGTGATACCGGCCAGTTGACTGAAGATCAGATCATTGATCTGAAAATTA
The DNA here is from genome assembly GCA_002436485.1 of Proteobacteria bacterium UBA6492. Taxonomy (GTDB): domain Bacteria; phylum Pseudomonadota; class Gammaproteobacteria; order UBA6429; family Thiohalophilaceae; genus UBA6492. Next base: position 4,070 of record DJMK01000053.1, read on the forward strand.
TGCAGGGCCAGGCAATCCTGGAAAGTCATCGTTTGATCGAAACCGACTGGCGCCTGAAAGAACCTGGCAGGTTTTTACCAGTCAATGCTATCTACCAGTTGACGATACGGCCGGTTAAGAACAGGGGCACCGCCTTGCAAAAACGTTTGCAGGCAATACCCCATTACCTGCGTGGAGCCAAATCGCACCTACAGACACTTCCGGAAAATATTCCTGC
>DJMK01000136.1 GCA_002436485.1 Proteobacteria bacterium UBA6492
GTCAGGCAGGTGATGTTCGCGCTGTCACTAGCGGAACACGGCAAGGCGTTAGGGCCTATCCTGCAAGGCCTTTATCGGTTGTTCATGGACAAGGATGCCAGCCTGGTCGAGATCAATCCGCTGGTTGTTACACCGACCGGCTTGTTAGCCATTGATGCCAAAATCAACTTTGATGACAACGCATTGTACCGCCACCCGGATATTCTCGAGATGCGTGACAAGAGCCAGGAGGACGCACGTGAAGCCGAGGCGCACGAACATGGCCTTAACTATGTAAGCCTCGATGGAGATATTGCCTGCATGGTCAACGGGGCAGGTCTGGCCATGGCAACCATGGATATCATCAAGTTGCATGGTGCAGAGCCGGCCAACTTCCTGGACGTGGGAGGGGGTACCACTGCGGAGCGGGTTGCCGAGGCGTTCAAAATTATTCTTTCCGACTCCAAGGTAAAAGCGATCCTGGTAAACATCTTTGGTGGCATAGTACGTTGCGATCTGATCGCCGAGGGTATCATCAAGGCGGTTCAGGAAGTCGAGGTTGCCATACCGGTCGTGGTACGCCTCGAAGGTACCAATGCTGAGCAGGGACGCAAACTACTGGCTAATAGCAATATGGACATTATTGCGGCTGCAAATCTGGATGACGCTGCGCAAAAAGCGGTAAGTGCAGCACGAGGTAAAATATAAATGTCGGTGTTGGTGAACAGGGACACGAAAGTTATTTGTCAGGGCTTCACTGGCAAACAGGGTACGTTTCATTCGGAACAATCTATCGCCTATGGCACGCAGTTTGTTGGTGGTGTAACACCAGGTAAAGGCGGGCAAACACACCTGGATCGCCCGGTGTTTAACACGGTTAAGAATGCGGTGCAGGAGACCGGTGCAAATGCTTCGATGATTTATGTGCCTGCCGGTTTTGCCGCGGATGCCATACTGGAAGCTGCTGATGCAGGCATTGAAGTGATCGTCTGTATCACCGAAGGTATTCCAGTGCTCGATATGTTACGAGTCAAAGCGGCGTTACAAGACAGTAATGTTCGCCTGATCGGCCCCAATTGTCCTGGCATTATCACGCCTGGCGAATGCAAGGTTGGTATTATGCCTGGCAGCATACATAAAGCAGGCAAGATAGGTATTGTGCCGCGCTCCGGCACACTCACTTACGAGGCTGTTTATCAAACAACACAAAATGGACTGGGTCAGAGCACCTGCATCGGTATAGGTGGCGATCCCGTGCATGGCCTTGATTTCATCGATTGCCTGCAACTGTTTGAGCAGGATCCTCAAACGCAAGGGATTATCATGGTTGGCGAGATCGGTGGCAGCGCCGAAGAGGAAGCCGCCGAGTACATCAGGACACATGTCAGTAAACCAGTTGCAGCTTACATTGCCGGTGTTACTGCACCCGCCGGTAAAAGAATGGGACATGCAGGTGCTATCATTACTGGCGGGAAAGGTACTGCCAAAGGCAAGATTACCGCACTCAGGCAGGCCGGGGTAGCCATGTGTGAGTCACCGGCACAATTGGGTGACAAGATTCTTGCGGCAATGAGTTAACACAATTGAAAAAGATTCGCCTCGTACTTGCGCAGCTGAACTTTATGGTCGGTGATATCGAAGGCAATGCCTCGATTATCATTAACGCCTGCAAAAAAGCAAAACAACAGTATAACGCCGATATCGTGCTTTTTCCCGAGCTGGCATTGGTAGGTTATCCGCCTGAAGACCTGTTATTACGTCCGGATTTCTATCAGCGTTGTGACAAGGCCGTGGAACTAATTCAGAAGCAGGTGGATGACATGCTGGTGGTGCTCGGTGTCCCCATACAATCTTCCTCAGGTATTTACAACGCGGCAATCGTGATACAACAGGGCAAGATTATCGCTGAATACCACAAACAGGCATTACCCAATTACAGTGTATTTGATGAAAAGCGCTATTTTGTTGCCGGCAATGAAAGTTGTGTCATCGACGTGGCCGGCATCCCCATGGGTCTGACCATCTGTGAAGATATCTGGGAAGCGCAACCGGTGGAAAAAGCGGTCACAGCCGGTGCAAAGATGATACTTAATATAAACGCGTCTCCCTACCATACAGGCAAGGACAGGGAACGCCATGATGTGGTCAGGCAGCATGTGTTAAGCCATGCGGTACCCTTTGCCTATCTCAATCTGGTTGGTGGACAGGACGAGTTGGTGTTTGATGGTGAATCGTTTGTAATGGACAAACATGGCAGTTGTGTTTTCCAGGCGCCAGCCTTTGCAGATGACCTCTATCTCGTTGAAATTGGCGAGCAGGAAGGAGAACCGGAGATTACACAACAAAGCTGCGCTCACGCTCTGCAGGAAGAACAGAGTGTCTATGGTGCGCTGGTGCTGGGTGTGCGTGATTATGTACACAAAAATGGTTTTGATGGCGCGGTGGTCGGTTTGTCTGGTGGTATTGATTCGGCGCTAACACTGGCTATTGCTGCGGATGCGATAGGCTCTGCCGAACTCGAAGCAGTGTTGATGCCTTCACGTTACACGGCTGATATGAGTGTTGAAGATGCCGTTGCTGAATGCGAATCACTGCAGGTGCCTTATCACATCATTTCTATCGAACCGGCTTTCAACGCGTTTCTTGATATGCTCAAGGATGCCTTTGAAGGTCGGCCAGTAGATACCACCGAGGAAAATATCCAGGCACGTTGTCGTGGTCTGATCCTGATGGCCATCTCCAACAAGAAACGCAAAATGGTCCTGACCACGGGTAACAAGAGCGAAATGGCAGTGGGCTATTCCACACTGTACGGTGACATGGCGGGCGCGTTTGATGTATTAAAAGATGTGCCGAAGACCCTGGTCTACCGGCTAGCTGCGTGGCGTAATACGCAGGGTCAGGTCATTCCACAGCGGGTGATCGATCGTCCACCGTCCGCGGAGCTGGCGCCGGATCAAAAAGATGTCGACAGTTTGCCTGATTACGATACGCTGGATGCCATACTTCATCGCTATGTCGAGCAGGATCAAAGTCAGGCAGACATCGTGGCGGCGGGCTTTGATGAACAAATTGTGTCCAGGATAATCATGATGGTCGATACAGCCGAATACAAACGCCGACAAGCCCCACCAGGTGTGCGCATTACGCGCCGTGCGTTCAGCCGCGATCGTCGCTACCCGATTACTTCGGCATATCACCGCAAAAAAGCACTTAACCGGCCTTAAGACGGGTTTTCTGCTGAAAAATTCCACGTTCAGGTCTGGTGTTAACAGCAGTTTGGCTATATCTTAGGGGTCAATTTCGACCCGGAATAACCAGAACAGAAAATAGCAAAGGGCAGATTAATGAAAAAGATTGAAGCCATCATAAAACCATTCAAGCTGGATGACGTACGTGAAGCCTTGTCGGAAATTGGTATTACGGGCATGACCGCCATCGAGGTAAAGGGTTTTGGGCGTCAAAAAGGACATACCGAGCTGTACCGCGGTGCAGAATATGTCATCGATTTTCTTCCCAAGGTAAAAATCGAGATTGTTGTTAAAGATGATCAGCTTGATAGCTGTATCGAGGCGATCACCAATGCCGCGCGCACCGGTAAAATTGGCGATGGCAAGATATTCGTTGGTGACGTGGCGCGCGTTATTCGTATCAGAACTGGCGAGGAAGGTGACGACGCTATCTAGTCGACCTAAGCCTTTTCTCAAGGGGAAAGG
>DJMK01000013.1 GCA_002436485.1 Proteobacteria bacterium UBA6492
GCCAGAGATTCACCTATGAATGGCAGCTCACCCGTCAACATCTGGTAAAGAGTAACGCCGAGCGAGAACAGATCCGAGCGACCATCTACCTTCATGCCAGCCAGCTGCTCAGGTGACATGTATGAGGGGCTACCAAGTATTGTACCGGTTTTCGTCTTGCTAGAATCTGTCAGACAGGCGACACCAAAGTCTGTAACTTTCAGCACCCTGGTGTCCCGGTCGTAGATGATATTTGCCGGTTTCACATCACGGTGTACAACATTGTTGTTATGCGCATAATCAAGTGCATTGGCAACCTTGACCAGCACCTGCAGCACTTCTTCGGCCGGCAGCAGATTATCCGGTTTGCAATAGGCAAGCAGGTTACTGCCCTTCAGATAATCCATCGCGATATAAGACAGATCTTCATCCTCACCCACATCGTAGATCGTAACGATATTAGGATGATTCAGCCGCCCTGCCGTTTCGGCTTCACGGAAAAAGCGTTGCTTGACCTCCTCAAGCTTCTCACCTTCAAACTCCTGCGCCAGCACCATGGTCTTGATTGCCACGGTCCGACCAATCTTGGGATCCTTGCCCAGGTAAACCATCCCCATGGCACCCCGCCCAAGTTCGCGATCTATGTGATAGCGGCCCAGCATCGGTTTTTGCAACCCCGAATTTTCCAGTATAAGCGTTGAGCCAAGGTTAACTGCTGTCTTCGGATTGCGGGCAAACGCATGCGAGGCTTCCTTGCCACTGTTAATTCGATTGATGATGTCACGATAATTGTGCTGGTACTGTTTGATNNAGGTTGGCATTGGACAGCTCGCTCTGTATACGTCCAACGCTTAGCGCAAGCATATGCTTGATGCTCAAAAACACATGGCCAAATATCAGCGCCATCAATGGAAGCATCATGGGCACCCAGGTGGCCTTGCCGATCATCAGGATGAAGTGTGCATTCAGAATCAGTAGTACCAGCACCACGGTGAACGCAATGCCAGTTGCAAAACGAAGCCTGGGTAACAGGAACATCAGGTACAGACCAACGATGGCAATCAGTAATGGTTCAAGCCAACGACCCCAGTCTGGTACTCGATACAGATCGTCATTCAGTAAACTGGAAACGACATGCGCAGTGAAAACAGCCGGTGCCATATCAACGCCTATGGGTGAGGCCAGTTCGGCGGTTTGTTGCCTGGCAGTAAATCCAATAATCACCGCCTTATCGTTAAACAGGCCACGCGTGCCGGCCTGGCCCTTGTTTAACACATCCAGAATCGAGATTACCTTAAACGGGGACTTGTTGTTTTTGCCACGGTAAAAATAGGGATAGACGCGGAATTTGCTGTCTGACTGTATCGGCACGCGATTGATACGCAATGCATCACCGAATTTTGCCTGGATATTGCTTGCGGTCAGCCTCAGATAACGGGCAACCATCATCAGTGAAAATGAAGGAATGTAATCTTTTCCATACTGAATGAGTAGCGGCTCGCGCCTTGCCTGCTCCTGCCAGTTAAGCCCGGTATTCAGATGCCCAATGGCGGTCACGTAACGGCTCAGCTCACCAATGGGTGGATACATGCTGTCTGCAACTGGAACCGGATTATCCAGTATCAGCCTGGACAGCCAGTTTTTGCGATCTGGCCGGTTGGCCACACCCACGGTAAAGCGTTCTAGGTGCTCGGCTACCTGGCGTGTTTCGTCAGGGTACGCCTTGGTGGACAGGTCATACGGCGTGGCCAGCACAACCGGACCGGCTCGCTGCAAACTCTGTGCAAAGGCATAGTCAGAATCCAGACCCTGTTCCAGATCCCGCAGTAGCCGCTTCAGGTATCGACTGGAGTTGCCATTGTCGAGGGCCTTTTTGAGCTTTTCGACATGCTGCAGGCCCGAAGAACTCTGGCGAGTATCAAACGGTACCGCATAACCGATGACAGCAGGGTTGTCCGCGGAGATGATATCTGTAACACGCCCCAGGATATCGCGCGGCCAGGGCCAACTGCCCATTTGCTGAATCGCGGCATCGTCGATCGCGATCACCAGCACATTGGGATTGGGGGGTCGATACGAGGAAAAATGTACACCCACGTCGTAGGCCTTCCAGTCAGGTCCGCGCAGGTTGTCCGTGCCGCCCAAAACCAGAAAAAAAAGCACCACGACCAGCCCGATGAACCAGTCTGTCTTCCAGTACCCAGGTATTTTCAACACTTTATGTCCTGCCCTGTGCGCCTGGCTTGATTATTATTAAAAACGAGGGGCACGCGTCGGCTTCCCTGATGACTCCACAAAAAATCAGCTTTTGTTATCGAAAAATAACAATATCAAGACCTTAGACTATATCGGCAGATTGGTCGAGGGCATGAGGGCTGACTGGCAACCATGCCGTCTGTTTGCTTAAGAATCAGCCACTTTGGTTGGTTTGCGTAGCTTGATATGCAGTTCGCGCAGCTGGCGCTCGGAAACTTCTGACGGCGCCTGGGTGAGTAGACAGCTGGCGGTCTGTGTCTTGGGAAATGCCATTACGTCACGAATGGACGGTGCACCGCTCATAAGCATCACCAACCGATCCAGGCCGAATGCAATGCCACCATGGGGTGGGCAGCCAAGACGCAAGGCATCTAGCAAAAAGCCGAATTTTTCCCTGGCTTCCTCATCGCTGATGCCCAGTTGCTTGAACACCTTTTCCTGTACATGGGCTCGGTAAATACGCATAGAACCGCCACCGATTTCTGTACCGTTAAGGACCATATCGTAGGCTCGTGAGTAGCAGTTGGCCGGGTCAGATTCCAGCTTGTCGAGATCCGACTCCCGTGGTGAGGTAAAGGGATGATGTAATGAGACATAGCGTTTCTCGTTCTCGTCATACTCGAACATCGGAAAATCCACGACCCATACAGGCTGCCAGCCTTCCTGTACATGGCCCCGATCGTGACCCAACTTGACGCGCAGCGCGCCAAGTGACTCGTTAACCACGCTGGCCTTGTCAGCGCCAAAGAAGATGAGGTCACCGTCCTGCGCTGCAGTGCGGTCCAGGATGACACTGATGGCTTCATCTGGCAGAAATTTCAGAATGGGGGATTGCAGACCATCCCGGCCAGCAGTGATGTCATTTACCTTGATATAGGCCAGACCTTTTGCGCCATAAATCGAAACATAGGCGGTATAGTCGTCAATTTCCTTGCGAGTGAGTTCACAGCCACCTGGCAATCGTAGTGCAGCAACTCGCCCTTTGGGATCGTTGGCGGGTCCACTGAACACCTTGAATTCGACATCCTTGAGCACATCGGCAATATCCACCAATTCCAGGTCGATACGCAGGTCGGGTTTGTCGGAGCCAAATCGCTGCATGGCATCATCGTAGGGCAAACGCGGGAAAGGATCGGGCAGTTCAACATCCAGTGTGCGCTTAAACAGTTCGCGGATCATTTGCTCCATAAACCCCATGATCTGATCTTCATCGAGGAATGATGTTTCGATATCCAGCTGGGTGAATTCCGGCTGCCTGTCAGCACGTAAGTCTTCATCACGGAAACAACGCACGATCTGGTAATAACGGTCCAGACCGGCAACCATCAATAGCTGTTTGAAAATCTGCGGGGATTGGGGCAAAGCAAAAAAGGTACCGGCATGCGTGCGGCTTGGTACCAGGTAATCACGCGCGCCTTCTGGGGTAGCCTTGGTAAGCATGGGCGTTTCGATATCCATGAAGCCATTATTATCGAGAAACTCGCGCATGATTCGCGTCACGGTGGAACGTAGCTGCAAACGCGCCAACATCTCCGGACGACGTAAATCGAAATAACGGTATTTTAGCCGGTTCTCTTCCGAGACCGTTTCGTCATCCAGCATGTAGGGCGGTGTCTCTGAGCGATTCAGAATTTGCAGTTCGTGGCCCAGAACCTCGATTTCACCCGTTCGCAAGTTGGGATTAACGGTACCTGCAGGACGATTTCGTACCTTGCCGGTGACCTGCAACACAAACTCGTTACGTACACTCTCGGCTATAGCAAACACGTCGGCCCGATCCGGGTCGTAGACAACCTGCAGCAGCCCTTCCCGATCGCGTAAATCGATGAAAATGACCCCGCCGTGATCACGGCGACGATGTACCCAGCCACATACCGTGACAGTCTGGTCAATATGTTCTGCGGTCACTTCACCGCAATAATGTGTACGCATGGGCCTGAAAATCCGACGATAAAACGAAGGCGGGCATGTTACGGCCTGCTTGCTGTCCTTGCAAGCACCGGCGGTGGCCGGCGATGCGGATTTGGGCGGTTATGCAGACAACTAGCCGGTTTTTTTCTTGCTAGAATCCGCTTTTTTATCCGCTGTGGGCTTGGCTTTGTCGGCAGCTGCCACGTTTTTCTTGTCTCCAGTCTTGAAATCCGTCTCGTACCAACCTCCGCCCTTGAGGCGGAACCCGGCCGCAGACACCAGTTTTACCAGCCCTGCTTTACCACAGGCAGGACAATCACTCAGCGGTGCCTCACCGACTTTTTGTAACTTTTCCAACGTGTGGCCACATTGATTACATTCGTATTCGTAGATTGGCATTTTTACTCTGTTCCTCACTCGCAACCCTGACCACTAACCAGGTATGGTCAGGGCATGGTAATTTCAAGACAACCCGATATCCGTGTGTTCACTGCCAGAGTCTCTATCTTCTGCCTTGCGTAGCTTATCCAGTGTCTTTAACAACACCGCATGTTCCCTCTCTGCAAGACCGCTATGCAGATAATGCTCCACTGCCTTGTAAACAGCTTCCAATAGACCTAACCGGTAATGATGGTTCAGAAGCACCTTGGCAATATAATCAGGATCATTGCCGGACTCGCGCATTTTGGCCGCCACCTCCAACGCCCTGTTCAGTTCTTCTTCGGTCGGTTTACTCATAACTCCTGCCTGTTGTCAGTTATGCATTTATAGTACAGCATAGAACAATAACGAAATAACCTGAACCGGTAAAAAATTCGACTCGATGCGCCAGTCCCACTCACCATTCCAGTTTCTGCTATTTCTGCTGCTGCTAGTGATCCTGTTCACCCTGGTGCAGGTTGGCCTGGTACATATCGCGGCGGACAAATTGGGCATCAGGCTGCCGCTGGCATTGCTGGCTCTGTTTTTTTGTCTAATGAGCAGCTTTGTAAATATTCCACTTTTCTCGATTCCATCGCACAAAAAGATCGAGCAGCAGGTCATTCCTGTATGGCTACTGGGTAAGCCCGAGCTGATACGAAACCGCATCCTAGTCGCGATTAATCTCGGTGGTGCCATCATGCCACTGTTCTTCTGTATCTATTTATACAATCTGCACCAACTGTCATTTGTGCCAATTATTCTTGTCACGCTGGGGGTTGCCCTTCCCAGTTATGTAATCAGTCGTCCTATTCCCGGGCTCGGTGTGGCCATGCCAGTGTTTATACCGCCAATCATCGCCGCGTTGCTCGCACTCCTGCTGGCACCTGAACAAAGCGCACCACTGGCCTATATTGGGGGTACGCTTGGTGTCATCCTGGGCGCGGATGTATTGCGTTTAAGAAGCATCCAGGACATCGGTGCCCCCATAGTTTCAATTGGCGGCGCCGGCACATTTGATGGTGTCTTTCTAACAGGTATCATAGCTGTATTACTGGCCTGATTATTTGGAGTAATAAATATCGTGTCGTACGACAAAAGTATTTTAATCACAGGTTGTTCAAGCGGTATCGGTTTATGCGTTGCCAAAGGATTACATGAGCGCGGTTACCAGGTATTTGCGTCAGCCCGTCAGCGTGATGATGTCGATAAACTTCGGGACGCAGGATTGAATGCCTTGCAG
>DJMK01000138.1 GCA_002436485.1 Proteobacteria bacterium UBA6492
TGGGCGCGCTGGTCTCGTCCGTGGACCACGGTCGCCTGGAGCTTTCTGACCCTCGGTATCGCGCTGGGCAGCTGGTGGGCCTATAACCAACTCGGCTGGGGCGGCTGGTGGTTCTGGGACCCGGTTGAAAACGCGTCTTTCATGCCATGGCTGGTCGGTACCGCGCTGATGCATTCACTGGCCGTCGCCGAAAAACGTAGCACCTTCAAGGCATGGACCGTGCTGCTGGCTATTTTTACTTTTTCACTGAGCTTGCTGGGTACCTTCCTGGTGCGTTCCGGCGTACTCACCTCAGTACATGCCTTTGCCACTGATCCCACGCGCGGTGTCTATATCCTGGTGTTCCTTGCCATCGTGATTGGTGGATCGTTGTTTTTATACGCATGGCGCGCGCCACAGGTACGCAGCAGTGGCACGTTCAAGCTGGTCTCGCGTGAAACGGCCTTGTTGCTCAACAATGTTTTCCTGGTGGTCGTTGCCGCGTTTATTTTGTTAGGTACCTTGTATCCGTTGATACTGGATGCCATAACCGGTGACAAGATTTCCGTTGGACCGCCCTACTTCGATCTGATCTTCGTGATATTAACTGCGCCGCTGGCAATCCTGGTTGCCTACGGGGCCAGTGCACGCTGGAAACAGGATGATTTCAAATCACTTACTCAGCGCCTGCGCATTCCGATGATCATCAGCATCGTGTTCGGTATTGCATATATCGTGGTGTTCATGCCCTGGAACAGCATTGCAGCGATCATCGGCATGATCCTGGCTACCTGGGTAATGACCTCAACCATTCAATCCTTTTACCAACGCATCAAGGGTAAACCTTCCGTGGGCCGCGCATTACTCAGTACACCCCGCGGCTTTTATGGCATGCACCTGGCGCACTTCGGTATCGGTGTGTTTATCGTTGGCATCACGTTGACCAGCATTTACAGTACTGAAAAAGATCTGCGCATGACCCCAAACCAGTCACACGAACTGGGTGGTTATACGTTTCGCTTTGATGGTGTGCGTAGCGTCATGGGACCGAATTACCGTGCGCAACAAGGCACACTGACGGTTACCAAAGATGGTGAACAGGTAGCCGTGTTACACCCGCAAAAACGTATATACCTGGTGCAACAAAACCCCATGACCGAGGCTGCCATCGATGCCGGCCTGACGCGTGACCTGTTTGTCGCACTGGGTGACCAGCTCAATGACCAGGGCGCCTGGACTGTTCGCCTGTATCATAAACCTTTTATACGCTGGATCTGGCTGGGTGCACTGTTAATGGCACTGGGTGGACTGGTCGCGGCAACCGATCGTCGTTACCTGTTAACTGCCCGTAAATCAGTAACTGCGAAAAGTAACATGGCACAGGCCGGAGCACACTGATGGTACGTTATATTATTCCATTGGTCGTTTTTATTCTGCTGGTGATCCTGTTAAGTGTTGGCCTGCAAAAAGATCCGCGACTGGTTCCGTCTCCACTGATCGGCAAACCTGCACCTGCCTTTGAACTGCCCGTGCTTGGTTCACCTGACCAAAGCTTCAACCAGCAGCAAATGCTAGGCAAGGTATGGTTGTTTAATGTCTGGGCGTCCTGGTGCGTGGCCTGCCGCAGCGAACATCCATTAATAAATGATCTGGCCAGTCTGAAGCTGGTTGAGATTATCGGACTCAATTACAAGGACGCGCCTTCTGATGCACAGAAATGGCTGAACCACCTGGGCAATCCCTACCAAACCAGCGTAATGGATAGCAATGGCCGAGTTGGTATCGACTGGGGTGTATACGGTGTACCGGAGACATTCCTGGTCGATAAGAAAGGCATTATTCGTTTCAAACAAATTGGTCCGGTCACCCAGGAAGTGTTACAGGACAGCATCATTCCGCTGATTAAACAATTGCAGGCAGAATAATGGCAAGAATACTTTTTTTATTAGCGTTATTCACATTTGTACCCTGCGCGCAAGCAGCGGTTGAAATCAACCAGTTCAGCGATCCCCAGCACGAGGCCCGCTATAAAAAACTGATCGATGAATTACGTTGCCTGGTTTGCCAGAACCAGAACCTGGCTGATTCCAACGCGGAACTGGCGCAGGACCTGCGCGCCCAGGTATACAAGATGATCGAGGCTGGCAACAGTGACCAGGAGATTATCGACTTCATGGTGATGCGTTATGGTGACTTCGTACTGTACCGGCCGCCCTTCAAGCTAAGAACAGCCATGTTATGGGCCGGCCCTTTTCTACTGTTAATCTTCGGGATTGGCTACCTGGTTATTTATCTTCGTCGCCAGACCAGGAAAACCGAAACAAAGCTGTCGACAGATGAGCAACAGCAAGCGAATGCATTGCTTGGTATGCAAGAGGACGAAAACAAATAATGAACGAATCAACCATCCTGTTCTGGGTATTAGCCGGCATTCTCATGCTGCTGTCGCTGGCTTTTATATTGCCAGCGTTACTGCGCAAACCGAGTGAAAACAATACGACGGCGCAGGAACAGAACATCCTGATTGCTAAAGAGCATTTAAAAGAACTACAGGCCGAGTATGAAGCCGGAAAAATCAGCCAGGAAGTTTATCAACAGTCTTATAATGAACTGCAGCGCACACTGCTTGACGATGTCACCGGTGAGTCGGCTGGTTTCTCTGCAGGCCGTTCCAAAGTCATAGCTGCGGTTGTCGCGTTGGTTGTGCCACTTGCCGCGATCAGTCTCTACATGCAACTGGGGACATCAATCGAAACAATCAAAAGCGCCAGCCAGGCGCCGGCCAGCAATGAACATGATATGCAGTCTTTTGACGTGCTTGCCGAACGACTGGCCGCCAAACTCAAAACACAACCCGATGATGCCCGGGGATGGGACATGCTGGGTCGCACCTACCTGGTCATGAAAAGATATGATGATGCGGCACAGGCGTTTGCAAAAGCCGATAAACTTGCACCCGGGGACCCCGAGCTCATGCTGCGCTACGCCGACGCCCTGGTCATGTCACGTGGCGGCAATTTCCAGGGACAACCTGCCGAACTGATTAACAAAGCGCTGCAACAACAACCAACCAACATCACCGCGCTATGGTTAGCTGGTATGGCGGCTGAACAACAGGGAAATTTTGAACTGGCGCTGGCACATTGGCAAAAGATACTGCCTTTCGTCAATAACGAACCGCAAACCCAGGCCCAGGTGCAGACGATGATTAGCCGGGTCAAGGCCAGGCTGCCGGCACAGTCGATGGCCAGCAACGAGAGTCAGCCTGTCACACCGGCCAGTCGCGCGGCACTCCAGATCAAGGTATCACTGGATTCCAGCCTCAGTGACAAGGTTGCGCCGGGTGATACCGTGTTTGTTTTTGCCAAGGCACCGAATGGCCCGCCGATGCCACTGGCGGTCGCGCGCCACACGGCAAGCGAACTGCCGCTGACGGTAACACTGGACGATACCAGTGCCATGATGCCAGCGATGAAACTTTCAAACTTTGAAAAAGTAAACGTGAGTGCGCGGGTATCAAAAAGTGGCAATGCGATTGCCCAAAGCGGTGATTTTTACGGTGAGGTTAACGAGATCGCCGTGAGCAGCGACGAGCCGATCACGATCGTCGTGAACAAACAAAAACCCTGATCAACAGGAACGCATTACAATCACTTCGCGATTCGACGTCCGTATTGCAACAGCGAATCGTAATTCGGACAGAAATGCATATCGTTAACGTAACGCCTGTCTCGCAAACAGGCATCACATTGCCTGAGATTTTTACAACCCTGGCAGCGCTGAATGTGGCGTTCGATATCTAACGTGGGTACATGCTTGACATAAGCATCCAGGCTGGCACCCAGGTGCTCAAGCATTTTATTTAGCCGCAGACTCTTGACCCAGGCCTTCCTGCTTTCCGCGCAGCGTTTTTGAAGTGAGCGTGCTTTAACGTGGTAGAACAATGCGACAAGAACAACCAGACTCAACAACATGAATGCGATATATAACATATATGTATCCTCCAGCTATCGTTGGAACAATATTAGTTGTTACGAGTAATAATAGTCGGTGGTCCTGGCTTGTTCCGTGAGATTGTCACATAGAGAACACAATTATTTTTGTTGTTTCACCAGATTATTTTATTTGAGCATTATGCTTGGATTCCCATTCCCAGAGCGCGGCCCTGGCTTTTGGCAGATACTGGTTATCCGCTTCGGCCAGGTGAATAAAGGTGCGCATGGCGCCGCGTGCAGCCTCGACATCCTGTAACTGTTCATACGATATGGCCAGACCGTAGTAAGCATTGGCCTGTTGAGGACGCAAGTCAATTGCTGTCATAAAGAAATTGGCAGCGGCAGCCGTTCGCTCAAGCCCCAACAGCGCAAAGCCCATATTGACATGCGCTTCAGGCAAGCGAGGTGCCAGCTTCAGGACCGCATGATAGGACACTGCCGCTTCTTCGTAGCGCCGCGCATGCAACATAACAATGCCGCGCTTGAAATGCAGATCGATCTCCTGTGCACGTGAATCCTGTGTCCTGGTATAGCCGAGGTCATCAGGCAAGAATGCAATCCCGGTACCAATAACTGCGATCACCAGCAAGGTGAGCAGGATGACAGTCACCTGCTTAGCCTTTAACGATTTCACATGACCCCCTTGTGTGGCGCCAGGCTAATGAAAGGAACACCAAAAAATGTCAGGAAGGCAAGCACAAACACACCGTTAATCATTGACCAGTAGACCCAACGCGGCAACGTAAACGTCAGGCGTAGATGCAGAACAATTGCAAGTACCAGCCAGGTGATAAACGACCAGGTCTCTAGTGGGTCCCATGCCCAGTATCGCCCCCATGCATCATGTGCCCAAACGGCACCGGCCAGTAACATTACGCTATCGGCGATAAAGGCAAGACTCAAATAACGCCAGATAGTATTTTCTGCGGTTTCCGGTATGCGCAAATGTGCCGGCATCAATCGCATAAAATACATCTGCAACAGGCAGGTCAGTGAAAGCGCGACCGCAACCAGGCAGGTTCCGAGAAATATCTTGCCTGCCGCCACATGTATCCACAACCAGTTATTTTCAAACGTCGCCGGTAACGGAACCGGCGTAGTAGACGTTGCCAGGCTCCAGATACCCAGTATGGACAGAATAAATGACAGGGCAGCGGCAGCCGGCTGTACGGATTTATTCAGATAACAGGCAATACTGAAAATTAGTCCAAGGCTGAACAGGTTACTGATCAAGACTTCATAAAGGGTCATGAACGGCCCCTGCCCTAACGTTACCCAGCGAACAATGATGGTCAATAGAAACATTATCCATGCCAGGTTGATCAGCAGACTGTTAAAACGCCGAAAGCCGGTAAACCATGCAGCAACGGCGCTGGCGATGTAACAGGCTACACCGGCAATATGAAATATCTGCTCAAACTCGGATGCTATCGCCATACGCGTTATACGTCCTTAGCCTGCCAGTGCTGGTGGCCTTTCTCGCCTGCCCAGAACCGTGCTTGAAAATGCATGCCGAGCGCAAAAATAGCACACAGTGCAGCGGTAAACAGCCAGGGCAGTAGCGGATTGTAATCGACCTGGTAGCCCATCCATAACACGACCCCTTCAAAACGCAAGGTGCCTGTTTGCATGTTCAGCGCCTGGCCATGCGCCAGCTCGACTGACTGTTCATCGCCCTTGATATGCAAGTAGGCAGGGACCGCACTGCGTAGTGTCCAGCTGGCATCCTGCTTTACCGGTGAATCAAGTTTAAGTGTAAGTTGTACGATCTCACCTCGCGGGGTACGCCAACGCATTTCCTGTTTCCAGTCTTTTGCTGGAAAAGACGGAAAATGCACAAAGCCCTGCATGGTTTGCTTGGTACGCGCATCCTGCCAGGCAAGGCGCGCGGCATAACCTTTATTGGGCGTAGTGGCGAAACGATAATTAGCCGCCTGGTAGGTCTGCTTATCACCGATTTGTATTAATTGTTCGTTAGTGACAGCCATACCAGGTAGTTGGAGAATACTACGGGTTGTGCCTCGACGCAGTTCAGAATGGTAATCCACTTCAATCGGACCCTGTATAAAATCAACCTGTTGTAATGCTGACTGATACCATTCACCCTGTGTTACTGGGTGCACCGTGGCATCCTTGAAATGCTGCCCTTCCGCAATTTCCACGCGTCCCTCAAAACGCAGCAGCAATCCCGTACCTGCCAGCACCACAACCAGTAATAAACAGACATGAAAAATCATCAACCATGGTTGGTAGCGAAACCGCACATTGCTGATCAAGGCTGCCAGCAAATTGATAGCCAGTAGCGACAGCGGATATACGATCAACTCCGCCAGGCGATTCGGCTGTTCGTAGGTAAATAAAATCGTGCCCAGCAGTGAGAGCATGCCGATCAGCGTCAAGCGCAACGAGGCCAGTCTGCGCAACAAGGTTGTTATGGCGGATTTGTACATACGTTCCTCATCCAGTCACGGCCAGTACCGCCCTGGTTGCTGGTGGAACCACAATTCGTTTCTATCCAGTTACCACTGGTGGCAAAGGTGATCACCTTGAGCTTGGCATTCAGGTAATAAGGCCCCTGGTTGTAGACATCATTATCCTGTGTGATTGAAATTTCTGTTGAACCGATCAGCCCGGCCTCGGCACCAACATCGTTCAGGTTTACCAGCAGCGCCTTGTTTTTCCAGCCATGTGGTACCGCAACGTGACACCAGCTGCAACGCATGCTTTCAATCCTGTCAGCATGGAAAGCATGCAGGTTATTATCATCAACACTGCTAAAACCACTGGCATTACCATTACCATTACGATCTGCATAGGTCCGAAAGTCATGGCACTTGAAACACAGGCCGTTGTTCGGATCCGTTGCAGGTACATCACGTGTACCACCGCCCGTGGCGGCATTCCATTGCCCTTTCAGTATAAAGTTATTTTCCGAACCATGCGGACCCCAGGGTCGCGTGCCGCTCGGTACCACGCTGTTCGGCGCGGTATTGGAACCATGACAATCCGAACAGTACATTGTTTGACTGCCCACCGCGTTGTTCCAGGGTGCAATGAATGCCGCGGTAGACATGTTGCCACGTTCCACGGTGGTGCGACCGGTCGAATCAATCACCGGGTGCCAGGATCGGTGGTTACCACCGGGTTCGCCACGATCAACCAGCGGTGGCTGAAACTCCATGGCCTGGTTGGTGTATTGTTGTAAGTTGTTGGTACCACTTCACGTTCCACCGCCCGCAGTGCCCAGGTTCGGGCGAGTGCCGATGGGATACACACCGTTATCATCGTAACCAAAATCCGAATGGCATTTCAGGCAGATTTGATACTCGCGTGTCACGTGCGTACTATTTACATCGATGCTGGCGCCGTTGCCCCCATCACCACTCTTGACCAGGTAGTTGGTGGGCAAACTTAGAAAAGCAGTGTCCCCATAGACCGGTTCCACACCCCAGCTGCCCCGCAGCACACCTGAAGCAATGTTCGTGTGTGATGTATCCGGGTCATGCGCGTGAAAACCCTGCGTGCTATCGGCCAGGCCATTGAATAGCGAATTACGCATCACGCGATGCGGATTATGGCAATCCGTGCATTCCGCATGGCGATTCAAAAGACTACCTTTGCCCAACAACGAAGTTGGCTCCAGCAGGTCCGCATTGGTGACATCATGCACTTCGGTACCGGCGGCCTGATCCAGCGCCGTGATAGGCATTCGTCTTGGTAATAAAAACTCGCTCTGGATATTGGGCACCGAGTTGCCGGTATTACTGATGATCGGAACGGCTGAATGGCACTGGTAACAGGTTTCCTCGATAGCGGGATTACCACCTATCTTGGGTGATAACAGACTGTCGGTACCTTCGCGTAACAGGCGTTTGGCACCATGGACAGTATGTGCATCATGGCAATTCAAACACGCCGCTTTCCAAACAGGCAGGTTGGCAGGAAAATCACGCAGGCTGGCGGCTTGCGCCGTGTATTGCTCATCGGCCACGGTTATGTCGGCATGCGCGGACGTTGCCCAACCCGCTTTCTTATGACAGGCAAGACACACGATATCAGTGGTGTCACTGAACTGATCGGGAATCGGATTACTTTCCTGGAAACGGTTAAGCCGCAGGAACTTGGCATTGACAGTCAAATCGAGATCACGCACATGCGGATCATGACAGCTACCACATTGTACCTGTGGCGCATTACCCGTGCCGGTTGCCTCCAATGGAACAGGTGGTCGAAGCCCGGGAACACCCACTTCAATGTGAGCTGCGTTGGCGGGATCAAATAATTCGCCGTCCTGCTGGGCCAGGTTCGTGTCATAGGTCAACGATATGGGGTGATCATTAGTGAGGTCAGTTCCCAGGTTACGGGTAAACCCACTTTCTAAATTTACTCCCTCGTGCATCACGCCACCTGCGCCTGTGCCAGTCATGGGTATGTCGACATTCTGGTTACCGTGCAGGACATTGACCGTTCCCAGCGCCAGAGTGCCGTCGTGACAGGAAAGACATAACTTGGAACTGCCAGCCGGCTGATCGAGTTGGCCCGCGATGATCTCGGCGTCAAGCGAAGATGATGTATAGGTCGTATAGGTTTGATTTGAGAGCTGACGATTCCATAAAGGCGCACCTGGCGCATTAGTGGCACCATGCGGTGTATGGCAGAAAACACATATTTCGGATTCAGTGGTTGAAACAGTAGTGCCAGGGCCGCTGGTAGACAGGTTATGTTTGGTATTGCTGATATCGGAGGTACGCTGCGCCACGCCAGGCATGACCAGCCCCAGCGACAGTATGAATGCAATGATGATGTACTGTATCTGGCGGCGCATCGTTACTGGCCCAGATACTGGAACATCACAACCCGACTGTTGAACATATCAGCCACAAATATTCTATTATTTTGATCGATCCACATGCCTGCGGGCAAAAAGAAATGGCCTATTTCGAGACCAGTACCACCGATGGGTAGCAGCAATTCGCCCTTGTCATCAAATACCAGCAGATGATCGTAGTAACCTTCTATTATATAGAGGTTGCCATCATCATCCAGTGCCACGCCTTTTGGTCGTGTCAGGTTTCCGACATACAGGCCTCGCCTGCCAACCGTTTTAATTGGTTCACCCGTGGGTGAGAGCAATTGCACGCGAGCATTCAGGGTATCACTTACGACCAGTGTCTTCCTGGCAAAAGTGATATGCGTTGGTCCGTTAAACTCACCTTTTGCAATACCACGCTTGCCAATAACGCGGTGTAAATTGCCATCCGGGGTAAAAACCTTGATGTTATGTGCGGCCGTATCTGCCACATAGACCAGACCGCTGTCCGGATCACGCGCCAGTCCTGTTGGGCGCTTTAGTTGCCCCTGGCCAAAACTGCCGAGCGGGTTGCCTTTCCTGTCCAGGCGCACGATACGACCCAGCTCTGCATCGGCAACCAATATGCGTTCAGTACTTTCGGCCACGATACCAACAGGGGCAATAAATTCATTATCCTGATCGGCCATGTTCCAGCTATGCAAACGTGATTCTCGCTCATCGAATACAAATATGGCTCTTTTCCCGATATCCGTTACGTATATTCGTCCATCAAGCACGATACCGCTTTGTGGTCTGTCAAGCTGGTTGGGATCCTGTTCGGAACCATCCAGCCCGACTAGCCATTGCATAAATTTAGAAACACTATTGGAATCGGTGTTTTCTGCTACGGTAAAATTTGTTTCACCCAGCAACAATCCCGCGTAGCGATAGCGTGGAACTTCCGGTAACGCTGGCCAGACAGTTTGTGCCTTGCCCTGCTGTTCGGAAAAATAATCGATTTTCATAGGGGGTGATGCGCATCCGTATAACAACAATAGCCCCATAAAGACCAGGATGTATTCTTTATACAGACTTGTTATTTTAACTATGGACACGTTGATGGAACCCTAAGCGCAGTAACCGTGGCAGCGCTACTATCAACAACGTATAAAAAATCATTTTCGTCACTCCACAAATCCGTAATACGTTGTACACGAAACCCGGCTTTCTCCATATTTAATGTTAGCCAATTGCCGGCTTTTTCATCCAGCATAAATACGTCATTATTATGCTGATCAGCTATAAATATACGCCCGCGCCTGTCAATTGCCAGTGATACGGCATTTGGTATATCTGGCAGTGCTACCCTGCCGCGAACCTGCCCGGTAAACGAAATGATATGCACAGCACGCGCGCGGCTATCCAGTACATAGATACCTGCCGGACCTTCGGCCAGCGCTATCACCGAGCGAAATGGACTGCGTCGATCGGCCTGGTCACCGATAACCCGAGTGACCTCACCCAGCCTGTTAAAAAATAGCAAGCTGTTGGTGGCCTGGTCTGCCACTACGATCTCACCCAGCCTGGATGGTGCCAATACATCGATCGGCGTAACCAGACCGGCATTTTGGCCCAGGCTGCGCTCCAGCTGACCATCTGGTCGGTAGATATCAATCAGGCGCCTGCCATCATCGACAATATATAGAAACCTCGCATGATCCACATACAGGCCACGCGGACCCTGCCCGCGTGCTGCTACTAACGGTGTAAAATTTTGCATGGCCATATTGATCCTGAACACATAACCATTTGTCGGATCCAGCACAAAGACATCATTGTCCCTGGCGGCAACCTGTATTGGTCGCATTAAACGAACATAGCGTGGCAGTACAGAAGGAACGCTACCTGCACGGGGATTATTAACAGTCTGCCCACTTTGCAAGTAATTTATGGCATATACATCTACGACCAGGTCGCCCGGCTTGATGCATGATTGTGGTGGCATTCCCGGCGAAGTGCCGCAGGCAACAGTGACAAGGATGAGGGTAACAGTGAATAAGTATTTTACCATTTGCCCGGCCCAAGCGTTTCATGTCCGCCGTAGATACCGCTTTTGGTACCTGGCTTGCCGGAATGGCACAGTTCACAGTTTTCTGTTGGCCAGGCGATCACACCATTATGACAGGCACCGCAGAATTCGCCGTTAATAATTTGTTGCATGGTCACGTCGTTGGCACCGGCGCGCATCTCGAATCCAAGTTCCGTGTGACACACCTTGCACCGAAAACGTATTCGATGAAACCAGTGCGGAAATACTACCGGACGTACTCCCTCGGCTTCCGAACGTTTATTGAGCACCACGTCACCATATTCTCCGTATGCGACTGAAGAACACAGTACCAGGAATACAACAAAGCCCGATATTTTACCAAGGGACGACCTGAACAAAATTTCTCCCCTAACACGTTATGCAAGCAACCGAGCAAGACTATTTGCTGGCCTTTCGCTTCTTGCCAACACTATGACAACGGTCGCATTCTGTTAGAGGGAATGACACCGCTCCGTGACAGCGACCGCAATATTTCCCCTGTAGTATATCGAACATACTGACCGGTGTAGCACCTGCTTTTGATTTAAATATGTGATCGTGACAGCTGGCACAGTCCATCCATTCTGTATGCGCACGGTGCGGAAACAGCACATTTGGCATCTCTAAAGTGTCTTCCATAATTATATCTGTGTCCAGACGTTCTAATTTACCCTGCTTGTTCAAATGAGTACGTGGTTTGATATGACCATCGCGCAATGCCTTGACCCAGTTTACCTGGTTACCGGCTGTATCAGGTGGCAGCACACTCAAGGCTTCTGCTGGATTCTGAAGAACACCGATCGCACTGCTGGCTGGATCATGAATGCCGTCGTCTTTTATAGGTTTCCATTTTCGAACAGGTTGCTGTTCCGCGATGGATATGTAGCTGAACGATAAACCCGTGATAAGAGTAATAAGTAAAACTGAATTAACTGCTCGCCTCATAAATTACCCGGGTATATAAATGCCAGCACCGCGAATAGCGCGCACCAGATCCTGGGTAGATGATTCCAGCACTTCGACCGCTCTGGCATATTCACCGTCTTCAGCCAGTTTCTCTGCATCAGCGCGTAACTTGCTAGCTCGATCCAGATAAGGCGCCACCATGTTTTTTATACTTTTATTTTCAAGCTTCTCTTTCAACAGCACACTGATCAACATTTTATGAGTGTCATTGCGATCCAGTTCATAATGGTATTCTTGTTCCTTGTTTTCAAAATGCAGCGTTCTGACTAACGTGTCACCACCACGCATACTTTCGATCGCTTTTTTCGACAAGGTATAGGCTTTGTCCAGCTCATCGCGGGCTTCGTCTAGTTTACCGGCTTTGCGAAGCGCATCTGCCCGGTTTAGCTGTGGTTGAACAAGATCTCGGAGTTCACCCGCTGCCGTGCCATCCTGTTTTTCTTTCGCGATACGCTCATGTGCACTCAACAATGCATTAACGGTCTGCAGCCTGTTTTCATAGTCTGTGTTTTTTTTCGGACCAGTAACTGTATTCTGCTCGGCCAAGCGGACTGCCTCGAGAAATGTTTTCATCGCGGCAGACAGCTGGCGTTGTGCTTCAGTATCGTCACCATTTTGCATTGCCTGCTCGCCTTTTTGCAGCATATTTCTGGCATCCTGATAGCGATCCCTGGCTTCTTGCACATGACTTTTATCTAATTGTTGTGCTGCTGATGAATGCAGAACCAGTTTTTGCACCGACTCCAGTTGCAATACGGATTTGCTTTTATCCTGAGCAAAAACGACTGCTGCACTAAATAACAGGATGCATAACACAACGAGAACCGGAAATATTTTGCCGGGAACGTATCCTGTTCTGGGCATTGCTTTGCGTGAATTCATAATTACCTTCCTGCCTGATTAAATTGCACAACTCATGGGATAAACATGCCGCCCATACGTAGTGCCCTGATTAATTTGTCGGTTCCCTCTTCCATTAATTGTTTGGCGCCCGCTACATCCTTACGCTGCATAAGTTCGTCTGCCTCTGCCCGCATTTTGTTATTTTCATCAAGCATATTGTTATAAATTTTTATGGCGTCTTTGGATGGCTGGTTCTGTGCCATCATCAATTTCACCAGCATTTCATGGCTACGATTTCTTTCCGCTTCATATCGATACTCTTCTTCGACGGATGCAAACTCAAGCGAGTGGACCAGTGTCTCCTTGGCGCGAATATGGGCCAGGGCACGTTCAACCATTAAGGCTGCCTTCTGCAATTGGTTCTGTGCATTTTTTAAATCCGAACCGGCTGCCAGCCGATCTGCCTCTGCACGATATCGCTCAAATTGCTCGAGATTGATGTAATCGTGAATTTTGGTGTTCTTTTCCTTGCTAATATTGGTTAGCGCATCATAAAAACCATCGATACGCCGATGGGCTTCCTCATAGTTTTTTTGCGCCTGTTCCTGTTCGCTTTTGCTACTGCGTCGTGAGCGCAACACCCTGGTAATATTGCTTAATGCCTCATCGATCTGTTCCTGCGCACCCGCAAGGTCTCCTTTCTTGAGCAACTTGTCAGCTAATTGTCGTGATAAGGTGGCGTTTTTAAGAAGCTCTGGGCTCTCTGCTTCCCAACCTACGTCAGTGGTATCAACACCTCTTTCATATTTTTTGATCAGGTGATCAAATAACTGGAACTTGTTTCTGACATAGCTTTCCGTCGGTTGTTGCTGTTGCATACGGTTATAGTCAGTAATTCGAGTATTGCTTGTTTGCTGCTGGGCCAATGCAATATCAGTTAGCACCAGCATTGCCACAGTCATCACCGCGACTGGCAACACCCTATCCCCCTTGTTTACAAATGCATGCATTATTATTTAGCCTGTTTGTCTGACTTATTCTTTTTATTTGCTGTTTTTGTCGGCTTGGGTTTTGAATGGCAACGACGACATTCTGAAACAGGGAATGCCACCTTGCCATGACAAACACCACATTTCTCGCCCAGCAGAATTGAAGCCATACTAATCTGGTTCGCACCTTTCTGAGGTATAAAAATGGCCGGGTGACAATTGGCGCAATCCAGCCATTCGGTATGTTGTTTATGGGGATAAACTACGTCCGGCATCGAACCCTTTACTTCCCTGACGATATTCAGGTCCATGATGATCGGCTGTGATTTTGTATCTACTCTGTCATTCCGCGGATTGATCTTTTTGTCCTGGAGCGCCTTCATCCAGTCAATATAATTACCCGATTTACCTTTTGGTAACTGTTGAAATGCCTCTTTGGGTGGCTGCAACAATTGTGTTCCATTATTGTTAGGATCATGTATGCCGTCAGTCATGGGTGACGGATTTCGCTTGGAGGGTGGATCCATCAAACGATTAAATGTATTCGGGTCATCCGCACCTGTCACACTGGTACTCACAACGAGAATCAATCCAAACATCAGGTGAATCTTGAGCCTGCCTGTCATTGCATTATTCTTTTTCATGACGATCACTTTTTGTCTTCAGTCTTGTTTTGATCGGGCTTGATCAGTTTCTGCAAGGTGCTTTCATGGACCTGTGTTGGCGTTCCGACTGGCGCTGAATGACATATATTGCAGTTCTCAATCGACCAGGCTATTTCACCATTGTGGCAGGCTCCGCAATACTGGCCATCAATAATTTTTACCATATTGATATCATTTCCGCCGGCCTTGAACTCAAACCCAAGATCACCGTGACAGACCTTGCACCTGAACCGGATACGGTGGAACCAGTGCGGAAACACGACCGGTGGCATACCTGCCTTATCAGAATAGTTATTGATTACCACATCGCCAAACTCTGCTTTAACCTGACCGGTTGGCGCGAACGTTATCACCAGCAATGCAGCGATCATCACACTATATTTAATATGATCTATAAGTCGATTTTTTTGCTTATTCATCAGTTTTTCAGCCTAATGTTGCTTAGTTTTCCAGTTAGTTAGCCACCGGCCCCATGCCGCCAAAGTTTCTTCTGAGCATAAACATGATCAGCGTGTCACGGATGCCTTCGCGCTCAGTTAAATTTGCATGCAATGACAACTCCAGCCGGCCAATGTAATACTCGAGCCTGTTTTTCCAGAAGTGGGTATCACGCTCCTTCAGGATATCGTTGTTGATACCATTACTAAATTCGTTAAATTGCTCGCTAAGAAATCGATACTCTGAAATAAACCGCAACCTCGGTATATCAAACACACGCTGATGCTGGTAATTAAGGTCGATGTTGGCGATGGTCTGCCAGTCATTGTCTTGGATTTCAGTTGAAGTGCGTGTCGCCTGCACGGTCAAATTACCGGACCAGGATGAAACCCTGTTTAACTGCCGGGTACGAGACGCCTGCAGATTGATGATCTGAAATATACTTTTCTCGCCATCTACCCGCCGCCTGTCACTTGCCGATATTTGCATGATGGTGGAAGTATTTGGTCCACGATGCGTCCATCCTAACGATGCGGAATGGGTCAGAATATGCTCTTCGAAGTCATTACTGGTATTCAGCACCGTCGCATCCTGGCTAAGATTAAATTGCAGCGAGCCACCGTTCAGCGCGGTAATGCGCGAGACGCCGTGATTTATACCAAACGAATATTCCTGCACTGAGTTGCCATTCGCATCTGCTACCCCCGTACGATTACCCACATCGGCCAGCACGGACCAACGATAGTCCATTGAGCCGAGGTTAATTACGTCCCCGTTATATGTGGCACCCACTCGCACCAGCGTGCTATTTTGCTCCAGCGTTTCAGTTTCTGTCTGGTTGATACTGGTAGTGCCTCGCAGGCTTAACGAGGGTGTCCATTGGTAGTTAAATCCACCCGATAACACATATGAGTTTGCGCTGTTATCATTTGCGCTGTTATCGATAAATTGTTCTGATTCGACAAATAAAGCTGTTCCCGTCACTGTTAACGGACGTTGGGTTCTTGGTCTCCAGAAGGCAGTCGAAATCAACTGGCTGCGCTCGTTACGAGTCGTCGAGGTGCTAGACGTTATTTCTGTATTGGTTTGTGATAACACATTGTCGACTGACAAGCTGACATCGGGTCGATAACGATGGCGTAACAAGTGCAATATACGTTTATCATCCAGGCTCGTTTCCTCACGCAGGGTTTCTTCCCAATGCGAATCAAAATCAAAACTGTTCTTGCCAATTGTTCGCCGCAGGCTTAAATCCACCAGTTCCTGGTTGCTGGTATTAAGGTCATCAGGCCTGTTGCTGAATTCGCGTAGTTCTTCTCGCTCGTTATTCTGGTAACGCAATTTAACCCGGGTACCAACATCCGGTATGTATTGTTGTGTAAAACCATAGCGTGTTGAGGTGAAATCACTGCCCGCCAGCGTGCCATCGACACGACTATCGCGTGATTCTGCAAATACTTCGAAAGGAAAATGGCTGCGGGGAAACAATCTCAGACGACCTTCACCGGTGATAATTTCACCATCCTGGTCACCTGTTTCAGTATCGAGACTATTGTAAGTAAGCCCTAGGCCTCCATCAATGACGGCAATCCAGGGCTCCCATAAATAGGTTGCTGCATTGATACGAAGCGTTGTATTGCGCATATTGATATCGCCCTGGACCTCGTTACTCTCATGTCGTTGTTGATACTCAACATAGCCTGAAGTCTGTACCTGCGCCTGGCTCATGGTGGGCAGAAGCAGTAACAGAAGCCACAGAGCTAGACAACAGAATCGAATCTGGTGCGCCTTGTGCATAACCATCGCCATATTGAGAATCAAATATATCCGCAACTAAAACATCACGTATCATACTCAGTTTATGACCTGGGAATGGCGAGTAATTTATTCTCTGTTCTGCCTTGTTCGTTTTCGGGTAATGATCACTGCGTTTAATCGATGTATTTGTGCGCAGTTTTGTCAGCAGTTTATCCCACTCATTTTGTCCAAGTTCGCGGTAGTAGAGAAGTTTCGCCCTTTCCTGTACATCGGCAAATTCGTTTAAGCGGGCTGGAACCCTTTCTGCCAGACGTACGATCACGATACCTTCCAATACAGTAACAGGCCCGGAAAGAGTGCCCACCTGCATCTTATCAAGCTCTTGCTGTACTGAAGGACTAAGCATTCCATGATGTAAATACCCCATGTTACCGCCATTCTTGGCAGAGGGGTCGCTGGAGTGCAGTTTTGCCAGTTCCTCGAAACTTTCCCCGGCATTTATTCGCTCGATTAGACTGCGAGCTTCGTCTCGTGCTGCCTCCCATGCTGTACTCGGCGATGAAGGTGGCACTTTTAACAGGATTACAGAAACTTTCATTTGTTGTGGTTCGGTAAACTTATCCGGATGTTCCTGATAATATTTCTTTACCTCATCACTCGAAACTTGCCTGTCACTTAGCACGCTTTGCTTCAGTTGCTCCACCAGGTTTTTTCGAACCAGCTGCTCATGCAGGGCCTGCCATAAAGGATTATTGTCATCGATTTTTCCGTTTCTTGACCTGGCTCGTGCCTTGTACGTATTAATTTGTTGTTCAATTGCTTGTTCATCTGCTTTTAGGCCACGCCGTTTTGCCTCGTTAATTACCAGCGCTTCGTCAACCAGTTTGTCGGCAATCTCCCTGCGGAATTCGGCCACCTGGGCTTCAGCTGGTTTGCCATGATAAAAGCGTCGTCGGGCTTCATCACGCAGCGCAATATGGTAATCACGCATGGTGATCACCGTATCACCAACAACGGCAAGGACTTGTTCTTCTTTTTCTTTGGTGGTTGCATGAGCAGGCGAAACGATAGAGGCAAATAGCGCAACAACCAGGATTAATGGACTGTATACAGGCAAACAACCTAATATTTTGTAAAAGAAATTCATAGCTCAATCCAACTCACTAACCTTCTACACGTAATTAATAAAACGCCCGGGTAAAACTGCGAAGGGAAGACTATTGTCTTCCCCTCTTTACAGAACACTATTATTTGTTATGACACGCAAGGCAGATAGCACTGCCGGTATTATCGATCCGTAGGAACTGAACCTGACCTGCTACCTGATCGGATTCAGCGTTATGTGGGTCATGGCAGCTTCCGCATTCTACGAAGGGTTCTATCGTACCCGTAGTAATTTCATCTGCACGTGTATACAGGATAATGTCCGTTTTTTGCCGTCCGGCAGTACCCGTATCAACCCACCATTGTTGAATGTTATTAATTACCGCGGTGTCAGGTGTGTTGAAATCCGCATCACCCATGTTTGTACACGCCGGATCGTTGTTGCTACATCCACCACCACCATATTGAATACTGATAGGGTGATCATCGCGAAGATCCTTGGTTAGATTTGGAATGGGACCGGTGCCTGGCATGTTGCCGATATTGGCAGCATCAATCTGCGTACCTGTGGCACTATGACCACCTGTACCAGGCACATTGACCACCACGTCCATTGCCTGAGTACCATCATGGCAGGACAGGCAGGCCAGCGATACCGAGCCAACCGGCGCCTCAGCTCCATCCAGGGTACTGGTATTCAGGGTTGAGTAGCGCGAGAAACCCGTAGCATCGGTCACCTTGTTCCACAGAGGGGCTCCATCAAACGTAACATTGGCACCGTGTGGTGTATGACAAAATACACATACTGCATCGGTGTTGGCTGTTTGACCGCTCAGGTCGTGCTTACTGTTTTGTACTGCAGCGAACGCGCTTTGCTGGAAAAACCAGGTAAACAATAACGTAAGACCAAACCGCGTTACGTACTGAATTGAAGTCAACTGCTTTCGTGTTTTCATGGAACTCCCCTCGCACATGCATATGCCAGTTTTTGTTTGAGGCAGTATATTTCCTGCCGCACCCAAACACCACTCGATCGATTCACATGCCAGATATTAGATGGAATCTAATAATAGTTATGTAACTTAGTCACGTTCAGATACGTATTGTTATGTAACTAAATCACGTTTATTGTTGTTTTGTTCTATACGATTGATCCAGATCAAATGCACTTAGCCACAGTACTGGAATCAAGTCACATTACACATTTTTTGTAAATGCTTAGGATCGCGTAATGTAATTTCACCCCGCTTCAGCTCGACTGACTCACTGCTTTCCAGCTGACTCAACAATCGACTGACCACTTCACGTGCGGTGCCCAACTCAGACGCAATCTGTTCATGAGTTATCTTCAGTTTCTTTGGTTCCTCTTGTATCTTTGAAAAACGAGATAACAAAAATTCCGACAGCCGCTGATCCAGCCTGCGACTGGTCAGATCTTCGATAATGTGCATGACACGCACGAAACGGTGAATCAGTGCATCAAAAACAAAGCTACGAACTGTCTCATCCTGATTGACCCAGTTTTTAAAATCATTGGACGGTAGAATCACAGCCTCGATGTCCTGTTCCACAACCGCATTCGCCGGCGCGGGACGATCAAAAATAGCCGTTAATATGTTAATCGGACAGCTGCCACCTGGTTCAACACGATAGAGAGAGACCTCGCGGCCGGTCTCACCGGATATGTAAACACGAACTGACCCCTTGCCTACCAGCGCGATGACATTGACATCATCTCCCTTGGTAAAGAAATTCTGACCTTTCTCGAGTTTTACATAATGTGCTGCAGCGTGAACTTCCTTTTGCAGCTCTGGTGATAAAGTCTTAAAAAAATCGTAGCCGCCGAGTATTTTTTCTTTGTATTGGTCGTTAGCCATATCAACTCTCTTGTTTTGCTAGTCTGTTACATTATTTTTGATTTTGTGGTGCTGCTTTTCCCTTTGTTAACCGGACCCCCAGATATCCCTGTTCGGGTTTCAAATCAAATGGCCTGAATATGTCTACCTTGCGGAAAAACTGGCCAACGAAATAAATCCGCCCGTCTTCGTCGACATCGATCCCGGCTGGCAGCAGGTACTTGCCAGGACCGTTTATATTGGAACGATTTCCGATATACATCAGCAACCGGCCTTCCGGGCTGAATATCTGGAAATTTCCAAATGCCGCGTCCGACACATAAATATTACCATTATTATCCGTGGCGATACCTTTTGGACGGCTAAACTGGCCAAAATGCCGGCCTACCTGTCCAAAAGTCCTAACGAAGGTTCCGTCCTTTTTGTATACCTGTACGCGGAAATTTCCGCCATCCACTACATACAGAAGACCATCCGGGGTCAGGATAATGTCACGCGGCAGGTTTAACTGGCCCTCCTTGTCCCCGCGGGAGCCTATATCGTACAGGTGTTTGCCGGTAGGCAGCTCGTAGACCCTTACATGATGCCGCTTTGAACTGACCCCGCCGGTATCCACCGCAAAAAGACGTGTCCCTTCCGGGTCGACGGCAATATGCGAGAGGCGGTCAAAACTGCCTGTTCCACCAAATGCGCTAACAAACTGACCGGTCTGATCGTACTTGATCACGCGGCTGGCGGTAGCGTCAACCACGTACAGGTTACAATCATCATCGGTTGTCATACCAAGCGGCTTGGTCAGTGCGCCGGGTTCCGTTTCCCCGATTTCATAATAACGACCACCGGGAAAATCAAACACCATGACCAGGCGGCGCACTGTATCACTGACATAGACCTTGCCATTACAGGCACAGACATCAAATGGTTTGGCAAATGATTTACCGGTCACAGCTTCACCGGTCAGCATTCTGCGTAATTTTGTCTTTTCATCCTCAACAACAACTTGCGAGCTGTTGATCAGCGACATTTCATAGATAAAGCGAGGTTTTTCTGGCGGCCCCGGGTAAACGGGTGGCTCAATCTCGAGTGTCTGTTGTGTCGTGCTAGCACAGGCAACCAGAAACACTGCAAGGCATACCAGCAAACAGCTATTGAACAATAGTTTATTAATATGGCACACCCTGAAAATCTCCTTTACCATACAGCCATGCAGTATGTTACATAAGATATTGAAACATCAAATCAAAAACAACTGCTGGACTGATTCTAATTTTGGTATAGCGTGCAATGCACACCGGATTATAAGGCGACAAATGAATTGCGAAAACTTGTTTAAACCAGGCTCTGGCTATCTCGCTATTTTTATTCTGAGTGTACTCCCGCTGCAGCAAACATGGGCAGCCAAGACAATTGATGCAGCAGCTATTTATCACCAATATTGTTCAGTGTGCCATGGTGACAAAGGTGATGGCCAGTCACGTGCCCGACAGGGGCTGATTCCACCACCGCGCGATTTCACCATGCCCGGGCTTGCCAAAACAGTGTCGCGTGAAAGCATGATTGATGTTGTCACGCATGGACGCGCAGGTACCGCCATGGCCGGCTGGGGAACAAGGCTGAATACACAACAAGTAGCTGCAGTCGTTGATTATGTTCGAACGACATTCATGCAGGTCAGCGATACTGGTATCAGCGGGAAAACAGCGTCACGTGGTGCAAAAGTCTATAACGAAGCATGCTCGGTATGTCATGGTGACAACGGTGCAGGTTCATTATGGGCTTCAGGTAACCTCACTCCCCCACCACGCAACTTTACGCTGGCCAGTATCCCAAGGGAACGTCTGATTCACTCGATCACTAATGGTCGTCCGGGCACTGCGATGCCGGCGTTCAAATCACAGTACAGCAAGGAAGATATCGCCAGTGTTGCGGATTATATTCTGCATAGCTTTTCACCCCGCTCTCAAGAACAAACCGCGAGTAAAAAACTGCCTGACCCAATAAATAAAACCGCTGCATCGTTCATGCAAATGCCTTACCCCGGGGATTTAAAGCCAAATCTTGCTGCTGGCAAGGCACTTTACCTGGCTAACTGTGTCACCTGTCATGGCGAGAGCGGTGCAGGTAACGGCCCACGCGCTTATTTTATATTTCCAAAGCCCCGTAACTTTCTCTCGGACAAAGTCAGGAAAACGTTCAACCGGCCGGCGCTGTATAACGCGGTAAAAAACGGTGTGATAGGCAAGGAAATGCCCGCATGGGACAAGGTGCTCACGGCACAGCAAATTGCTGATGTATCAGAATATGTTTTTCAGGAATTTATTCGTACCGAAAAATAATGTTGTTACTTTAAACCCTGAATTTTCGCTACACCACCATAACTACCGATCCAGTAACTTCCGTCATGCGCGGTGGCCATGGAAAATACGGTATTTGAATACAGGCCGTCATGCATATCGTACTTTTTGAACTGCTCTCCATCCATGCGGGCCAACCCATTGTTTGTACCGATCCATAGCTGACCTTGCGGATCCTCGTACAGCATAAAGACATGGTTGCCAGGTAAACCGTCTGACATCGTATAGTTCTTCCACTGTTTACCATCGAAGCGCGCCAACCCGCCACCCCAGGTACCGCACCAGACAACATTATTCTTGTCGACCACCAGTGAAATAATGTAATTAGGGTTATATGCCACGTTAACTTGTTGCAGGCCCATTTCTTCCTTTTGCCGGGCATGATGTTTTGAATAATTTGCTGGATCGTTAGTAAATGTAATCTGGCTCTGCACCAGTTCATACTTTGCACCCAGACCATCAGGATGCCCCCACTTGGTCCACTTTCCATCGACATAGCGTGCTAACCCGCCTTCGGTTGCCATCCAGATGGTGTCACCTTCACCCTGCGCAAGTGCATAGACCCAGTCATTGGGCAAGCCGCCTTTGGTATTCTCTACCGTGTAAGTATCCCACTGTTTAGGATCATCAAGCTTGCCATTGCGTACACGATTTGCACCTGACCAGGTCGCTATCCAGATATCACCGTTACGTGCCTTGAGGACATCGTAGACAAACGCGTCAGCCAGGCCATGCGGAATGTTATAGGTGTCCCAGCCTTCTGCATCGCCTTTCATGATAGACATGCCACCACCGTAGGTACCTACTACCAGCCGATCATCCAGTTTACTCAGGTGAAACACGCCCTTTGCCAGCAGACCACTGGTATTATCAAACAGGCGATATGCGTCATTGCGCGTGTCATAGCGAATCACGCCGCCCGAGGTTCCGACCCACATGATGTCGCCATCCGGCAATATATTTTTGATATTTCTTTGTCCGACACGAAAGTGAGTGAAATGCGTGTCCTTGTTGCGCAATTGCTCAGCCTGCGGCATTCCCTTGTGCACGTTATCGTGCATGACTTCTTTAGCGTCTGGTTCGATATTCGGGCTTGTCGCCGTTTGCATACCTTGATAACGACCAAAGTAAAACGCCGCCACCACCAGCGCGACACCGATGATGACAACAACGATTACAGCGCGATTTTTCATTATTTTGCTACCCCGGTTTCATATCTAAACTGGCTGACACCGCGTTTGGTGCCCACCCAGATACTGTTATCTGACCCCACAGCAATGGCATAAACATCCTTACCCAACAAACCATCTTGTGCTGCATAGTTTTCCCAGTTCTTGCCATCGTAGCGACTCAAGCCATGATTGGTGCCAAACCACAGCGCACCGGTTTTATCCTGGGCAATACTATATACAATGTTGCCAGCGAGACCATCGCGCCGGGTGAAACTGTTCCAGGTTTGTCCATCAAACGCAGAAACACCACCACCCCAGGTCCCAGCCCAGACAACGTCGTCAGATGTTACAAGTACTGAAAAGACATAATTCGGATTATAACTTTCGCCCCCGTCGACCAGCACATTCAGATCATGACGTGAGCGTGTTCCGAGGCCAGTATTCTTACTGGGTGGCAGGTCTTCAACGTTACCTGCACCAAGGCCATCATCATGCGTCCAGTGTTGCCAGGATGAGCCATCAAACATACTGATACCACCTTCAGTACCAAACCAGATTCTGTCTTTGGAATCGATACCAATGCCATAAACCCATTCATTGATCAATTCCTTCACATAAGTCGTAAAACTCATGGAAGCAAGATCTACACTATTGGCCCCGGCCCAGGTACCGATCCAGAATTTACCGTTTTTCTGCTCGGCAAACGCATAGATCCAGTAATCTGCTAACCCATGCATGGGAAAATAGGTTTTCCATTGGCCATCCTTGTAACGGGATGTACCGCCCGCATTCGTCCCAAACCATTTATAGCCCTGGCTGTCGATACCAATGGCAAATACGTACTCGTTAGCTAAACCATCTTTACGTGTGAAAATATTCTTTGGTTGCTTTGCCGCAAGATCAATTTCCAGCACGCCAACAGTCGTGCCCACCCACAGGCTGTTATTGGCCTGATCAATAGCCAGTGAACGCACCACAACTTGTTCGCCAACAGCAAAACTATCAACATGTCGCAGGCTTTTGCTTACAACTTTTTCTGTTGAGGCTGCATCTTGCTTGTTTTCAACCGGTGCCTGTTGCTGGCGATCACAACCAGGCATTAAAAATAAACTGATAAATAGGAAGGCAAAGGTTTGGTAGTAGATTTTCATCGTGAGAACGTTCTTAGGTAGGCTATGACATCCATGATTTGGCTATCGGAAAGAATACCGCCAAAGGAAGGCATTGATCCTTTGCCCTTGCTTATACTCTGAAGCAAGATCAAATCAGAGACAAACAGTTTCTCCCCTCGCTGAAAATTTGGCGCCATCGGATGTACCGCAACCCCATCAGCTCCATGGCAGCTTACACAATAATTAGAAAAGACTTCTTTTCCCTTGAAAAGATCTGCAGAACGAGCAGCTCCTGTCATCAATAGCAATAACAGGGATAGCCCTGCCAGGCAAGCTGGCTTCAGAACAAATAATCGGTTTGAATGTTGTTGCTTTTGCATTATGCATCACCTGGTCTGTTCGTTTTCGCTTGCTTCTTTCTGTTTTATAACCGCCTGTCTTTGCTGTTCCCAATAACTGGCCTGCGCAGGATCAACAGGCAAACCCAACTCACCTTTTGTATAGGCACGCTGCAAACGGCCCATGGCCCGAATATCCCCAAGCTGCGCTACTTTTTGATAGAGGCTGACAGCCTGGGAAAAATCTTTTTCAAGGCTCATCCAGCCTCGTTCGTAACTGGTTGCCAGTAAAATTATTGACTCGATATGATTTTGTTTGGCGGACTGGTTCAGCAGCTCAAATGCACGCTTGTCATCTTTTTTGATGCCTTCACCGGAAATATACATCTGGGCCAGGCCGAACTGCCCATTTGCGTTGCCTTGCTTCGCGGACAACCGGTACCAGTGCACTGCCTTGTTATTTTCTTCCGCCTTGTCATAGATATAACCCAGTTTTGCCTGGGCTGGCGCATAACCGGCTTTTGCCGCCTTTTCATACCAACGGATTGCATCCACGACATCCTGGCGATTGTAGGCTTCATCTCCACGCGCGGTATCTTCTGCCGGTCCAGCCAATGTTATATGTGGCAGACACCATATAATAAGGAGTGCAGTCAGGTTAGTGAATATATTGTTCTTCATGGATCTACTACAGCTTGTGTATTCTTTCTCAACTGTTGCAAACAATGATTTGCCCGACGAATTTACACCAATGTACAGGTCTGGCAGTGTACATCATGACAAACTACCCGTTGGCAAGGTATAAAGATAACATATTAAATCTGGTTTGGTTATTGTATTCCTATGTTGATTAAATTGCCTGTCGCCATCCTGTACAGAATTCTGATTGGCCTGCTTGGTTGCGCAGGACTACCGCTGCTGGCCAGCGCTGAGCAGGCATCCATCCAGCAGGGAAAATCCGTCTATGACTATTATTGTTATCAATGCCATGGTTATGCCGGCAATGCAAAAACACTGGCTGCCGCTTACCTGACCCCCACTCCTCGTGACTTTACTCAACACACGCCTGAAACACTGCCTGCTGACAAAATGCGCAAGGCGATACGCCATGGACGACCTGGAACAGCCATGGTCGCTTTCTCATCAGTACTGAATAGCAAAGAAATCGAAGCAGTGATCCATTATATTGCCAGCACTTTCATGTCAGAAACGCCACCGGACTATCATTACCACACCAGCGAAAACGGCTGGCCTAATCATGAGCGTTATCAATCGGCCTTTGCCTTTGTAAATGGCGATGTCAGTATTGACACACCAACGCATCAACTAACGCCAGAACAACAAACCGGGCGAAATATATTTTTAAACGCGTGTATCAGCTGCCATGATCATACGCTTACGACGGAAGAGCCCGTCTGGCAACCACAACCCGTTTCCTATCCACGCAACCCCGGTATTGACGTCACCTACAAAAAGAAACCCGAGATCACTTCCGCAGCCTCACCTTATGCTTTACATGATCGACTTCCTGTTATAAAGGGGTTAAGCAAGATAGAAAAACAGGGACAGGCGTTATTTCAAAGTAACTGCGCCTTTTGTCATGCCGCTGATGGTACCGGGCGCAACTGGATTGGAAGTTTTATGCAACCACCTGCGCGCGATCTGACTCGGTCAACGATCATCAACCAGGGCAAAAAAAATAAAATTTTACATGTAATCGATAACGGCTTACCCAATACGTCCATGCCGGCCTGGCGTGATGTACTGACGCCGCAACAAAAAAATGAAATTGTTGCTTATCTGCTGCGGGCTTTTGGTAACTCAAAATCTAAATAGAAACTTGCGCTGAACCAAATGCTAACGCGCAAGGACCAATGAAAAGCAGACAACCATAAAAAAAGACCCATAAAGGGTCTTCTTTTATATTTGGCGTCCCCAAGGGTAATTCGTATTAACCCTCGTAGTAAATCATTGTAATTACAGTTTTTGGATATGTTCTTTTATCCATAGAGCTAAAGTATCCATCTGAACAGAGTTAGACTCAAATAAGTTAATTATAAAACTATATGCCGCACTAGAATCTACCTTGAGCCTGCACCCATTCATACGAAGAAATATATCAGTCACAAAAAACGCAGCTCGTTTATTCCCATCCACAAAAGGGTGATTCATCAATAAAGATTCAAACAGCGCCGCTGACATTTGAATAATATCATCGTAATAACCGGTTTGAGGTCTATATAGTGCACTCTCAAGCAGACCCAGGTCTCTTACCCCTTCCGCACCACCAAATGCATCAATCAATCTATCATGGATTGCAAGAACCTCATCCAGTGTTAAAAACTGGATCGTGTTATTTGGCAAGGAGATTACCTAATTCTTCGTTATCACGTATGGAATCTTCAAGATGCTGCATAACTGCAGGGCGAACACGACGTTTACGCACATAATCACGTATCGCATCGGTTAACACACCCGAGATGTTTTGATGAGACTCGTTGGCAAGTTGTTTGAGTTCTTCCCAGGCCGTTTCATCGACTTTTGAGCTGATTTTGATATTAGGCATGTTTGAAATATAGCCTCCAAATACTGACATGTCAAGATTTGTCATGACACTATAACCCATTGATATCTTTAGGTTATATTGCAGTTATACGCTACAATTGAGAAAACTGCTTGTAACCTCAGAAATAGATAGCGAGTATATTTTAAGAGATTTAAATTGAGATCCCCGGTTACTAATCATAACCGGGGTTAAGATGGCGTCCCCAAGGGGAGTCGAACCCCTGTCGCCGCCGTGAAAGGGCGGTGTCCTAGGCCTCTAGACGA
>DJMK01000035.1 GCA_002436485.1 Proteobacteria bacterium UBA6492
CGAAAAATAGTCATGCACACACCTCTTGTTAGCCGTTATTTGTATGTAGTTTATAGCGATTTCGACCAGCAACTGCAAGCTCGACTGGTATGTCACGATTGTTCTCGAATGATATTTTTTATTTCATCCAGGTTTTGATTGGCCCGACTTTCTGTACATAGTGCCTCGCGTGATACCAGTTGGTCATGACGATTTTGCGCGACCATATCGACATGATCACGAACTTCGCTGTTATCATCCATTACTTCAAGAAAGGCATCTTTTTCCACTCTCACCAGTTCTGATTGTAAAAGTGCTGATACTGTTGCATTCCGTGGCGAGCCTGTCATCAATGACCATTCACCAAAATAATCACCGGCATGTAACGAGGCAAGATTGAGATGTCGGCCATTAACATCATGGCTCACCCTTAGGCTGCCATAGATAACCACGTAAAATGCATCGCCCTGTTCGCTCTCTTCTACGATAATGCTGCCAGCGGGCGCACCCACCAGGCTGGCGTGGGACACCAGCTTTTGCATCAAATCTTCAGGCAGGTACCTGAACAGGGGTACTGCCCGCAGTGCCGTTTCAGTGATGCGCTCACGAAAACGACGCATCACAGCATTGCGCAACTCAGCCCGGGCTTCGACGATGGTACGTAGCACATGACTGGGTACATCGAGGATCACCGATGGACGGGTCACCGTGATATCGCATATTCGGGGCATGCCAAACAGTGCAGCAATCTCGCCAAACAACTCGCCCTGCCTGATGCTGGCGATGTGTGTCTTACCGGTGTCCTCACCGGCACTGGCTTCAACCTCACCGACAACCAGGATAAATACCCGGTCATCCCGTTGATGTTGCTGGCACAGTTTGACGCCTGGCGCGACACTACGCACGATGCCCCTGTCGAGCAGATATTCTTTCTCGATTGAGGTCAGTAAATCACCGAATATTTCGTGACGCTCAACGGCGCGCTCAACCGCTTCAATAACCTGTTGATCCTGCATTTGTTGTTCTTCTTCCTGCGTGACAAAATCTGAACGTTCCACCATAATCACCTTAGCAAATAACGATAAATTAATGCCCAGTTGTGGCGAAAATACTAGAGCATTCCACCTAATAATTATTTGCTCGTCGTCACTCTACCCTGAGAATTTTCGGCATAAATGTGACTTAATCGATGTTTTTACCACTAGACAGAAAACCCGACTGGAAAAACCCACCCCTGATCACCCTGTTACTGGTTCTGATTAACGTGCTGTTTTTCTACATCTGGCAGCATTCAGATGAAGAACGCCAGACCGAGGCGTTCGAGAACTATGTTTATTCAGGCCTGTTTGAAATCGAAGCGAAGGAATATCACAAGTTTCGCAACCTGAAAACCAGGCTAAGCGAACGGGATTATCGTCAGTTCACACCCAGGGCGCAGGACGTTTTTCAGGATATGTATCAAGACGCCGATTTTCAACGCAAGCTGGATGCCAACGAGGTCATCACGCCGGACAACAAATCCTATAATGAATGGCGTCAGAAACGGGACAAGTTCAGCTGGTTATGGGACAGGGTTGTTATTAACAAGTACGGGCTAAACCCTTCAGACCCTACCCTTACTACCCTGTTTACCCATATGTTTCTGCATGGTGATAGTTGGCACCTGTTCGGCAACATGGTCTTTTTGTTTTTAATGGGATTTGTCGTTGAAATTATACTCGGAAGGCTGGTTTACTTAGCGGGCTATATCGTTGCCGGCCTGATTAGCGGGCTGACATATGTCCTGTTATTCCATGATCAGAATGGTGTCGGTATTGGTGCCTCGGGTGCCATCGCCGGTGTTATGGGCATGTATCTTGTACTGTTCGGTCTGCGCAAGATAAGATTTTTTTATTTCCTGTTTGTCTATTTCGACTATGTAAAAGCTCCTGCAATCGTTATTTTACCCTTTTACATCCTGACACAACTGTTTATCGAGTTTGCCCAGGATACCAATATCAACGTTACTGCACACCTCGGAGGTTTACTCGGTGGGATAGTAATTGGTCTTGTTGCCAAGCGCTTTCATAAAACAATCAACACTGATTACATCGACGAGAATGTTAACCTGGAGCAATATCAACAGGAATACGAAGAAGCCCAGCGCTTACTTGCCAGCATGCAAATAGACGAGGCACGCGAAAAATTCGAGAGGCTATTAAAAAAATACCCGGCTGATACCAATATCAAGCAGCAACTATTTGTTGTCTCTAAATATAACCCGGCATCAGAGCCCTATCACAAATATGCTCATGAACTGTTAAGGCTTTCGGGTTCGGATAAAGCTACCGTCAAGATTATTCACGATACATTTATCGATTATGCTGCCAAGGCGAAACCCAAGCCACGCTGGACACCTGACCTGCTCATTAGCATCGCGGTCAAATTCGCTGCCTGTGGTTATCTTGATGACGCAGAAAAACTCGTTAACTACCTTATCAAGGCGAAACGCGATTATCCTCGTAACGCTGAAGGCTTGTCAGCACTGGTGAAATATTTCAACGGAGTAGACAAGAACAAGATGGCGCAGTACCAAAAGCTTTTACTGGAGCTGTACCCCGGTAGCGCCGAAGCATCCCATGTACGTTAACTTCTGGATATGTTGTTAACGATTTCCAGGTATTTTCTCACTTCCTGGTTCAGGGAGTGGTTGGGGTAATTCTTCAAAATAAACTCGAGCACCTGGCCGGCACGCGTGTCTTCATTAAACTGTTCGCATAGCAACTGGGCAACAATCAGGTAGGCCTCTGGGACACCATCGTAGGTTGGAAAATCAACATGCAGGTTATTTAAAATAGCCAGCGCCAGCTTATGTTTGCCATTTTGTCGTAAAAACTTCGCAAGCTCTACTCTTTCCTGTGCTTTCGCAGGACGAAATGTTCGGTCGTACTCGACACAGGACTGATACACTCTGGCAGCCTGGGTAGCCTTGTTCTCATGAAACAGGTATGAAATATAGTTCTGACCATGCTTTTTATGCCTTGGCATATCGCCATTAAGGCGTAAGAGTTTTAACAACCTGTCCCTAGCCTCGAGATCCATCGGGTTATTCACAACATGGTTTTCCAGTTGCTTGACA
Source organism: Proteobacteria bacterium UBA6492 (assembly GCA_002436485.1). Classification (GTDB taxonomy): domain Bacteria; phylum Pseudomonadota; class Gammaproteobacteria; order UBA6429; family Thiohalophilaceae; genus UBA6492. Next base: position 3,098 of record DJMK01000035.1, read on the forward strand.
GCTTCATCCGTTTTGCCTTCCTGGATCAGAATTTCAATCGCTCGCAACTCGGGGCTGACTGTCACCACTTCATGTTTTGCAGTGTCTTCGTGTTCATGCGCCTCCACATCGATCGAAAAACCCAGCTCTTCATGATACTGGTAAAGAATGTATCCAAGCATGTTGAATATCATCAACATGAAATACATCACGAAGAAATTGAACAGTACGAAGGAAAAAGGTGGCTCAACAAATTCAACCAGAATGACCAGAGCCTGTTC
>DJMK01000075.1 GCA_002436485.1 Proteobacteria bacterium UBA6492
CAAATTTAAGTATGACATGATCTGGCAAGTTATTTTGAGCTAATGTGACTAATATCAAGGCCATCAATTACCTTACAGCTTAAAGAGTAAATGCAATTCCAAACAAAAGGTTAACTCAAATATTGAATGACTGCTTCTGGCCGAAAGCCGATGTACAGTATCAGGCTGCTTCTTTGCGCATGCGTTGTAACATGGCCTGTTCCCACAAGAGAAATCGTCGATCCAGTACGGTTGTATTGAATGAGGGATTGAACCAGTCACCATGCTGGTTCTCGGGCCAATGGGACGGCTTGCCTGCGGCCAGGTAGGCAGCACCACGCGCAGTGGCTTCGCATTCTTTTGGTCGATAAACCGGTAGGCGACATAGATCTGCTACACGTTGACACAGTCCATCCAGCCGTGCCAGGCCGCCAGAAATCTGCAGTTGTTGCGGTGGGGATGAGAACTTCAGCATTTCCTGCACGTTAGCATTCAATAAAAAGGCAATGCTATCTATAACGGCGACATAATTAGCGGCCGTGTCGCCGCCATGCAGTAATTCCGTTTCAAAGTCGGCAAGCCAATAGGGTGCAGCCAGCCCGGAGATACCATTCAGGAACAGGGGCGGGTTGGTTTCTGTTTTCAACCACTCGGGTAATTTTTTCCACAGATCCTCGACCGGGAAATGTTTTTGCATCCAGTCGATAGCGCTCCCACCACCGTTAACGGTGCCTTCAAGCACATACTGCGATTCACTGTCCTCGGAATAGATAACACTGGTCAGTAGTCGACGTGCATAAATCATCGAGTGGCCGGAAGGGCGCGAGATAAATGCACCGGTACCCACGTTGATGTAAGCTGTTTCATACTGTACGTCGCCGTAGGCATACATAGCAGCAGATTGATCGCCTGTGACAATTTTCAGCGGCACATTGTTATCGCCAATCGAAAGATGGCCATACTCATGCCGAGTGGGGACACATTCTGGCAACAGTTCGCGTGCTATCCCAAACCGTTCCAGCAGGGAATCATCCCAGTCCTTTTGGTTGATGTTCCACAACAAGGTGCGTGACGCACTTACCGAATCTGCATAGGCATTATTTTCCTGCAGCAGATTAAACACTATGTAACTACTCATCGGGCCACAAAAAAGGCGGCCTTCGTCGCGGGCACGTTTTACCGCATCGAGATTATCCAGACACCAACGTAATTTACTGGCGCCATAGTGTGGCGAGGGGAACAGGCCGGTGGAACGATGAATTTCGTCGCGATCCATTTCAAGTTGTGCCATCCACTGGAAATTACGCGTGTCTTGCCAGCTAATGATGGGGGATAGGGCTTCACCGGTTTGCCTGTCCCAGCACACTACATTGGAACGCTGCGTGGCGATGCCTGCTGCTTCGATATAGCGAGCTCGATCACCGAGCTCTTCGACTGTTTTATCCAGGCAGTTGCGAATCGATTGCAGCATGGCGGCTGCGTCATGTTCAACGTAATGGGGACTGGGGCGCTGGCTGGTAATTTCACATTGATGATGTGTCACCAGATCGCCTTCGGCATTGAAGACCATGACCCGGCTGGCGTGGCCGCCCTGGTCGATAGTTAAAAACAGGTTTTTGTTTGTGAGCACGATCCGTCGTCGATTATTTATTGATTACTAATCTATTCTAACGGCGGATAGGGGAATATGTTGAAAAGCATTATTGTAGTGTGGAATAGATCACAGTAAGTGGGTAGCTGGTTATTCCAGGTAGCGCGCAAGTAACGCCCGGTCATAATTTGCGGCAGGTAACGGAATCCTGACTTCGTAACCACCGCCCGGAGCTTCCTGCATGGGTTCGCCCTTGAGGCTTTCCATGTGCGTGACGACGATGTCCTGGTTGCCTTCCGGAGCAATGATCTCCAGCTTGTCGCCGATGGCCATCTTGTTTTTGACCAGTACCTCACCAACACCCTCGGCCTTGTCGAAATTCATCACTTCGCCAACGAATTGTTGGCGCAGGTGCCTAGAATTATTGTGCAGGTAGTTCTGATAATCCTGGTCGGGATGGCGTTGGTAAAAGCCTTCCGTGTAACCGCGGTTGGCGAGATTTTCCAGTTTACCGTACAGCGCCGGGTTAAATGGTCTGCCGGCAACGGCATCATCAATGGCCTGGCGATAGATCTGAGCGGTGCGTGCCACATAGTAGTGTGACTTGGTGCGGCCTTCTATCTTTAAGGAGTCGATACCAATTTTTGTTAACCGCTCCACGTGCTGTACCGCACGCAGGTCACGGGAGTTCATTATATAAGTACCGTGCTCGTCTTCGATGATCGGCATGTACTCATTGGGCCGGTTTGGCTCTTCAATCAGATAGACACGATCAGCCAGTGGATGCCGCGGCTGCTTGTTCTGTTCCGGAAACAGCTCGGGAGTCTTGATGGCCGCCATGGCATCGAAATCGATTTTTTGAATATCGCCACTTTCGTTCTCATTGGCATTATGCATCTTGTAGTCCCAGCGACAGGCATTGGTACAGGTGCCCTGGTTGGGATCACGGTGATTGAAATACCCGGACAACAGGCAGCGGCCTGAATAGGCGATACATAGCGCACCATGTACAAACACCTCCAGCTCCATGTCAGGACACAGCTGGCGAATTTCCTCGATTTCATCCAGTGACAGTTCGCGTGACAGGATGACACGTTCCAGCCCGATGGATTGCCAGAATTTTACCCCGGCATAGTTGACCGTGTTGGCCTGCACGGACAGGTGAACAGGAACCTCTGGCCAGCGTTCACGTACCATCATGATCAGGCCGGGATCGGCCATGATCAAGGCATCCGGTTTTAACGCGATGACCGGCTCCATGTCCTTAATATAGGTTTTGACCTTGGCGTTATGCGGCATGATGTTGCTGGCCACGAAAAACTTGCGCCCCAGGCGATGTGCCTCGGCGATGCCGTTTGCCAGGTTCTCAAGCTGAAAATCATTGTTGCGCACACGCAACGAGTAACGTGGCTGGCCGGCATACACCGCATCGGCACCATAGGCAAAGGCATAGTGCATGTTCTTGATAGTACCGGCTGGTAATAGTAATTCGGGCGTTTTCATTAGGTAGCTGCTTTGGATGTAAGATGTGTATATTCTAGCAATCTGGTAAGAAATAAACCTCTCTCCGAAGAGATGGTTATAATTCAGCTGAATTTCAATGTTTTTTCACCAGAATGTACTGGCACAACCTGCCTGGAATGGATCTGCGTGATAGATCACGAAAACGGTTTTGCGGTTTAGCTAACTGCCTGTTAGCTGGCTGCAAATATACTTGACAACATGGTACCAGTTTCAGGCATAGTAATACCCATAAGAAATATAGAGTGAGGAGGTAAGGATGCAAACCAATCAGGCATCCACTGAGCGTCGCCATGCCGCTCAGACAAAGCTAACAACATTGCTGGAAAGTCGAAAAGAAACATTGTCCCTGTACAACCACCTGGCAGGGTTGCGGCCGTTTAAACCTGAGCAAGTAGTCAAACAGGCTCTACAGGAATTCTGCGAAGCGTTGGTGGACTATACGGCGAGTGCGCATTTCCAGCTTTATCGTTTTATCGATGAAGGCAAGGAGCGGCGCGCCAATGTGCGGGATATCGCTGACAAGGTCTATCCGCCAATCGCCGAAACGACCCAGCAGATTCTCGATTTTAACGAAAAGTACGATACCGACGAGCATTGCAACCACCTGGAGGCTCTGGACAGCGATTTGTCACTGCTGGGCGAGATTCTCGCGGATCGTATTCTGTATGAAGACCAGATAATTGCTGCGTTGTCAGCAGGTCGCGGTTAATCTTCTTTAGTTAACGCAATATTCCTCGGGGCGTCGCAAGGTATAAATTGCCCGCCATCCTTAGCAGGCCAGGGGGAGGTAATCATTGCCAGGCCGTATTTAGAATCTGGCTAAATACGTGCTTATTGCCACTTCCAGGAATGCTGTCAGCGTGAAAAATAGCTACTTCCCTGTACAGTATTCCTTGTTTTTAGAACCTTTCTAAATCAAAACACACTTTACGGTGCTCAATTATCAGGCAGCGAATTTCTCAATTAGCTGTTCTGACGTTTTTCTGTAATCCGTCGTCTGTTTTTCCTCGTCGGTGGCGAGCATCAAGATCGCCTCTTCCAGACTCAGTTCCTCAACTTCGTAGATGGGTAATTGGTCATTCATAAGCATAGCCCCATGTGATCTACATAATATTTAGGTAGTTATATAGCCTTTTTCAGATCAAATATCAAGAAGATTCTATAACTTACTGTTTATTAATGATTTAATAGATCTGAAAATGTCGAGGATTATTGCTGGCAGATCTGCTCAAATCGATCTATATTTTTGGACCCATACAAAAACAAGGTGTACCCAATGCAGGTGCACAAAGGGAGGAGAACAAGCGGTGCCTTACGCCATCGTGATTAATCTCGATTACGAGAATCATCCGCCAGAGATCTGTTCCGAACTATGGAACGTGATCAAGCTGGGTATGTTGCAGGCCGGTTTTGTCTGTGATGGCCGGCGATTCATTATTAGCCAGCCGGAATACCGCGCCTGTGAGCTGGCGCGTGGTGTTATCGACGATCTGGAAGATCATCTCGAATACCATCGCAAGCACCTGTATCGTTTTATGCGAGACTTCTATGGTTATGACACGGAGGCCACGCGCAATTTACTGGTGCCAGGCGGAAAGGAACAAATCGAATTGCGGGTTGGCGTTATAAACTAATCAGTTTCGATAATCCCACCGGTGTGTTCTCCCGGAATCTGTTAATCTTCTTTATAGTAATTGTATCGGCCGCCTTGATTGTCAGCGGCATGACGTTTTGTTGCGGTACACATTTTTATGCTAACCACCTTGAAGAGACCTGATGCAAACACAACCCGAATTTCTCAAGCTACGCGAGCACATGCAAAAGGTCATTGTTGGTCAGCACACACTTATCGACCGCATCATGATCGGAGTACTCACGGGAGGCCACCTGTTACTTGAAGGACCGCCCGGGCTGGCCAAAACTACGGCGGTAAAAACACTGGCGACTGGTATTCATGCCAGTTTCCAGCGTATTCAGTTTACACCGGATCTGATGCCATCAGATATTACCGGTAGTGACGTATTTGATCCCAACAAGGTGGATTTTCGTTTTATTGAAGGTCCGCTGTTTCATGAAATCATTCTCGCGGATGAAATCAATCGTGCACCGCCCAAAGTCCAGTCTGCCCTACTGGAAGCCATGGAGGAGCTTCAGGTCACGGTGGGTGGCCGAACACACAAACTGCCTGGTTTGTTCATCGTGATGGCAACACAAAACCCGCTCGAGCAATCCGGTACCTACCCGCTACCTGAAGCACAACTGGATCGCTTCCTGTTACACGTGATCCTGGATTATCCGAGTGAGGAAGAAGAGTTCCACATCCTGCAACGTGATCGGCTCTCGCATTTTGGGGAAGATGCAAAGCCGCTTGATACGCGTATCAGTCCGGAGACAGTCTTACAAGCAAGAAGAGAGGTGGCAGAAGTACATGTCGAAGAAGTACTGGATCGCTACGCAGTTACCATCGTCAACGGCACGCGCCAGCTGGAGAAATGGTGCAACGACTGGGAAGGTTATATTGAAATCGGTGCTTCGCCGCGTGCTACCCTGGCGCTGGTGCGTGCGGCCAGTGCGCATGCCTACCTTGCAGGGCGTGACTATGTGATACCCGATGATGTACAGGAAGTTGCTGCGGATATTCTTCGACACCGCTTAACCCTGAGCCTTGCGGCAAGAGCAAGCAAGGTTTCCAGGGATGATATTATCAACCGGCTGCTGGAAAAAATCCCGGTACCATAATGTTCTCTGTACTTAAAAAGCTACGTGAGACTTGCTCAAATTCGATAAGGGAAATTACCAACAGTCCGCTGCTTACTGCCAGTGACCTGCAACAATTACACTGCTTGGCAGACAGCACGCCCACTCTGTTATTCAACAACCAAAAAGAACAGGCACAATCGTTGCTGGGTGAGGCGGTATCAGTTTATTACGGGCAAGGCCTCGAGTTTGAGGAAAATCGGCTCTATACCCAGGGTGATGATCCCCGTTTTATAAACTGGCGATTACTGGCGCGCACCGGTGATCTGTACAGCAAGATTTTCAGGGAAAGCCGCCGGCCACAATTGTTTGTGGTCATGGACCGCCGTTCCAGGATGCACTTCGCGACACGACGCCAACTCAAGGTCACCCTTGCTGCAAGGGTCGCGGCCTTCAGTATTTACCAGTCACTGGCTAAACAGTATGCCGTCAGCGGTGTGGTGGTAGATGATGATATGCAGTGGTTTGATAGTGCATTGAGTGAGGCGCGGGCAGAGGATTTATTGCAGGCCATAAACGCACCGAGCGAGCCGAGCGCATTTACAGATGATACAAACTCGCTGGAAAGTATACTTCGGCATGTACAGTTGCAATTAAAAGCGGGCAATGTTGTCTTGTTAATTAGTGATTTTCATGACCTCGATGCGACATGCGAATCGCAATTGTTCAACCTGACGCGGCTACATGAAGTGATAGCTGTGTGTATTAATGATCCCGCCGAACTGTATTTACCCAAAGCAACGACACTGACAATTGCAAATGAAAGCAGTGAAGATATCGTTGAGCTAGGGACACATGATACTGCTGCGCGTGGTGAATATATGCAACTGCACAATAACGTGCAAAAACAGTTGCTAGCCAGGCTGGAACAGGCAGGTTGCCAGTATATTCAACTGCGTACCGATGAAGATCTCGAACCCTTGCTAAACGGAGTTGCCGGTGAGTAAGAGTAGGCTCATTGACAACCAGTTCGTTGAAATCGTAACACCCCAGGCACCGCCCGATAATACCGTGCTGATTATTACCGTGGCCTGCCTGATTGCCCTGGCCATCATCAGCACACTTTACCTGTTAGTACATCGAAGCGTGAAAATTAGCGCTGTGCAAAAATTAAAAGCGATAAAAAAACAGAACAAACAAGCTGCCAGTAATTACCGATATCTTGCTCTTGAGGTGGCGGCCACATTACGTATGGCGTTTCGTGTCAGCAACCTGGACAGGTTATTGCCAGGGAGTGGTACTCATGATGAATGGCAACAGTTCCGGTTACGCCTGGCAGAATGCTGTTATGGACGAAAGCCACCATCACCTGATGAAATCGATTACCTGGTCAGTGCCGCACGAAGCTGGTTGCGTTCCCTGTCGGTCAGCAAAAAAAAGGTAGATTGATGATGAACTGGTCCGATATTCAGTTTGCCAATCTGGCTGTGCTCTGGGGCGGGGTTGCATTTTTTATCATGCTTTTCATCGCCGCATTGGCGAAGAAGCTCAAGCTTGGATTACCGGACTGGTTATTAACCTCAGTGAGCCGACGTTATTACCGTCACCCTAACTTTGATCTCGTGCATCAGGCGACTAACAAAAAAGTAGCTAGTAGCAAAAGCTCAAAACAGTGGGCGATTTTTATTTTCTATGCTGTGCTCTCTGTACTGATCATGCTTTCACTTGCACACCCGTATCGTATTGGTAATAAGCTTCCGGAACCCCCGCGGCACAGGGATATCATGTTTATTGTAGATACGTCTATCAATATGGTGTTGCGGGATTACGCTGTGAACGGACAGCGCGTGCAGCGCATGACCATGATGAAAGATGTACTGTCGCATTTCATCAGTAAGCTGCAGGGTAACCGTATGGGAGTGGTTGCATTTTCAGAACAAGCCTACACGTTGGTGCCACTTACAACGGATTATGGTTTGTTGAACACCCAGATTCTGCGGTTGGATTCAGCCACCTTGACCGGTCGGAGCAACGATCTTTCCCATGCCCTGCTGTATACCTATAAACAATTAGCCAGAGATAGCGAATTGACAGCAGACGAAGCTGCTCCCGCGGTCGTATTACTTACCAGTGTTAGCC
>DJMK01000009.1 GCA_002436485.1 Proteobacteria bacterium UBA6492
AATTCTTTTTCATACTTTTTGATAGTATCAGAAACATTGGTGATTACATCATGGAAAGATTGAAACATAGAAATCGCTCCAAGCTCGGAAGTATTTATTTATCTTATCTACCGAATAATAATATTTGAATCCGAAGAACGAAATCCGAATTCCGAAACAAATTCTAGATCAGAATTATCCAATGTCCCAAACTAAAAGCGACCGAACAGACCATTTACTGGTTCAGTAAGTGCATGTTTTTGTCATTGAAAATTCAAATTTGTTTCGGATTTCGATATTCGTATTTCGAGTTTATTTTCTGCCCGTGAATAATGAGATTTTTCAAGTATGTCTCAAAAAAGATGTGAATCACCAACACCTTAAAAAACTGGCGCAGAAAATATTACCATTTGTATTCTTCCCGTTCGATAATCGTCGCCACGCCCTGGCCGCCGCCGACGCAGGCATTGGCACAACCGTAGCGGCCGCCCTTCGCTTCCAGGATGCGGGCCAGTGTGCCCGTCAGGCGGATTCCCGTGGCGCCCAGGGGATGACCGATGGCCGTACCACCGCCCATCACATTAACGGTTTCCGGGTCAAGGCCCAGCTCCGCAATGCAGTTGAGCGCAACAATGGCAAAGGCCTCGTTGATTTCCCAGAAGTCGATGTCATCGAGGTTTAATTTGTTTCGGGTCAGGATAGGCGTGGTTGCGTGGACCGGGCCCAGCCCCATTTGGGCAGGTTCCAGTGCTGCCCAGTGGGTATCAATGATCTTTCCGAGCACGGGCAAGTTATGTTCCTTGACTGCGTTTTCACTGGCCAATAAGAGTAGTGCGGCGCCGTCCGTGACTTGCGCACTGTTGCCGGCAGTAACCAGTCCGAACGGTTTGTCAAACACAGGCCTGAGCTTTGCCAGTCTCTCTACACTGGAATCACGTCGCAGCCCGTCATCGTTTGCATAGACATTGCCATGTCTGTCATACAATGGCTCGATTTCAGTGAGTAGGTTTTCATCCTGTGCAGCAGCAAGGCGTTGATGACTGCGTACTGCATAACTATCCATTTGTTCCCGTGTTATGTGAAAGCGATAGGCAAGGTTTTCTGCCGTCTGCCCCATCGATAGGCCAACCACCGGATCAGTGAGACCGCGTAGTAACGCGATAACCGGTTTCAGGTACCTTGGCCGAATTTGAGTAAATACCTTGAGACGTTGTAAAAGCGTTTTTGAAGTGGAAAGCGCCCCTAACCACGTCACCATGTCCTCGTTATACAGCACAGGACAGTGGCTCATTGCTTCGACGCCACCGGCAAGCACCAGTTCGGCACGTCCAGATGCAATTTCCAACACTGCACTATCAAGTGCCTGTAAACCGGATGCACAGTTGCGTTGCACGGTCCAGGCAGGTACGTCATTACCGATTCCGAGTCGTAAGGCGGTAATGCGTGCAATATTGGCCTCATCCGGTCCGGGCATGACGCAACCCAGGATCACCTCATCAATACAACCGGGTTCAAAGGACTGGCGGGATAAAAGGGCACGTCCGCAATAAACAGCCAGATCAGCTGCCGGGAAAGGCCCCGGTTTGTTGCGTGCTTTTAAAAATGGGGTGCGGCTACCGTCCACAACATAGACCGGCCGTGCCGGTGCGCTGCCAGTACCTTGATGCATTGCGTGTTTTCGTCTGCTCATATTGCAAGGATGACCTGTTTTATGATTTCTTCAGATTGATGTCAAAGTCATCAACCTGGATTACGGCCCAGCGCGCCGTCTCTGCTTCACGAATCAGGTCGGCCTCCTGTTGAGTGATAATATTATTTTTCAATGCGCTTGCTAACATGCTCTCCATGACCTGGTAGCCAGGCTGGTAATCTTCGAGTTCTTTTTTCAGGCGTCGCTCCAGGTGCTCAGCCTTGATTGATTTTACCAACGCGTCTTCCAGTCTCGTTATGCTATCGTTTTCATCAGCGGAAATAAACAAGCCTTCAGTGAGGCGATCGCGTGTTTGTGAGGGTGTCAGCAGTAATTGTGCAACCTTGTGGCCAAGCTTATCTGATGGTGGTTTGAAATAGCGTCCCAGCGGAAAGATTGCAAAACGCAGCCAGAGCGCCATAAAGCGGTTAGGGAAATTTTGAATAATGCCGTCTATAGCAACCTGCATATCATAAAACAGTTGTTCGCATGCCCAACGCATAAGCGGTATGTCTTCGCGCGGACATCCCTGGGTTTCAAAGCGTTTGAGCACGGCAGTCGCAAGGTAGAGGTAACTGAGCACATCACCAAGACGGGCTGAAAGTTTTTCCTTGCGTTTTAAACTACCGCCAAGTGTCAACAGGGAGATGTCAGTCAGTAATGTAAACGCCGTGCTGAATCGGGTAAGGATCTGGTAATAGCGTCTTGCGGTACGGGGCGCACCTGTTTTAACAAAGCGCGCACCGGTGAAAGCGAAACGAAAGCTTCGTAGCATGTTCATAGTAAAGAAACGCATATGACCAAAAAAGGCGGCATCAAATTTCTTGACAGACACAGACCAGTCCTGTTCCTCAACGGCAGCCATTTCCTTGAAGATATATGGATGGCTACGGATAGCGCCCTGACCAAAGATAATCATGCTGCGCGTCAATATATTGGCGCCTTCAACCGTAATGCTTATAGGTAACGCCTGGTAGGCGCGCGCAATATAATTTCTTGGTCCCATGCAGATACCGGAACCACCCAGTACATCCATCGCATCATTGACCACTGTGCGCATGCCTTCGGTCAGGTGATACTTGATAATGGCAGAGATCACAGACGGTTTTTCGCCGATATCCAGGGCGCCTGCTGTTAGTACGCGAGTCGCATCCATCATATAGGTGTAGCCACCGATGCGTGCGATAGCTTCCTCGATACCCTCAAACCGGCCAATCGGCAACTTGAACTGGCGGCGAACACGTGCATAGGCACCAACTGCACGGCTTGTCAGTTTACCGGCTCCAACACTCAGTGCTGGTAATGAGATCGATCGACCATCAGCAAGGCATTCCATTAACATGCGCCAGCCATGACCAATGCGCTCCTGTCCGCCGATAATCAGATCCATGGGTATAAATACATCCTTGCCGCTGTTGGGACCATTCATGAAGACAACATTCAATGGAAAGTGGCGACGCCCAATGTTTACGCCGGGGGTATCGGTGGGTACCATAGCCAGCGTGATACCCAAATCTTCCTCATCACTCAACAGGTGATCCGGGTCACGCAGCTTGATAGCAAGGCCCAGAATCGTGGCAACAGGACCAAGCGTGATATAGCGTTTGTTCCAGGTAAGTTTTACGCCCAGTACGTCTTTTTGTCCCTGGTAATCGCCGCGACAGACAATGCCGTAATCCGGTATTGCACCGGCATCGCTACCTGCTTCAGGATTCGTCAAGGCAAAACAGGGAATTTCTTCGCCTTGCGCCAAACGTGGCAAGTAATATTCTTTTTGTGCCTGTGTACCATATTCCAGAAGCAGCTTTGCAGGTCCTAGCGAGTTCGGTACCATGACCGTGACTGCGGCTGTAATACTGCGAGTTGCAATCTTCATAACAACTTCAGAGTGGGCCAGGGCCGAAAATTCCAGTCCACCGTAAGACTTGGGAATGATCATGCTGAAAAACCGGTTGTCCTTGATAAACTGCCAAACTTCCGGCGGTAGGTCATAACGCTCATGGGTAATATGCCAGTCGTCCAGCATTTCACATAAGCTGTTGACCGGCCCATCCAGAAACGCCTGTTCTTCCTCGGTCAGACCGGGTAACTGCAGATTACGGATTTTATGCCATTGTGGTTTACCGCTGAAAAGCTCACCATCCCACCAAACCGAACCGGCATCCAGTGCTTCACGTTCGGTCTGAGA
>DJMK01000131.1 GCA_002436485.1 Proteobacteria bacterium UBA6492
AGCGGTATTAATTGTCACGGTTGTGTTATACATAATAATTAATACCGCTCACAACGATATGTTCGCAAGCTGAATCATTTAAAACAAGTGGCATACTGGACCTGCTTACTAACAGGTAAAAGCGATGAAATGGCAAAAAATAGAAGATGCAATCAGTAAGGCAACCGGTAAAACCTTTCGATCGGACAGGCCATCCTCGGTTGGTGGTGGCTGTATCAATGCAGCCTATCATCTGCAGGGTGATCAGCAGGATTATTTTGTAAAACTGAATAGCGCTGATCGACTTGATATGTTTGAGGCCGAAGCTGCAGGTTTGCAGGAGTTGGCGAATGCCAATGCCTTGAAAATTCCTGCGCCTGTTTGTACTGGTGTCGCTGATAACCAGTGTTTTATCGTCATGCAATACATTCCCTTTGGCGGCCGAGGCGATGCCAGCGTAATGGCAACATTTGGTGAGCAACTTGCGCAACTACATCGTTATACCCAGAAACAGTATGGCTGGTTTCGAGATAACACTATTGGTTCGACGCATCAACCCAACCATTATGAAGACGACTGGTTGTTCTTCTGGCGTAAGCACCGCCTGGGTTTTCAACTTGACCTTGCCTGCAGGCACGGTCTCGGTGCAGGCGCACAGTCAAAGGGCGAAAAATTACTGGCACAACTGGAAGAATTTTTTGATGGATACCAACCCGAAGCATCCTTGTTGCACGGTGATTTGTGGTCAGGCAATTATGCAATCAGTAGTGAAGGCGAGCCGGTGATTTTTGATCCGGCTGTTTACTTTGGTGATCGCGAGGCGGATCTTGCGATGACAGAATTGTTTGGCAGTTTCGGTAGGGAATTTTATGCAGCCTATCAAAACAGCTGGCCGCTGGACGAGGGCTACACGGTGCGTAAAACGCTATATAACCTTTACCATATCCTCAACCACTACAACCTGTTTGGTGGAGGTTATGGTTCGCAGGCAATGGGTATGATGGATCGCCTGCTGGCGGAAATCTGCTAGTGCCTGTGACGACGATCGTTGGTTACCTTGACAGTCCTGTGCACCATGTAGTGCATGAACATCACGGGTAAAACAACAAACAGTAGTGTCACGAGTATCATCTTCATAACATTGAGCTCCGTAGTCAGTCTTTACGTCTCATTCACATTTTTTCACTTTCTTATAAGCAATTAGCGTTCCAACAGATATTTTCTTTAGCGAAAATGACAAGACCGGCCATTAAGGCCGGTCCATGCGAGGCTGGATGTGGGGGATTGGGCTGTACTGTTCAGAGACATTCTGCCTCGGTGCAGGCAATTTCACTTCGGGCAGCATTGGCCTGTTGCATCAACGACAGGTAACTGGCCGCCTCGCGCTCCGAATCCATGGGGCCAAAATTGCCTCGTGCGGTAGTGACAAACCATCCCTGCGGGGTGTTGACGATACGTGCTTCAGTGGCCATGGCGCATCTCCTGCCAGCTTGTGTCTAAAAAATTAGACCATTTTCAGCATACGACAGTTCTTATTGCCAAGAGTAAATTTACATAAGCAATAACGAATACCACATAATTGTAAAAATGCCGTTAAAGAAGCATTCTAATACCCACTATATAGGTGATATATGTTAATAATTAATATTATTAACCACTATTATGTTATTAAAGGGGGATAATGAAATATAATCTACCATTATGTTAAATATAGATAGATATGTTGGTGTATCGTCTCAGTCGGCGCTATTTTTCGACATAAGTGGGCTTATAGCACGCAATATACTCTTAAAAAGATGGCTATTGTGGGATTCTTCGGTTGCCAACAGCGCTTTCATGTGTTGTCGCTGGGTCGGCATGCCAAAGCAGGCCGGGCATGAATCGGGCACCACGGGTAGCCGGGCTTCCTGGGCAAAGTCCCGAGTCTGGCGTTCCCTGGCATAAACCAGCGGACGAATGATGCGAATATCGCCGTCCTGGTTGGTGTAGTGAGCTTTCATGGTGCGCAGTTGTCCACCGTGAAAGGCTGACATGAGAAAGCTTTCGGCCAGGTCATCCAGGTGCTGGGCCAGTGCCAGCACGTTATAGCCCTCGCGTCGCAGGGTGGTATACATGATGCCGCGTTTGATACGCGAGCAGAAAGAACAGAACGAATCCTTTTGCATATGCTCCCTGGCCTGTTGCTCAATCGGCTGGGACTCAAAAAACCAGGGAACGCCGAGCTCGGCCAGGTAGGGTTTTAACTGCTCGGGATGAAAACCCTCAATCATAGGATCCACGGTGAGTGCGGCCAGCTCAAACCTCACCGGCGCGTAGCTTTGCAGGTGTTTGAGAATATGCAGCAGCGTGAGGGAGTCTTTACCACCTGACAGGCCAAGCATGATGCGATCGCCGTTGCGAATCATGTCGTAATCCGCAATGGCGCGCCCCACGCAGCGCATCAGGGATTTGGGCGGTTTCACAACTTGGGTTAGGTTTTCAGCCAGCATTGGCATATAGTATCAACAAACCAGTGCAAGGTGGCCTGACCCCGGCCGGGATTTCGCACGTTTAATTACAACAATACCAATTTTTGAAAGAGAGGGACGCCATGCCAGAATTGAGTTTGTTTGGTTTATCCGGTTTTGCCATTTTCTTCATCATCCTTGCCATCGTTATTCTCATCAAGGGTGTGCAAACCGTGCCACAGGGTATGGAATATACAGTAGAGCGCTGGGGGCGCTATACCAAGACTCTGCGTCCTGGCCTGCACCTGATTGTTCCGATCGTCGACCGCGTTGGTGCCCGGCTCAACATGATGGAGCAGGTACTGGATGTGCCTTCACAGGAAGTGATAACCAGGGACAATGCCATGGTGGAAGTCGACGGCGTGGTCTTTTTCCAGGTGCTGGATGCAGCACGGGCCGCTTACGAAGTCAGCCAGCTCGAGCGAGCAGTACTTAATCTCACCATGACCAATATACGTACCGTCATGGGTTCGATGGATCTGGATGAATTGCTTTCCCAGCGTGACAAGATTAATGCCGAGTTGTTGGGTGTAGTGGATGACGCCACCACACCCTGGGGCATCAAGGTCACTCGCATCGAAATAAAGGACATCTCCCCACCTCGCGACCTGGTCGACTCCATGGCGCGACAGATGAAAGCCGAACGGGATAAGCGCGCACAGATTCTCGTCGCAGAAGGTGAGCGCCAGTCTGAAATTCTCAGGGCTGAAGGTGAAAAACAGGCTGCGATTCTCGAAGCCGAAGGTCGCAAGGAGGCGGCGTTTCGCGATGCCGAAGCACGGGAACGTGAGGCCGAGGCGGAGGCACGCGCAACCCACATGGTGTCGCAGGCCATCGACAAGGGCAATGTCAACGCTATCAATTACTTCGTTGCGACCAAGTATGTAGAAGCGTTACAGCAGATTGCGACTTCAAATAATGAAAAACTGGTATTGATGCCGCTGGAAGCTTCCAGTGTCATCGGTGCAATTGGCGGTATTGCAGAACTGGCCAAGGAAGTCGGTGTGAATAAAAAAGGTGCCCAGTAATGGACATTAGTTCATTGACACACTGGCATTGGTGGGTGCTGGGTATTGCGCTGATCGTGCTGGAGGTATTTGCTCCGGGCGCGGTATTTATCTGGATGGGTGTGGCTGCAGCGGTGGTCGGTGTGATTTTACTGATTGCTCCCGACCTGGGTTGGGAATACCAGTTCATGGTGTTCTCGATTCTCTCGGTGGTGGCGATTGCTGGCTGGAAGGTTTACCAACGCAAACACCCCACCGAAACGGACAGGCCAACACTCAATCGCCGCGGAGAACAATACGTAGGGCGTACTTTTACCCTCGATGAGCCAATTGTGAACGGGCTTGGTAAAATACGTGTCGACGATTCCACCTGGAAAATCGAAGGTGAAGACTGCGCAGCAGGTACCTTAATCAAGGTTACCGGTGTGGAAGGCACGATCCTGATGGTGGAAAAGATCGGTTAACGCACGGCAAGATTCACTTCCTCAGTTAGTCAGGTATCCTGTCTCTGGTTAGATTTTTCTGCATTAGCAGCGTGGTCATTCGACCGCGAACATTACCTTATATTCTGCTAATATACGCGGCCTTATATATAAGTCAGACGTAAAAAGGCACGTTATGTCAAAACTCGAGCAGCTGCTAAAAGAGCGTATCCTGATCCTGGATGGCGCCATGGGTAGCATGATCCAGACCTACAAGCTCAGCGAGGAGGAATATCGCGGCGAGCGTTTTGCCGACTGGCCGAGTGATCTCAAAGGCAATAATGACCTGCTGGTGCTTACCCAACCCAAAATCATCAAGGATATTCACAAGGCTTACCTTGAAGCGGGTGCGGATATCATCGAGACCAACACC
>DJMK01000204.1 GCA_002436485.1 Proteobacteria bacterium UBA6492
ATTTATAGGTTAAGTATTTTATATCGTTACGAAAATCTAGAATAAACAGACATCGTTTCAAACATCAGACACAAAAGAAGGTCAAACTATGGGTTTTATGCAGAATAAACGAGTCCTGATCGTCGGGCTCGCCAGTAATCGTTCAATCGCCTGGGGTATTGCACAGGCCATGCGGCGTGAAGGTGCCGAGCTGGCATTTACGTACCAGAACGAAAAGTTGCAAAGCCGTGTTGAAAATATGGCCTCAGAGCTGAATTCTGAAATCGTCGTACCGTGTGACGTCACCAGCGACGAAGAAATCGATAAGGTATTTGACCATCTCGATAACTACTGGGATGGGCTGGATGTCATCGTACACTCTGTCGCGTTTGCACCAAAAAACGAACTGGAAGGCGATTATTTAGACACCGTTACTCGTGATGGATTCTCGGTTGCTCATGAAATCAGCTCTTACAGTTTTGCTGCGCTCGCCAAGTCCGGAGTACGCATGATGGAGGGTCGCAACGGCGCCCTGCTTACCCTTAGCTACCTAGGTGCAGAACGGGCCATGCCCAGCTACAACGTGATGGGCCTTGCCAAAGCAAGCCTGGAGGCGAATGTGCGCTACATGGCCCAATGCCTGGGTCCGGATGGAATTCGGGTGAATGCCATTTCCGCGGGGCCAATCAAAACCCTGGCTGCTGCTGGCATTAACAACTTCCGTCGTATGCTCGATGAGGTCGAAAGAACGGCTCCAATGCGTCGAAATGTCACGATTGAAGAAGTAGGCAATGCTGCCGCCTTCCTGTGTTCAGACCTGGCAAGCGGGATTACCGGCGAGATAACCTATGTCGACTCGGGATACAACATCATTGGCATGCGCCCGCTCGAGAATGCATAGCACGGGTGTACAAGCCAGTTAAAACGAAGGCCCGGTTTAATACCGGGCTTTTTTATGCCTGTTTGCCTGAGCTTTTGATATCGTTGTCAGTTAAAACGTTGGTCTCGCCTTCACTGCGCGCCACGATGACAGCACCGCAGGAATCACTGAACACATTGATCGCGGTACGGCACATATCCAGGATACGATCGGTAGCAAATAACAGGGCGACAGCTTCAACCGGTAACCCGATGGTAGTAAGAATGATGGAAATCGCCACCAGCGAAGCGGATGGAATACCTGCCACACCAATCGAGGTCAGCAGTGCCACTACCACGATGGTAAACTGCGTGGTAAAACTCAGCTCCAGCCCGTAGGCCTGTGCAATAAACATGGCAGCAACACATTCATACAGGGCGGTGCCATCCATGTTGACTGTAGCACCGAGTGGTAACACAAATGAACTGGTGCGATTGGAGACTTTGGCATTTTTTTCCAGACATTCCATCGTCAACGGCAGTGTTGCGGATGAAGATGCGGTTGAAAACGCCGTCAACAAGGCTGGCGCCATGGCCCGATAATGTCGCAAGGGATTAACGCGCGCAATGAAGCGCAATAATAGTGGTAACACCACCAGGAAATGTACTGCCAGCGCCAGCAGCACAGTCGCCGCAAAAGTACCGAGCGTGGCTGCGACACCGGCCAATTGATCGTGATCCACATCCGCGATGACCTTAGCTACCAGCCCGAATACACCGATCGGTGCAAATTTCATGACGAATTCGGTAATCTGCATAATGACTTCAAACAAACCTTGCCAGAAGTTGTATTGCGCCTCGGCATATGCCTCATTGATACGTGCCATGAAAAAACCAAACAGAATGCTGAAAAAGATAAGCCCAAGCATTTGCCCGTTTGCAGCCGCCTGGACGATATTGGGAGGAATCATACGAATGAACACTTCCGCCACACTACCGGCACCGGCGGAACCAACTTTTTCCTGGGCCTGCGCGGCCGCTTCATCGCTCAGGCCAATGAGTTCTTTGGCCGGCTGACCATCCACAATACCAGGGCTTATGAGGTTTACCAGTACCAGGCCTACCAGAATTGCCAGTAAGCTTGACGTTACATAGAACAAAACCGTTTTACCGCCGAGCCGCCCCAACCCATGGGTGCCACCGACGCTGGCAATACCGGTAATAATGGAAGAAACAATCAAAGGCACGATTATCATCTTCAGCGCATTGAGGAATAAGGTGCCGATGAAATCGTAGACAGAATAAAAGGACACACCCAGTATTTGCGCGTCACGCCCGGTGGCCAGGCCAAACACTACCGCAAGAACCAGTGCGATAAGAATTTGCCAATGCAGTTTAAGCCTGAACATGAGTCTCTCCCTGCAGTGTGCACACCGGTTAGCCGGTGTACCTGATGAATTTATTCTTGGTTATTATCTTGCTTGTTGTAATCGATCTTGCTGTGTGAACGCATGTATTCCAGCAATGCCTTGTTATCGGCTTTTGCCTTGGCGTCAATAAGATGGCGCTCAACTGCATCCAGTTGTTGGTTATCTTCACTGCCTTGTTTAATACTGCGTAATAAAACCACGGCGACGTTACCAGTACCCAGCGCTATCTTGTCAATTGAAGGCTTATCGCCAACAGGTTTTGGCATACTAAATACTGCCTTGCGTAACTCTGGTGGCAAACTGCTATTGTCATTCTTGTCATCATTTTTGACAGTGCGACCGATAAAACCAACCTTACGTAACGTTACTGCCTCATCGCTATCCGCAATTTCACCCGCATTTTGGTTATTCAGCTTCTCAATCAAACCATCAGCCAACTTGTCAGCTTTTTCGCGAGCCTTGTTGTCTTTAACAGTAGCTTTAATCTGCGCCCTGACCGCATCAAGAGATTTTTGTGTTGCTGGTTTAAAGTCCTTTAGACGAATGACCAGCATGTGATCGTCACTGAGTTTTATCAGTTCGCTATTCAGGCCTTCATTCAAAACTGCTTCACTAAATGCTGCGCGCAATACATTCGCATTTCGCCAAATCTGACCACCACCAGCACGGGTTATATACGGACTTTCCTTGATTTTCAGCCCAATTTGTTCAGCGGCCGGTTCTAATGAGTCCTGGAACTGGTAAGCCAGACGATCAAGTTTGTCTGCGTTTTCGTAAAAACGCTTTTCTGCACGGGTCATTTGCATGTCATTCAAAATCCGGGCTTTGACTATCTCAAAAGCAGGTGTCACCTTCTCAGGCTTGATGAGAATATGACGAGCGCGCCGTTCATTATCACGGGCTTCTTCAAGCTTAATCAGATGGTAACCAAACTGCGTTTTGACCGGTTTGCTGACTTCACCTACGTTGAGTTTAAATGTTGCCTCATCAAACTCCGCAGCCATCACGCCCTTGCCAAAGAAGCCGAGATCACCACCGTTTGCTGCTGATCCGGGATCCTGTGAATATTCGCTGGCGAGTTTGGCAAAAGCTTCACCTTTTTTAATCCTTGCCTGTATTTCTTTAATACGTTTCTCTGCTGAGACAAAATCATCTTTTATGTAGGCGGCCTTGTTATTGTTGTAATGGTTCCTGAGCTCTTCTGCATCAATTTCAATGGATTTAGCAATGTCGGTTATGTTGACTTCGAGGTAAGCCAGTTTGACCTGCTCTTCGGTCATATAATTTTTCTTGTTTTGCTCATAGTAACTGGTGATTTCTTCTTCCGTTACTTCGATGTTTTTTAGTAGTGATGCTTTGCTGATATTCAGATAACTGATATCACGTTGCTGTTGTTCTAAAAGGAGCAGGTTTTTAGCATTCTGCTCAAGCACGAATGCAGACTGCTGAATACCTGAAGTCAATTGTTGTTGCGCAATTAACTGGGCAACTTCTGCCTCGTAAGCTGCTTTACTGTACCCAATTTGTTGTAGCAGTTTCTCATAGCGACTAACCGAGAACCCGCCCGCCTCATCTTTGAAGTTGGGATTATTTACAAGCTCGGCATAGACCTGGTCACCACCAGCACGAAAACCGGCATCGACTACCAGCTGCGAGATCAATGCATTATTGACCAACCCGGTTATGACGGTCTCGCGCATGAAGTCTTCATTGAAAAATCGCGTGTAATTCTCTCCAAGAGATTGCTGAAGTTGTTGCTGATAATTGTTGTAGGCAATCTGGAAGTCGCGGTTACTGATTTCATTATCATTAACCTTGGCAACGTAGTTTTTTATATTGTCCGCAATATACGAACTAAGAATAAAAGAGGAAAGACCCAGGATTACAAATCCAACGATAATCCAGATGATAATACCCTGTGCATTTTTACGAATTAACTCGAGCATGCCGCTATTCTGATTCTTGTCTGTATCAATAAAAAAGGCGTAGCGCGTAGCGCCACGCCTGCCTGTTTATTGGCGGTCCGGACGGGACTCGAACCCGCGACCTCCGGCGTGACAGGCCGGCATTCTAACCAGCTGAACTACCGGTCCACATTGGTGGGTGGTGCAGGGATCGAACCTGCGACCCTCGCCTTGTAAGGGCGATGCTCT
>DJMK01000083.1 GCA_002436485.1 Proteobacteria bacterium UBA6492
CTTGACCGGTCGGAGCAACGATCTTTCCCATGCCCTGCTGTATACCTATAAACAATTAGCCAGAGATAGCGAATTGACAGCAGACGAAGCTGCTCCCGCGGTCGTATTACTTACCAGTGTTAACCGTCCAAGCCGTAACCTCGATCCGCGTGCTGTTGCACGCTTTTACCAGCAGCGGGGTTTCTCCTTACATACAGTGGCGATTGGTGCACCCGATTATGCCGCCAAAGAAAAAGACACCATGTCACTGATATATCATCCAGCCAATTTCAGGTTGCTGGAAGAAGTGGCCAGTGAAGCCGGAGGTCTATTCTTCTGGGCCAAAAACACTGAGAACCTGCAACAGGCGATAGAAGCGATTCTGCAGGCATCGCCAAGAAAAGCGGAACAGCAGATCAGGTATATCGAGATACCGCTTTATCACTGGCCCTTATTGTTTGCGTTGGCCTGGGCTGTTTTATGGAAAGTTGTACCTCTTATCGTAAGACCACTGATACTAAACAGGGGAACAACATGATGAGTGGTATCAGCTGGCGTGAACCCATGTGGCTGTTACTGGCCATTGTGCCCTGGTTGTTCCTGGTGCTGGGTCTGTTACGCGGCAAATTGTTACAGCACCGGTTTTATGACAGGCAACTGTTACCATGGCTAATTGCTAACAGGCCTGTCAAACGCAAACTCGTCGAGTTCGGCAAGTATGCCAGTGTGGTGTTGGCATGGTTATGTTTTGCGATCGCGATGGCGGGACCGAGAACCATTAGTACCGTGCACGCAAGCGGTAAAGATAATTACCTGGATGTAATATTACTCGTTGATGTCTCGCGTTCGATGGGTGCGACGGATATTTTGCCCGGCAGAATCGAACGTGCACGTCTTGAATTAACCGACCTGCTACGCAGGGCAAGTGGTATGCGCTTTGGTATCGTGGTGTTTGCTGCCAGGCCACATTTGCTAGTTCCGGTAACCGATGACATAACCCTGGTTGAATCAGCTGTACAAACCCTGCGTACCGGCCTGTTACCCACAGAAGGCTCCAACATGGCAGCTGCACTGCACTTTGCCATACAACAATTGCCTGACTCAAAAACGGCAGGCCAACGTACGATTCTACTCGTTTCTGATGGCGGTACAGGCGGGTTTGCTGAGAACCCTCATTTGGAAACCGTGCTCGCTGAAATAAATGATGCCAATATCTCAATTTACACGCTTGGCATGGCAACCCTGTCAGGTAGTCCATTGTTTGATACAGATACTGGCTGGTTAACGGACGCCGGCGAAACGATTACATCACGATTGAATCAAGACCTGCTGCAAACCATAGCTTTACGTACTAATGGAAAGTACGCGACAGTGTCAGACAGTGACGCGGAATGGCGTAGCCTGTATCAGGATGGCCTGGCCATACATAAGGCGGAACTTGTTACGACCGATAATGCTGCAACGATTGAATGGCAGGAGCATTATCATGGCTGGTTAATCGCGGGCTTTATCCTGTTCATATTTGCACACTTTCATTTTTTACCAGCTAGAACAATACAGTTTAAATCACTGGTAGCGGCGCTACTGGTATTTGGCCTGTTACCAGTACATGAACAGGCCGCAGCCGATTTTACCGCTGATCTTGGTTCAGCTTATGATGCGTTCAGTGCCGGGCGTTATGAACAGGCTGAAAAGTTATACAAGAAGATACCAGGCTATACTGGAAAAATGGGGCAGGGAGGCAGTGCCTATTTACGGCAGGAGTATGATACTGCAATTCGTTATTTTCTGCTGGCAGTGCTTGATGCAAACTCGGGTCAACAGCGTGCCGATGCATTATTTAACCTGGCAAACAGTTATTTCAAGGCGAACAGATACAGGGAGGCCGCCAGTATTTACCAGGATGTCTTGCGTTATGTACCACGACACCGCGCGGCGAGTATTAATTATACCTACGCGGAATCACTGGCGAAGGAGACACAGTCCGTTGACCAACGTGAATTTGTATTGCGTAGGGGACGGGGACCACGAACCGCCGATGCTGCACCGAACCTGGATGTATCACAGGGTGGATTGGCCCTGGGAGATAGCGACGAGAACGTTGATGTTGGCTTGCCTGAAATCGGTAAAAAGGCGACAGATACGCCCGCGCGTCTTGAGTTAATCGAATCAACCGCAAAAGAAACTGCCGAATTCGTCGATCAGGGTTGGCAGTATGAAGAGACAGATGTAGCCAGAATAACGGCTTATCTCAATCGCCTGCAAACCGATGATAGCGATCTTTGGAAACGTCTGTTTGAATTGGAAGAAGGTTTTGTCGCGCCGGTGGAACAGCCACACGCAGTGCCGGGGATGAAGCCATGGTAGTAATGTCAGGCAGAGGTATTCTTGTAACCATATTACTTGCCTTGCTTTATTCTACCGGCGCGTTAGCAAACAACGATTTATTTGTTGAAAGCTCGGCCAGGCAGATAGAACTGGGTAAACCCTTTTTTATTGAGCTGCGTACGGGTATTCAATCTTCATCGCTGGCGAAAATTGATTTAACTGCACTGCAAAGCGATTTCTTTGTACGTGAACGAATGGATGTTCATTATGATGCCGTCAACAATCAACAGCTACTCAGACTCAAAGTTTATGCGCGTAACAAAGGTATTTTAACAATTCCGTCTCTGCAGTTTGCAGGAAAATCGTCCTCGCCGCTATCAATAAAAATCACCAGCGCAATAGATCCCAAAACCGGAAAACCGCTGGAGGTGTATTTTAACTACAACGACGAAATTTTATGGGCAAAACAACAATGGGTGCTAACAGCCGGACTCATCAGTGACGCGCAAATTGTTCACCTGGAAACTGAACAAGCCACGCTGCAATTTTTTGATCACTTAACACTAACACCAGGAAAGCATACCCCGACCAGCGATGGAAAATTCCGGCATGAAACAGGCTGGGTGTTGTTTCCTGCCAAGGCGGGTAACTTCGATCTGCAGCTGCCTGCCATTAAATACTACCGTGATGGTGTTAACACCCATAATTTTTATCCACCACATTTGCAAGTCACCGTCCGATCGCTTCCCGTTTACATACCGGGGACAGTACCGGTCGGCAGGCTGTCGCTTCGGCTTGAGGAACCGGCACAACCATTTATGATTTCCGGTAATCTCAATCATTTTCAGCTGGAAGTTATCGGCGAGGGTATACAGCTTGCTGATATGCCAGTCATCAGTCTACAGTCGCTGGAGTCGTCTGAGACACTGCACTACCAGTATATAAAAGAAGAACATCAGGAAATCAAAACGCAGGGAATGTCTAGCAAGGTTTCATACCGTTTTCCGTTTGTGACAGCAAAAACCGGTCTGGTAACTTTTTCAGAAATTCGTCTACAGTATTTCGA
>DJMK01000080.1 GCA_002436485.1 Proteobacteria bacterium UBA6492
CTGATCTCGCGCAGTCCCTACCAGCCGCGTAATAATTTCAACGAAGAAGCTCTGCAGGAACTGGCCGATTCAATCCGGGCACAGGGTGTGGTGCAACCGGATTGAATCGGCCAGTTCCTGCAGAGCTTCTTCGTTGAAATTATTACGCGGCTGGTAGGGACTGCGCGAGATCAGGTCGACTGCCAGTTCCCGCAAACCACTGGATGCTGTGCTGGCGACTGGCTTATCTTCGGAAACCGTACTGGTCCCCAGCAACGCATCAAGTCCTTTACCCAAGCCGGCACGCTTTTTCATTCAAACAGACCTCTATATAGCAGGGCTTAGTAAATTGGCATCTTCATGCTTGCGCAGGATCTCACCGGCCAGCGCCAGGTATGCGAGTGCGCCGCGGGATGATTTGTCATACTGCAGCACTGGAATACCATGGCTTGGTGCTTCGGCCAGGCGAACATTACGCGGAATGATGGTGCGATAGACTTTTTTGGGGAAATGCACCAGCAACTGCCCGGAGACATCATTGGCCAGGTTGTTGCGTGGGTCGAACATGGTGCGGAGCAAGCCTTCGACTTGCAGTTCAGAGTTGACCGTTGACTGTATCTTGTTGATGGTTTCAAGCAGCGCTGTCAGGCCCTCGAGCGCATAGTACTCACACTGCATGGGAATCATCACCGACTGTGCCGCGACCAAAGCATTTAGAGTGAGCATATTCAGCGATGGTGGACAATCGATAAGTATATATTGGTACTGGTCCTTGATGGACGCCAGTGCATCGCGCAGCTTGTTCTGCCGATCCTGAAATTCAATCAGGGCCACTTCCGCTGCAGTGAGGTCACTGTTTGCGGGCAGTAGATCGTAATCAGCTGTTTCTGACTTGACGATTGCGTCGCTCGCGCTGCATTCACCAAGCAGAACATCACAGGTGGTGAGCTCAAGCTGGTTTTTGTTCACACCGCTTCCCATGGTGGCATTGCCCTGCGGNNTTTATGCAGGTGGTGGTCTTGCCCACACCGCCTTTTTGATTTGCGATGGCAATGATTTTGCCCATATCTAATATTTCCTCACCCTTGCAGATGCTTTAATTTTACGAGATGCCTGGGTCTGGACACCCCGGGTAATTGCACAGGAATAACCTCATCTACCTGCGCATATTGTCTTGCTTTTGCTAATTCTGCGTCATTGAGTTCACCTTTCCAAGCCAGCCAGAAACCGTCTTTCATCAAGAGGTGTGACGTGGAGGTAACCAGATTGCTGATATCCGCATAGGCACGAGATATGACCGTGGCAAAATGTGCGTCTGGCTGAAAGGCCTCGATTCTTGACTGTACCACATCCACATTGTCGATCTGTAGTTCAATCACTACTTGCTTGATAAATCTGATCTTTTTTCCATTGCTGTCTAGCAGGGTAAACGCCAGATCAGGGCGTGAAATGGCCAGTGGCATGCCGGGCAAACCGGCCCCTGTACCCACATCCAAAATAGGGCCTTGTGAAAGCTGTGGCAATGCCACCAATCCATCCAGCAACAACTCGTTGATCATTGCCTGCGGTTCACGAATTGCCGTGAGATTGAAGCTCCTGTTCCATTTTTGCAGCAGATCGAGAAAGGCCAGCAGCTTTTGCTGCTGGCCTGAATCAAGCTGAATATCGAGTTGCTGAAGACCTGCAGACAGATTTTCCTGCAGGTTATTACCAGTGCCCACTCAGGTTAACTACTTGCTCGCCGCCTTGCTGGTCAGTTTGTCCAGTGCGCCACTCATCTTTTTCAGCTGTTCTGGACGATCGTTAATACCATGACGCTTGGCGATATACATCGGGTCATTGTAGGCAATCCATACCTGGCCCTTGTCATCTTTCCAGGCAATGGCTTTCATCGGCAGATCAATGGCGGCGGTTTGCTTGCTGGTCATCAGGTGGCTACCCAGCTTGGGATTGCCAAACACCAACAGTTCCGTGTCACGCATTTTGATATTTACACCCGCTGCCTTTTCGCTGTGCTTCCAGCGCATGGCCACCGTAATGCCTTTTTTCGTTAAAAGGCCTTCCAGCCTGTCTAGTGTCACTGACACCGAGTGCATACTTTTCTTTTTGATCAGTCCATCAACATCACGGGCAACCGAGGTTACGGCAACGAGGCTGCATACAGCAATGAGTAGTGCGCGCTTGAACATGATTTTCTCCTCCTGATGAGTCGTTATTATGTCTGTGTAATTTTGAATTGGATAAATAGTCAAAAGCTTATCACAAGCTAAAAAGCTGCCCATGGCAAACTTCTCAATTTGACTACTCAGGCGCTTTGGCGTTCCGTCAACAGTTTGCGTTTTTTTAAGTGCACCAACAATATGGAAATTGCAGCAGGAGTCATACCTGGTATGCGCGCCGCCTGGCCGACGGTTTCCGGACGAATACGTGCCAGTTTTTCACAAACTTCCGCGGATAGTCCGGTTACCTGGTCATATTGTAAATCATCAGGTAGCCGCGTTGTTTCGTGGCGCTGCTGTTTTGCAATTTCATCATGCTGACGATCAATATAACCGGCATATTTTGCCTGGATTTCCAGTTGCTCAATGACCTTTTCATCGGTGATCGGACTATCGAGGTGACCAAGCTGTACCAGTTTGGCATAGGAGATTTCAGGTCGTCTGAGCAATTCCCACATTCTTGCTTCGCGTGACAATGGTTTGCCGATGATGTTTTCAATTTTTTCAGCGTCAATTTTATCGGGGTGGATAAAGGTTGCATGCAGACGTTGCTGTTCTTTTTCTATCGCCTGTTTCTTTTCGCTGAAGGCCAGCCATTGCTCACTTCCAATCAGGCCAAGCTCGTACGCTTTTTCGGTTAATCGTAAATCGGCATTATCTTCGCGCAATAACAGGCGATACTCGGCACGCGAGGTAAACATGCGATAGGGTTCATTGGTACCACGTGTAATCAGACCATCAATCAACACACCAATGTAGGCTTCATCGCGACGAGGTGTCCAGGCTTCTTTTTCCTTAACCTTCAATGCGGCATTCATACCAGCAATTAATCCCTGGGCACCAGCTTCTTCATAACCGGTCGTACCATTAATCTGACCGGCGAAGAACAGGCCACTGATAAATTTCGTTTCCAGTGATGGCTTGAGATCGCGTGGATCAAAGAAATCATATTCAATGGCATAACCTGGTCGCGTGATATGTGCATTTTCAAAACCCTTAATACTGCGCACAAATTCATATTGCACATCAAAGGGCAGGCTGGTGGAGATGCCNNTTGTATAGGTGATATGGCAGGCAACCTGCTGTGGATGCTGGTCTGCTTTACCGGTAAAGGAAAATACTGGAACCGGATCATCACCTGGCTGCGCTGCCATCACAGAATAATCAATGGTTTTGCCGTCTATACGTGGTGGCGTGCCCGTCTTGAGTCGTTCCACGTTGAAGGGTAATTCGCGCAACCGGCTAGCCAGCGCATTGGAAGGCGGATCGCCAGCGCGTCCGCCCTGGTAATTTTCCAGCCCGATGTGTATTCGGCCGCCAAGAAAGGTACCCACCGTCAACACAACAGTTGGTGCATTGAATTGCAGCCCCATCTGGGTCATTACGCCAGTGACTTGTTCCCCTTCAACG
>DJMK01000109.1 GCA_002436485.1 Proteobacteria bacterium UBA6492
GCTGTACCGGAAAAACCGGCTGCAAAGCCGGCGCCTGGTCGAATCCAGCATGAGCAAATTCGTGTACGTGCAGACCTGCTTGATAACCTGGTGAACTTTGCCGGTGAAGTCAGTATTTATCGTTCCCGTATGGAACAGCAAACAAATTCATTCCGATATAACCTGACAGAACTTGATGATACGGTCAATCGCTTACGCGGACAGTTACGCCAGTTTGAGATCGAGGCAGAAGCACAGATCCAGTTCCGTACCGAAGAAGAGGGTCGCACCTCGGCCGATTTCGACCCATTGGAGTTCGACCGCTTCACGCAGATGCAGACTTTGTCACGCGGCATGATGGAGTCGCTGAATGACCTTGATAGTTTGCGCGGTATTCTCAGCAACCTGACACGTGAATCAGAAACGTTGTTACTGCAACAGTCGCGTGTAAACACCGAACTGCAGGAAGGCCTGATGCGTACCCGCATGGTACCAATTTCTGGCCAGGTGCCACGCCTACGTCGTATCGTGCGCCAAACTTCAGAAGAACTGGGCAAGAAAGTGGAACTACATATCCACGGTGCGGACAATGAACTCGACCGGACTATTCTGGAACGTATCATGTCGCCGATTGAACACATGTTACGAAATGCGATAGCGCATGGCCTGGAAACACCGGAAAAACGCACTGCTGCGGGTAAAAACGAAACCGGTAATGTGCATCTCGGTTTCAGCCGCGAAGGTTCTGACATTGTTATTAACGTTGCGGATGATGGTGCAGGTATTAATACCGATGCCATTCACAAGAAGGCCATTGAGAGAGGCCTGTTAAAGCCGAATGCCAAGGTTAGCAAACAGGATCTGCTGGACATGATCCTGCAGTCTGGTTTCAGTACTGCCGAAGAAGTGACCCAAATTTCTGGTCGTGGTGTGGGCATGGATGTTGTCGACAACGAGATCAAACAGCTCGGTGGTATTCTCAGCATTAATACTGAACAGGGTCAGGGCACTACGTTCTCTATCAGTATGCCGATGAGTCTGTCAGTTGCACGTGCACTGATGGTGACCGTTGGTGAAGAGCAATATGCGATACCATTAATTGGTGTGGAATCTGTTGAACGTGTTGCGCGAGATGAAATCATCCGTATGCAAAATGATCCTGACGGTGCGTATAACTGGCTGGAAAATGATTTCCAGTACATCCACCTTGGTTCTGCCATGGGTATCTCTGAAATGCTTGCTCCGACCGAAGATCAGTCCAAGTTACCAATACTTCTGGTTCGTTCCGGTGAATACAGGGCGGCCATTCATGTTGATGGTTTGATTGGTAGTCGCGAAATCGTGGTCAAGCCGGTTGGACCACAGTTGAGTACGCTACGTGGCATCTCGGGCGCTACGATCATGGGTGATGGTGGCGTGGTACTGATTCTGGATCTTGGTGTACTGATACGCCTGACCAGTATTGCTCACGAGGAGCCTGCAGAAATTGCAGAGGCAGCCGCCCCCGCAGTCGTGGAAAAACGTGTACCGCTTGTTATGGTGGTGGACGACTCTATTACAGTACGTAAGGTCACTACTCGCCTGCTTGAACGTAACAACTTCAAGACTGTGTCTGCCAAAGACGGTGTAGATGCCCTTGCACAGCTTCAGGAAATTAAACCAGATGTCATGTTGCTTGACGTCGAGATGCCGCGTATGGATGGTTTTGAACTGGCAACCAACATCAGGAACGATGAACAACTCAATAATCTTCCAATCATCATGATTACATCACGGACCGGCCAGAAACACCGCGATCGTGCCATGTCGATTGGTGTGAATGTTTATATGGGTAAGCCATACAGTGAAGGTGAATTACTGGACAACATTAATGACATGTTAAACCAGGGAGAGTGACATATAGTGATTATGCCAGCAGCAGAGTTGTTTTCTGCCAATGGCCATCAATCAACTATGGCTTTATCCCTGCTCGCAGAGGGATCATATATGTCAAAAAGGATGCTGAACGATGTAAAGATTGCCGTAGCATCCGATTCATTACAACAGAGAACCAATCTGCGTAAGGTGATGGACGAATCCGGACTAAATGTTGTACTCAGCGAGCCTTTAACGAGGTTGTTTTTACGTAAACTGGAAAAATCCGCAGCGGAAGTCCTGCTACTGGATTTGCATGATGAAACTGATCATGATGATGAGTTGATTCACGAATTACTGGATAGCGTCAAGATTCCGGTAATTTTTAATGATGTGACTGCGCTCACTGTCAATGAGCCAGCCAACAACCCGAAGTGGCATCATACGCTGATGCGCAAGATTGCCGAGTCAACAGGGATTGGCGAATGGCAGGCCGAGACTAAAAAGCAACCGACGCTGGATAGTGCGGTTGTCAGTTCGGTAAAGAAAAGACCGGCGCATCGCATTGCAAGAAACGTATGGGTGCTGGGTGCTTCACTGGGTGGACCTGAAGCAGTCAAACGGTTTTTACGGGCTTTGCCAGCGGATATACCGGCGACGTTCATTTTGACCCAGCACCTTGGTGCAAATTTTGTCGGGTTGCTAGCGGAACAACTCGACCGTGTTTCAGAGCTGCATGTGATGTCCCCCAGGGATGGTCATGTGTTGTTGCATCAGGAAGTAATAGTTGCACCGGTAGGGGAACGTTTAACGATAAACCCTATCGGCAATATCGAGCTTGATGAGCTTGAGGTAGATACGGCGTATACGCCATCGATTGACCTGGTCGTCAGTGACATGGCGAAGCGCTATGGCAAACGCTCGGGTGCTATCATTTTCAGCGGTATGGGCGATGATGGCAGGATTGGTTGCCAGCAAATGCGGGAACACGGTGGCCAGGTTTGGCTGCAGTCAGCTGAGAGCTGCGTGATCAGCAGTATGCCGGACAATGTCAGATTGGTTTGCCCGCCTGATTACACGGGTAACCCGGAACAACTTGCCAGGCAACTGGTAAATTATTTAACTGAGACAGGGGAATACTAATGGCTAACGTCATGGATATGACAATACCTGGCAAGGGTAGTATCAAGAAAGAACAGTACGATGCTGTCCATTGCCTGTTATTGCCACTCAACAAGGAAATCGCCTTGTTACCAAACGCGTCGGTAGCGGAAATCATACCGTTTACTGAACCGGAATCGCCTGGCGATGCACCCGAATGGCTGGTCGGCAAGCTGAACTGGCGTGATCGACGTATTCCGTTGGTGATGTTCGAGTCCGCCAGTGATGGTGATGCCGGCAAGATACACAAGAATTGCCGTATCGCAGTATTGAATACCTTGAATGGTAATAACCAGCTTCCTTACATCGGGATTGTCACGCAGGGTCTGCCGAGTCTGCAAATTGTGCGTCAGAACAACATACAATTTAGCGACAACCCTGTTACGAGCAGACAATCCGTCAAGGCTTATGTCAATCTGAATGGCACAGCCGCGATTGTGCCGGATATTGATGAGTTGGAAGCACGCCTGACAAGGCTGCACACCTAGGCAAGATCACCCCATAGAGTCTGCAGGGCAACGCAGGCAGCTACGCTGGCAGTTTCGGTCCTGAAGATTCTCGGACCAAGCTTAACGGCGTTGTATCCGGCGTGTATCGCCATATTCACTTCATTCTGGGTTAAACCACCTTCGGGTCCCACCAGTAAAATCACATCTGAAGAATGTCCAATGTCGCGCAGGCTCTGGCTTGCAAGTGGATCGAGCACAAGTCGGGTTGGTGCCTGCAGATTTTCTAGTGCAGTGGCCATATCAATGACAGAATTCAGCGATGGTATAAATGTCCGACCGCTTTGCTCACAGGCATGCTGCACGATTCCCTGCCAGTGTAGCAGGCGCGATTTTTTTCTTTTTTCATCCAGTCGAACAACAGAGCGTTCACTGATGACGGGTGATATCTCGGTGACACCGGCTTCAACCGCTTTTTGTATCGCATAGTCCATGCGCTCGCCCTTGCTTAGTGCCAGTACGAGATGTAATTTCAGGCTTGATTCAGGCTCCTCAAGCGCATTCTCTCCGATAACTACCGTAGCAGAACCTGTAGAAACATCATTCAGAGTAGCCACAAAACTGTTGCCCTTGCCATTGAAGACAACAAGCGTATCGCCTTCACGGTAACGCAGAACCTTGATTAAATGTTGCGAGGTATTTTTATCAAGCCTTATGTGATCGCCAGGCTGATAGTCACCAGATTGAAACAGTCTATGCGTACGCATCTTGGGATAATTCGTAAATATTACTGAGTAGCACCGTGAATACCATCAATAGCAGTCTTTGCCATTAGCTTGATTTCGTCATGATTGATCACATACGGTGGCATGAAATAAACAACATTACCAAGCGGTCGCAACAGCACGCCATTTTGTAGTCCATGTTGATAAACTTTTAGGCCACGACGTTCCTGCCAGGGATATGGCTGCATGGTTTTTTTATCTTTGATTATTTCTATCGCGAGTATCATGCCGGTTTGCCTTATTTCGGCGACATGCGGGTGATCCCCCAGTTCAGATACAGATTCCAGCATATAACGTGAGAGTTGTTTGTTATTTTCCAGTACCGGTTGGTTAGCAAATATGTCAAGCGTGGCTAATGCGGCTGAGCATGCCAGAGGGTTTCCTGTATAACTGTGTGAATGTAAAAATGCAGTCAGGTTTTCATAATCATCATAAAAGGCCTGGTAAATGTTATTGGTAGTCAAAGCGACTGACAGGGGAAGATAACCACCGGTCAAACCCTTTGAGAGGCACATTATGTCTGGTGTAATACTCGCCTGTTCACAGGCAAACAAAGTGCCGGTGCGACCGAATCCTACTGCTATTTCATCAGCGATCAGGTGTACGTTATATTCATCGCAAGCCTTGCGTAATAAAGAAAGATAGACCGGATCATACATCCGCATATTACCGGCGCATTGCACTAATGGTTCTACAAACACGGCGCAAACTTCATCAGCGTGAGCCTCCAGCGTCTGCTGCATATGCGAAAATATCTTTTCGCTGTGTTCATGCCACGAGCTACCTGTTTCGCGTTGAAAACAATCGGGCGATGGCACGGTAATGGCCTGCATAAGTAGTGGTTGATAGGTTTCCTTGTAAAGTGAGACATCACCAACAGCCAGCGCGCCCAGCGTTTCACCATGGTAACTGTTGGACAAGGTAATAAACTTGCTTTTATTTTTATATCCTTTGTTCAACCAGTAGTGGTAACTCATTTTAAGCGCAACTTCGATCGCAGAAGAACCATTATCCGCATAAAAACACTTGTCAAGCCCGGGCGGCGTAATTGCTACAAGTTGTTCTGATAATTCAATAACGGGTTCATGGCTGAAGCCGGCGAGAATGACATGTTCCAGGGTGTCGAGTTGTTGCTTGATCCGCTCGTTGATAAATGGATTGGAGTGCCCAAACAAATTGACCCACCAGGATGAAATGGCATCCAGGTATTGTTTCCCTTCGAAATCCTCTAGCCACACACCTTTGCCAGATTTGATAGGGATAATGGGTAGCCATTCGTGATCTTTCATCTGGGTACAGGGGTGCCACAGGGTAGTTAAATCACGGTTTCTGAGTATACTGTTATCCATAAAGGTATTATTCTAAGCTGCTGTATTAAAGATGAGAAGATTTTGCTCGGTTATTTACTCATTTGTGATGATATAAACGCTGTATCTAAGGTTACCAGGAGCATAACATGCTGAAAATATCACCCTTCCCAAAGCTGGTGTTGCTGATTATATTTTTCGCGAGCATAACGCAGCCTGTCTTTGCAGATAACAAAAAACTGAAAGGTGCTAGTTGGGTGGCGCAGATAGACATTGTGTTTGCACCTCGTAGGTCAAGTATGTACGTGCAGGATGGCAAGCTGGTCGCACGTGCCAGGGATGGGGATCGCTATGTATCCTATTGCGAGATTGCTACAAAGAAAAAACTTGATGATGCTCTAACGATTAAAAATGGCAGCATATTTAAGATAACCAAAAGCACCTATCAAACAGTTGCACAGGATGTTGTCACAAGCACATTTAAAACGGTGATGAATGTGGTGTCTGCTGATTATCCGCTAGTACATCGTATCGAATGCAGTGTCTGGGATGATAGCTCTGGCAGCTATTTGTCGCTGGAACAAATGCAGGCCACGATGTCGGGTGTATTTAAACTGGAATCAAAGTAATCCAACATAGAACCCGAATTGGATGTCACCACCAGATCTGATACCTGGTTGGTTATTACAGGTCCAGGTTGTTCCAGATGGCCATGGTCGCGTTGGCCTGGTTCAGTGTGTAGAAGTGTAGCCCGGGTGCGCCTGCATCCAGTAATTGCCGACACAGGTTTGTTACAACTTCTTCGCCAAAAGCGCGAATCGATTCGCGATCATCACCAAATGCAATGAGACGTTTTTTAATCCAACGCGGAATCTCTGCACCACACATGTCAGAAAAACGTGCCAGCTGCGTATAGTTGGTGATCGGCATGATTCCCGGCACGACAGGAATATTGATGTCGCGCTTTTCACATTCCGCTATGAAACTGTAATAGGCATCCGGGTTGAAAAAGTATTGTGTCAGGGCGCTGTCGGCGCCTGCTTCCACTTTTCGTTTGAAGTTGTCAAGGTCTGCTTTTGGACTAACTGCTTGTGGATGAAACTCCGGGTATGCCGCGACTTCTATAAAAAACTGATCACCGTATTCTTGACGCACGAATGCGACCAGCTCATTGGCAAAATTAAAATCACCACCACTAACGTTACCTGCGCCAGATGGCAGATCACCACGCAAACAGACAAGATGTCGAATGTTATTGCTTTTGTAGGTATCAAGCAGTTGTTTTATCGTTTCCTTACTTGTTCCGATGCATGATACATGCGGTGCGGCCTCAAAGCCGCTTTGCTGTATTTCAAGAACGGCTTCCAGCGTGCCCTGTTGGGTGCTACCACCTGCGCCAAACGTTACCGAGAAATATTTAGGATTCAGGGCCCCCAGCTTTTCACGGACAGCACGTAGTTTTTCCCGACCTTCTTCGGTCTTGGTCGGGAAGAATTCAAAGCTGAATGTTCTGGAGAACTGTTTTTGTGATTCCATGGTTTTAATCCCCACAGCTATGACAGCACACAGGGCATGAAGACGTGCTTCATGCCCTGCACGCAATCGGCGCTATTTTAATAGCGATAATGCTCTGGCTTGTAAGGTCCGTCTGCCGGAACACCGATATAATCAGCCTGTTCTTGTGACATTTGAGTCAGGTGTGCACCGATTTTTTTCAGGTGCAGACGCGCGACTTTCTCGTCCAGAACTTTCGGTAAGATATATACCTTGTTCTCGTACTTGTCAGGGTTATTGAAAATTTCGATTTGCGCCATGACCTGGTTGGTAAAGGAGGCCGACATCACGAAGCTGGGGTGGCCAGTTGCACAGCCCAGGTTAACCAGGCGACCCTTGGCCAGAATGATAATTTTCTTACCATCCGGAAAGATGACGTGATCAACCTGTGGTTTGATCTCTTCCCACTGGTATTTTTCCAGT
>DJMK01000173.1 GCA_002436485.1 Proteobacteria bacterium UBA6492
TTCTGGCTGCCATATCTTGTTCTGTCAGTCATGATCGGACTCGTTGTTTCCATTGGATTACTGATGTTTATTCTGCCAGGAATATTTTTCGCAGTGCGTTATGCATTTGCACAGTTTGAATTGTTGTTTAATAAGCAGAATCCACCAGACGCAATCAGAAATAGCTGGCGGTTAACTGCAGACTACCAGTGGCTAATCCTTTCCGGGTTTGCAATGATTACGGTCCTTTTATACGGGCCACTTTTGATATTTTCATCAGTATTTAACGAACTTATGCAATCAAACTGGGTGATTGGTAGCGTGATCAATCTTATCTATGCAGTACTTACTATGTTGTATACGATTTTTGCGTTTCGTGTTTACGACTATGCCAGCGGTAAGGCCGGCTCATCAGCATCGTAATGCAGGTCATATCAATTACTGGTGTGAGACCTGCGGTACTGCATCAATTACCCGCAACTTGACCTCATCCGCATTGGCCTTTAGTTCGGGCGCGTACATGGCGTAGCCATGGGCCGGCAGCGCGCTGAACTTGCCGGGTATTTCTGCCCGCAGCCGGTAGCTAACGCTGTGCTTGCCACGTGCCAGCTGCCGTACAAAAAAGCTGACTCTTTCATCGCGGAACTCGACGTAGGCACCCATTGCATTACCGTTATAACCGCTTTGTACCTGTACGGCTTCAAACCCGGCGGGTTTCATATCCTCAAATACCAGATACTCGTAATCATTCTTGCTTTGAATAACCAGTTCGACTTCCACCAGGTCGCCACTGGTCAGTGTTTGCATATCCTTTACCGGGACGCGGCGGTACTTTTCAACACGATGCTCGGTTGCNNCCTTGCCCGGATTTTTCGATGCGGATTTTATGCTTGCCAGCAGACAGCTGTTTGCCTTCAAGGATTAGCGCACTATCGTAGTTGAACAGGTTGCCTGGATTGATACTGATAGTCTTGTGAAGCTTATTATCAACAAATAGTCGTAACTGCATATTCGGCTTGTGTTCCTTGCTCTGGGCCAGGTATTCGGCAAACGCTTCGATGACAATGGCAGTGTCACGGGTTGAATGCCAGTAGCTGGCGTGCTTGCGATTGTTCAAAAGGTATTTAACCAGCCAGCGTACCGTGTTTGATTTATCCTTCGTACGCGTAAGCAGTTTCAGGTAATAGGCATGTGCCTCGATCTCACTTCCATACCAGTACCACCAGTAGGACTGGTTGGGTAGTTTCAGATACGCTGTTTCGTTTTCATTATCCTTGATCAGGTACTGTTCAATGTTGCGCTTTAACATTTCAACACGTTCAGCTCGTCCCTGTTTATGAAATGCCAGTGCCAGCATGGCCTTGGCATACACACTGAGCTTGGTTCGATCGCGATACAGGTAATCCTGGATCGGCTTATGTTCAATGTTGCTATCAGCCAGCACCATGTAGACAAAGGCATCCAGATTATTTGTATATCGCTTGACTGGTGGAGTCTCTTTTTCAGCCTCGCGTATCTGTTCGACGCGTTTGTCCAGGTATCGTTGTAACCATTGCAGGCCTCGTTGCATCACATCATTTGGTACGGCCAGTTTGTTTTGTTCAGCAACCTGCAGACCGTGTACCACGTAGGCTGTAGTGTGTGGCGATGAATATTCACCGGTACCGGAGAACCAGCCCCAGCCACCATCACTGATTTGCATGGCAATCAATCGTTGCAGACCAGCATTCGACATACGTGTAACTTCTTCGTTATCAAAGACAGGGTTTCGTTTCCAACGTTGCCATTGTTGTTGTCGCGTTGCCGGGTCACCCAATTCCTGGCTATTCAGGTTGTTGTGCTGCTGCCGAACGCTTTCCAGATCCACACCCATGTTGAGCAGGATGTTCTGGGTGATGACGGTGGGCAGGAAGCGACTGAGTGTTTGCTCAGTGCAGCCATAGGGATAATCGACTAGATAGGGCAGGGCATCGATCATGGCGCCGGCCAGCGTCGGTGAGTATTGCAGGGTAAAGCGCGTGCTATCGATACGCCTTGCCTGTGGAATATCAATAAAGAAACTACGTGAAGCCTGCTCATTTGCTAACGAGCCGGTGTAATTTTGCATTTTATCCATGCCATGCACATAGACCGGGAAACGCATCTCCATGGCATCCGATTCGGTCGAGGTCAGGGCGTGCATGCGGATGATGGCTTCACCTTCTTTTTGCACTTTGACACGCCAGTCGACCCGTGCTTCGCTGTTCGCTTTCACGGTAACGATTTTGTCGCCACTTTCTTCAAACACAGCGAGCTGATCACCCTCGAGTTCAAGCTGCACCTTGATACGTTGGTCCTGTTTGGTGTAATTGTGAACATTAGCAGATAACACTACCTCGTCTTTCTCGATAAAGAAGCGTGGTGCCTGCATGCGCAGTAGCAGGTTTTTGTAAGTTTTTATCTCGGTCTGAGCCTGGCCCACGCGAGTGCCATGATACATACTCCAGCCGCGCACGCGCCAGGCAGTCAGGTTTTCGGGCATGCTGAAGGAAACTTTGCCTTCACCTTTGTGATCCAGTTTTACATTTGCCGACCAGAATGCGGTATCGGCGAACTGTTTTCGTATCGTGGCTGTTTGCCATTGTTCTGCTTGT
This sequence comes from Proteobacteria bacterium UBA6492, assembly GCA_002436485.1. GTDB lineage: Bacteria > Pseudomonadota > Gammaproteobacteria > UBA6429 > Thiohalophilaceae > UBA6492. The sequence continues at coordinate 2,613 of DJMK01000173.1, forward strand.
TGAAGCTTGCCATCTTTTCGTCCTCCCTGTCGTGCTTCCTGCTTTTTGAGTTCATTATTCATAGACCGGGAGCTCTTTGGTTTGGCTGCAGCAACCGATGGGGCAGCTTCCAAGGCGACATCGCTTTCTGTCATCCTGAACTCATCGTGAAGCCCGGATCTGTCCTGTTTATGCTGCCCGAGCAGATCACCCAGCACGCCAATCACTGGCATACGCGCAGTGTTCCTGGGCAACAGGTTGGGAAAATACTTGTCAATATTGGTTTTTTGCTGAATGCTGTGATGACGTCGCCATGACCAGAAATGGCTACGTATCTCCGGGACATTACTGCCACCAGAAATATATTCGACCGCCTTGTCATATACGCTTAATACCGTGCTCCCGGTTATTGGTGCGCCATCTTCATCTGTAACCTTCACTTTGAGTTCGGCTTTTTCACCAGGTTTGTAGGCCATCTTGTTGGCGGTCACCTGCATATTCAGAGTGCGTTGCTCGGGCGGAACAAAGATCTCCCTGACCTCGGTATGGACCTTGCCATTGTGAATGGTAAGTGCTTCGACATAAAAGTTTGGCATGTCCTTGCGAGAGATATCCAGTTGCTGTTTGGAACGTTGACCATTGAGATTGACAAGTCTTGGTCGGTTATAGGTCCCGTTCACCGGTCGCTCAAATAACAGCACAGTGCTATCGGTCTGTTCTGTATTAATAAGTATGTTGGCCTGGTTACCAACGCGATACTCACGTTGATCCGGTATCACCTCCAGCGGGTTAAAGCGCAAAGGTTTGGTGTTCTTACCATGGCCGACAACATTGAACAGGTAGGCACCGGTTTGTTTATTTCCTTTTTCATCCTCAAGGGTAAGTGCAATACGATACTGACCTTCGCGAGTCACAACAAAGGTCTGTGCAACCTCGCCCCGTTTATTGGTGCTTACTTTCCAGTTGTGTAGCGCTTTTTCTTTCGGTGTACCTTTGCTGTCATAGACAACCCGGTAAAGAGTNNACGGTATCACCACCCTGGTAATAACCTTTATTGACCCAGGCATAGACCTTGTAGGGGTGGCGGGTCACCAGCACACTGGTTGAACCGGTAATCGTGCGTCGCGAGGCATCGGTCACTTCAGCCTGGATCTCATAGCGATGATCTTTGTGACCATATAATTGTTTGGCCAGCTTGGTATCCAGTTTTATTTTTAATTCGCCATTAGCAGGAATGTTGAGCGTGTTTTCTGCCACCAGTTCAGGGGCGCTTTGTGGCTGAGGATACCAGTGAGGTAATGGTGCCAGGCATCCCCAACGTTTGAAACCGGGATACCAGTTATAGTCGTAAGCAGACCACCAGTAACCATTGCCGTACAACCAGTCCCAGCGAGTCCAGGGATACCATTGCTCAGTATGGTCATAACGGAATATCTTATACTTAACGGTGGCCTGACTGACCGGCTGACCGTAATAGTATTTTGCATTAAGCGTCACATCGACCTTGTCACCCAACTTTATCGGTTTGTCCGGTGCCTGTATGGAAACTTCAAACTCGGGTTTCTTGTATTCTTCTACCCGGAACTGGCCGCTGTTATAGGAAAGGTAATGATGTGGAACAGACAGGTGGTAAACCCCCAGTGTCGCATTGGCAGGCAAGCTGTATTCCCCATTCAAGCCGCCAAATGCATCTGTGCTGAAAGTTTTTTCCCAGACCTTTTCGCCTTTTGGATCCTGCAGCCGAACGGTTACTTCTCGATTGGCATATTTTGACTGGTCTGTATTGGTATAGGCAGCATGACGTAGCCAGATCTTGAATTGGACTACCTGCCCGGGACGATACACCGGTCGGTCGGTGATAACCAGGGTGCGATTCTGGTTATATTCATCCTGCTGATATTGTCGGAACCAGATGTGATCGAATCCCAGGTAAGCGAGGCGCCTGTTTTGGTTCCGTGCCGTGACCAGCCAGTTGAGTTGGCGTGTTTGTTCCTTCTTATTGGTATAGACCAGGCCTGCTGTGTCAGTTTGCCGGCTGAATCGATCAATCTCCATTTTATGGAAGATCTTGTTCAATGGTTTGGGTAGATCCACTCTAACACGTCGGTATCCAAAAAAGTCGAGTTTGATATTTTCAACCGGCTTACCGGTTTTTGCGTCGGCAACAAAATACATCAGCTCATTATTGAGATGTTTGCGAACGATGATGGTGTCGTTAAGCCACAGGATAATCCGGCTGGTATTTCCGTCTTTGAATTTTGCCTTGACCAGGTAGGCACCCGCCTGTTTGACGGGCGTGGTGATTTCAATACGGCGATCAAAGTGATCATCATAGGGTTTCAGATTTTCTGTCCAGGCAGCAACTTGCTTATCGATATACTGGGTTTCTTTCTCCGTTACCAACCGATAACCAATGTTCTGCACATCGACTTTGCGGTAATTATAAAGTTGCGGATTACTTTCAATGTAATTTTTGGTATCAGCGAGTAGTTTATCTATATCAATACGGCTGATTGTGATATCCAGCTTTTTACCGTTGCGAAAGCGGAACCATAATTTTGCCTTCTCGCCGGCAACCTGCGGCTGACCGGTTTCAAATCTTCCCCAGTCGGCGGCAATGTTATGTATTTTACCCTTGTAATAACTGGCATTTTTCACGCTATCCGCTGCATGTTGCCAATACTTGACAGCCCTAGGGTATTGTTGGCGGTTTTCAAAAATTTCTGCAAGCTGTTGCAGCGCCTTCGTTTTGTACGCTGAGCTTGAATTGTCTGCAACTGATTGGTAAAGGCGAATATAGTTATACTCATGGGGCAGCCCAAAGCGTGTGATGCCGGTGGCAAGTCGGGCAATGGTTTCATCTTCATCCAGGTTGCGTACGCTATAGACCGAATCTTTTTTGCCTTCATCGTGTTGTTGCAGGGATGGCAGGTAATTGCGCAGGGTCTGTACACCATACAGACGTTTGAAAAAGTCTGCCTTGCTGACCGTGATCTCATCCTTGAGTGCAGGATGAATTCGCCTTGCCTGTTCCAATAACCAGTACCAGCGCTCGCCATCACTTTTTGCAACCACAAAGGAATCTGGCTGCTGAAAAAAAACTGGTTTGCCATTCGCGGTAGCTGGACTACCACTCGACTGTTGTGCAGCATGATAATGGTTTGTGTCCTGATAATCTGGCAACGTACTCAGATCAGTCAGCAGTTGGAACTGCCAGTTTGCACGATAACTCTGGTTGGTAAAAATATTTCCAAACTCTTTATAGAGTTGTGCGCGTTCAAGTGGTTTTGCATGTTTGTCCGCAAGTTGAATAGCCTGTTGATACAGTTGCATGGCACGCACCAGGTCACGTGAATGACTGCTTACATGTTTGCCGCCACCACGGTGGTGGCCCCGGTTGAATTTGCCAGCGATTAAATAACCATAGTGATTGGCATTCAGGTACTCGCGTGCGGCCGCGCTTAACAAATGCCAGTTGTCGTGATGCATCTGGATGGCTTGTTCTAGCACAGCATTAATTTCAGCTTGCCTGCCAAGCTGGTTCAGGTTCTGAATAGCCCGGTTCAGGTCCTGCCCGGTAATATGTCCAATCTTGTTAGTGGGTTGCTGCAGGAGTGATTGGTAGAGTTTGAAGGCATCGTTGTAATGGCCGTCTTTCATCAAGGAAAGGGCATGTTCACGTGTTTGTTCGGGCGTTTTGCGCGGTTCTGCCCAGAGCGAGGCTGAGAGCGAAAGCGATATTGCCAGTAAAATCAGTATATTGTGCAAAAATCTTATATTCATTATTTTTTCAGTCTCTTCGCTTGAATGTATGCAATGTGCCCATAAACGTGGTGTAAACAGGTTCGGGTTAATACAGGCTAAGAGACATGATGTTTAAATACCCTAGTAACTGTAGCTTGTTATGGCTCGATGCACAGGGCACACTACTCGAATGATATAAGCTAGGAGTTAAACGTGAACGGATTGGGCAAAAATACCAGCATGCCAGCCGTGGATGAGGCATTACCGGGGCGCGAAGAAGTCATGCAGGTGACAAACCAGCACTATGTGAATGGACATAATCTTCTTCCGCCATTCCCGAATGGTATGCAAACAGCAATATTTGGACTGGGTTGTTTCTGGGGTGCGGAACGACGTTTCTGGCAAACCGAAGGTGTATACACGACCGCCGTCGGTTATGCAGCCGGTTATACACCCAATCCCACATACCAGGAAGTCTGTTCCGGCTACACCGGCCACAACGAGGTTGTACTGGTTGTATATGATCCCGCTATCATCGCTTATGAAAAATTGCTCAGCGTGTTCTGGCAATCACATGATCCCACTCAGGGGATGCGCCAGGGTAATGATGCAGGTACCCAGTATCGTTCAGGCATCTATTTCTATACGCAACAGCAACAACAACTGGCTCAGCAGAGTATGGAGCGCTATCAGCAGGCATTGCTGAATGCGGGCATGGGCATGATTACCACCGAGATCATCAAGGCACCGGAATTCTATTACGCAGAAGATTACCACCAGCAGTACCTGGCGAAAAACCCAGGTGGTTACTGCGGCCTGGGTGGTACCGGGGTTAACTATCCAGAGAACGCATGACGCGACATCTCACATTACTCTTGATCCCGTTGTTTACCAGCCCGCTTACCCTGGCTGATAGCACAGCACCCCAAGACGCAAAGGTGAAAAATGTCATTGAAAAAGTAGAACGTGATCTTGAAGAATGGCGCCATAATTTATTATATGAAACCATTAAACAGGCAACTAATGGGATTAAACCATTTACCACGGACGGTTGTAGCGGCGGCATGTCTAGTGGCTGGCAGCACCTGGCGAGGGTATTACCGGTATTCAAAAAGCAGTTCGGTGATATCCCGCCCTGGGAGTCATGTTGCGTAACTCATGACAGGGAATACTGGGCGGGTGCAAACTCAAACGGTTTCGAGAAACGCCGCCTGGCTGATAAGGCATTGTGGCAGTGCGTAAAGGAATTCGGACGAACACACAGTGATGAATTTTCACAACGATTCAAGATAGACAGGGAAGTCATAAAGCAGCAGTTCGCGATTACCGCCGAACTAATGTACCGTGCAGTACGCGTCGGTGGCCAGCCATGTACACCGTTACCGTGGCGCTGGGGTTATGGCTGGCCGTATTGCCAGTCTAACCAGCCTGATAAATCATAACGGGCATGATGGAATCATGATCGGTAAGTTATCAGAATGACACATGAACCTGTGACCGCCGAGCAATTACTGGGATTCTGGTTTTCTGGGCGCGTCGCGAAATTATGGTTTCGTTCAACAGCGGAATTTGACCAGGAGCTACGGGATAAATTTTTGCCAACTTATCAGCTGGCCTGCGATGGTCAACTGGATCACTGGCAGCAGAACAGGGATGGAGCACTTGCGCTTGTGATTATCTTTGATCAACTACCGTTGAACATGTTTCGGGGCAAGCCCGATAGTTTTGCCACGGAATCGAGATCGCGTGATGTTGCTGCTTATGCAATCGAAAAAGAATTTGATCGACACATGACTGATAAACAGAAGGCGTTTCTGTATATGCCATATATGCACAGTGAAAATATTGCCGATCAACAACGTTCAGTCGAGCTGTTTGAAAAAGCGGGTCTACAGGAAAATTTGCGCTTTGCATATCACCATCGCGATATAGTGAAGCGTTTTGGTCGGTTTCCTCATCGCAATCAAATTCTTGGAAGACAAAGTAGCCAGGCAGAACTTGATGACCTCGCTTCCAAAGAAGCGTTTCTTGGTTAAACGTGCGTTTGGTGCGCATATCAATTACAATAAGACGCTTGTTATTACCTATCAATTATATACGTTCACATGATTTTCAAAACACCGGATAACGCAAGGATCAGCGTGAAGAAAAGTCCATTACATGGAAAAGGCCTGTTTGCGCAGGATTTTATTCCAGAAGGGGCAATCCTGGGAACAATCAAGGGTATCCGTACCAATAAAAACGGAATGTACACCCTGTGGGTTACCGAAGATCGCCCGATTCGAATGTTATGTAAGTTCAAGTACATTAATCATAGTGACGATCCGAACGTAGTGTTGTATGACACTATGGAAGTGTGTGCACTACGTGATATTTTTCCTGGCGACGAAATTTTGCATGATTATGAGTCTGGTGACTGGGAAGAAAGCGAAGAATATGAGGACGAATTCACGCACATATTTGATAACGCATCTTCGAACTAGCCAGTGAGTTTCTAGAGCCACTATCAACTCTTTATTACCCTGATTTCATCGCCAGCTAGCACACTGGCAAGTTGTTTCACGTCATCCAGTGCATCCGCCCAGATATTGGTGCGCGCAGCAAGGCGAATTTCATTTCCCTCTGAAATTGGTGTTTTGCCATAGCCGATAGCAATACAATTACCTTCAACCCAGAATGCCAGCTCACCAGGCTTGACTACGTCTTTTGCATCTTCTTCGAGTGCTGTAGTGACCGGTGTCGAAAAATACACTTCCTCACCCCATGTCTGAACTCGCGAGCTGATTGGCAGGGCTGAGTAAATAACCTGTGCAGTAGGTGTGTTTCGCAGGATAGCAGATATTGTTACTTCACCTGAAATTATTTGAATCTTCATATAAAAATTCCATGTATTGCGCTATGTTTATAAAAGTTGGGGGCAATAATGATACTGCAAAAAATCTTACCACAACATCCGGCCGAACCGCTTTGGAAACGTGTACCCACCCGTACCGAGTCAGGGGAACTAACCGCTGACTTTATAATGATACTTACTGGTTTGAAACAGCTGGCACCACATACACAGCAATCCATTTTTGAACGGTTATATGAAGTACTTAATATCTATGAGAAATTCATTCTGATCGCTGAAGTTAATTTGCAGATTAATACCCTGTGGGTAAGCCATAGACCCCAACCAGGATTGGGAGCGGAAATTGCAGCAATGATCCATGACCAGGTCCCACAGGCTAAACTCATTTCACAACGTTTTATCTGATTTTATGNNCCTCAAAGGCATGACAGCTTTATGCTAGAGCTGCAAGAAATGAACCTGGACGCACAGGTAGAACTGCTGGATCCGGTAGCTGGCACGGCAGAGCAAGTGACTAGATTTCACACTACAGACTATCTAATCAGGGTAAAGGGTATGTCTGCAACGGGGATTGGTTACCTGGATGGAGGTGATACCCCGGCTTTCAAAGGTATGTATGAAATAACATTGGACGTGGTAGGTACAACACTTGATGCAGTTGACCGGTTGATGCTGGGAAATTATAAACGCGCTTTTACACCGATAGCTGGTTTGCATCATGCACGGCGTGATGCGGCGGCCGGGTTTTGTGTATTCAATGATTGTGGAATAGCAATTGAAACATTGCGAAAAAAATACGGGGTTAAAAAAATTGCCTACGTGGATATAGATGCACACCATGGTGATGGTGTGTTCTACAGTTTCGAGGAAGATCCGGATTTATGTTTCGTTGATCTGCATGAAGACGGGCGCTATTTATATCCCGGTACCGGTGCCGTTGAGGAGACTGGCAAGCATGCCGCGAAAGGTACCAAGCTGAATATACCGATGCCGATGTATGCCGATGATGATTTGTTCTTTAAAATATGGGAAAAGGCAGAAGCATTTATTAGACAGGCCAGGCCTGAATTTATCCTGTTTCAGTGCGGAGCTGATAGCCTAAAAGGCGACCCGATTACCCACCTGAGTTATACGCAACGCGCTCATGCTCACGCTGCACTACGGCTTTGCCGGGTAGCGGACGAGCTTTGCCAGGGACGCTTACTTGGTATGGGTGGAGGTGGATACAACCTGCAAAACCTGGCGGCCGCCTGGACTGCCGTGGTCAATGCATTTGTACAGAATAGCTGAACAATGCTGTTAATTATTCAGTAAAGTGATAGTAAGTCTGGTTCAGGTAGTCTCGCACTGCCCTGATTTCATCCGTTGACCAGTCGAGTTTGCGGTAGTCTGACCATTTACTTACCCACATGGTGATATCGGCAAGGCTGCCCACTTTTTTTCTGTCACGAATATGTACATTACTCTCATGACATACCATGCAATGATTCTGGTAAAGAAGTTGCCCGCGTGGCATGGCTTTTGCGGGTGGCTTCTTTTCCGGTTTGCTATCAAGCGACGGGTTTTTAGCGGGGGATGCCGTATCGCCAGGAGTAGCGGTTACCACTGCACTGATACTGACTAACAAGGTATATATCAACAACGTCTTTTTCATTGGGCACGTGACCATCATTCAACGAGTAATATAATAGATTAGTATGTTTGTAAATACTACGCCACATGTACTAACAGGAGATATCAGGAAGTATGGCAAAGGTGAGACAATGGGATTCAGATGCGAATGGTGTCCTGACCGAGGATAAACTGCGCCAACTACTGGGAAATATGGGATATCGAGTTCAACGTTATATTTATCCACCCGGCACATTTTTTCCTGATCACACCCATGATGTTGACAAGATTGATGCGGTATTAGCCGGTTGCCTGGAAATACAAATGCAGGGGAAAGCCATCAGATTGAACCCAGGTGATTATATTGCTGTGTCCAGGGGCATGCTGCACAACGCACGTGTCATTGGAGATGAAGCTGTTATCAGTCTCGATGCTGTCAGGGCGGTTAGTTAGAGCTTGCCTGGCCAGACCGGGTTAGTTGAGCGTCGCGTATCACATAAAATGCCGAGCGCAGAAACAGCAATGCGATAGCCAGACCAATTACGATATCTGGCCATTGGTGGTCGGTAAGCCATACACCAAATGCAGCAAAGAATACTGAGGTGTTGGCAATGATATCGTTGCGCGAACAGATCCAGACAGAGCGCATGTTGATATCCTCTTCCCGGTGTTTCCACAAAAGGTATAAACAGGTGCCGTTAGCAATAAATGCCAACAGACCGATGAGACCAATAGCTTCGTAGACGGGTGTCTCGGGGTTGAGAGTTTTATATATGGCCTGGCCAAGCACAAACACGCCAAACAGGGCCATGATGGTACCCTTGATTAGTGCGGACACGGCTTTCCATTTCACTGATTTGGCAACCACATAGAGACTGAAGGCATAGACTATGGCATCGCCAAGCATATCAAGCGAGTCCGCCAGTAATGCCGTGGAGCTGGCCAGGATACCGGCGGTTAATTCAACGATAAACATGACAAGATTGATTGCCAGTACGATTTTGAGAGTGCCGTACTGGCGTTCACGCAATTTTTCTATCTCGCAGGCAGTGTTGTTACAACAATCAGACATGCAAAATCCTTGAATGAAGTTACCCGGGCTAGGTATTAGTATTTGCCACCAGGAGCAGTAGTATGCCGTATATGCTAGGCGCTACCAAGCAGTGAAAATGGTTGGCGCGCAAATGTTATACTGCAACAATGCAAAAAGCCACGACATCACAGCGTATTCTGGAACTGACTGTCGAGCCGGGCTGGCAGGGAAACATTGTTGAGTTGTTGAGTGGCCGAAGCGGAATTAGCAAACGCCAGTTAAAAGATGCGCTACAAAAGGGCGCGGTCTGGTTGCGCAAGCCACGCGGTAAACTGCAACGTGTGCGGCGTGCCACCACCCCGGTGAAAAAAGGTGACTTCGTTGCGTTGTACTATGATCAGGATTTATTGCAACGCGAACCACCCCAGGCCAGACAGCTGTGGCGTTGCCCGGAGTATAGTATCTGGTACAAACCTGCGGGTCTGTTGGCGCAGGGTAACCGCTTTGGTGATCATGCCTCGCTGCTCCGACAGGCTGAAATTTTGGATCCTTTACGAAAACCTGTTTACCTGGTACATCGGCTGGACAGGGAAGCGGAAGGACTGATGTTGCTGGCGCATACGCAAACTGCTGCACGGCGTTTATCACAGTTGTTTCAGCGGCAGCAGGTAGAAAAACAATATGAAGTTACTGTATGTGGAAAACTCTCGGAACCAAGCGGCGAGATAACACAGCCCCTCGATGGTAAACCGTCGCACACAATCTACGAGCTACAGGCCTATGATGACGCGACTGATACAAGCCGGGTGAAAGTGAACATCAAGACAGGGCGCAAACACCAGATTCGGCGGCACTTCCTGTCAGTTGGGCATCCAGTGATGGGGGACCCGGCATATGGGCGCAATAACAAGAACAGCACAGGTATGCAGTTGAAAGCGTGCCTGCTGCGCTTTACCTGCCCGTTTCGTGATACTCCGCTAGAATTTGAACTCGCAGTACTGCTTGGCGCAGCAAACAAATAAGTGAGGCTATGCTGCGGGTTGTTTCAGCTTGTCGAGTTCGCCGTCCATATGCAACTCGGTCAGGTCAGTAAAGCCTCCAATCCATTTGCCGTCAATCATGATCTGCGGCACGGTGCGTGCACCATTGGTAACCTCTAGCATTTGCTTCAGTTCTGACCGATCGAGATCGACACGCGCCTCATCATATTCAATGCCCCATTTGCTTAACAGGTTCTTGGTATTGTCGCAGATTGGGCAGATGCCGGTGCTGAAAATTTTAACGCGTGCCATATGATCCTCTTGCTGGCTGAAGCTGGAAGCGGCGTATTATGCACAAAGCGGGCTAGCGATAAAAGAGCAAGATAGTACTCAAATTGAGAACATTGCCAACGCTGTGCATGGCGATGCCTGGCAGCAAACTATGGTAACGCTCGTAGGCGTAGGCAAGCAGTAAACCACTCCAGAAGATGGAAAGAAAACCTGGCAGTGAATTAAGGTGTAACGAGCTGAACAGGGCAGCACTAATCACGATTGATACAGTGGGTGTAAGGCGGCTGCGCAGCGTGGTATATAATAGCCCACGAAAACCGATTTCCTCGAAAATTGGTGCCCACAGCACAATACCAATCGCACTGAGTATAACGGTTTGTTCAGGTCCGAACACAAGCCGTTCATGCACACCCTGCGCCCAGTGACTTCCCAGTCCCAGTTGCCAGGTACCCCAACCAATCAATAACAGTCCTACCGCTTCTATTGCCAGCAAACCCAGCGTGATGGAAAGAAAATTCCCAATACCGGCCTTGAGTATTGAAAAACCAAATGCACGACGAAAGTTGAAACCTCTCGGTTTGAGCAAATAACGATGCATTAACCACAGCATTGGAATGGATGCAAACAGGGTCGCCCACATGCTAAAAATACTGGGCTTGAAAAAAGTCTGTGACAGCACATGCAAGGCTACCCATATGGTGAGTCCGAGCACTGCAGCGATGACAGCGATCCTGAAACCATCCCTTAATGGCCATGGCTTTGCAAGTATGCCTTCCTGCCAGGGTGATGGTCGATGCAGGATTTCAAAACGGATAATAAGGAATATGCCAACGACTATGATGCCTGCCATCGCCATAACCAGGTTCATTACATTCTGGCGAAGCCGTTGGCCCCTGGTTTTCAGACGATTTTGCAGAATATCGGCAAACTTGTGATTGCCAACTTTTCGGGCGATGTGCTGGCGAAGGTGATCGGCTGCCCAACCGATTGGTAGCAGGCTGGCACCGGTAAAGACCTCCGGATTGAATTCCGCATTTTCATCAACATCCAGATAGGCAAATTTTACTGCTTCAGCAATGACTTCCTCTTCGGGGTTATCATTAAAATCTTTTAACGCGTCTTCCAGCGCTTGCTTACCCCGGGTTTCCGCAATGGTTACCAGTTTGCGTGTTTTCGTATTGAGTATACCCCATGGTGTGGCGTTATCAGGTTGCTGTTCGAAATGCTTCAGTACTTCTTCATATACGCGTATCGCTTCCTGCTCTACCTTGTCACGAGTACCAAATAAAAAATGGTGTATAGCGCGTTCTACTACGCCGGTTTCTTCGTACCCTTCATAGAATTCAAGATGACGCTCCATCATCCGACCGGCAGAAGGCCCAATATAGCGCAGGCTGTCCAGCGCCGAGGTCGTCCTGAATGGGTTAAACAGGAACCATACCATCACCAATAACAATACGGTGAATACAATTGTTATGGCGGTAGCCAGGTGCTGCTTGAAGATAGTCATGTATCAGTAATTACCCTTGAAGTAATTTAATATGCCTGCGTTTAAAAAAGATAACCAGTAAAGTGCCAGCGGCAAAACCACCAATATGCGCACCCCATGCAATGCCGCCACCATCTACACTGCTATAGAGTATACTGCTGGCAATCTGCCAGACAAACCAGAAAATCAGCACAAGCCATGCGGGCCACCAGACCGAGTAAAATACGAAAAATAACGGCACAATAATCAGTACGCGTGCATGGGGAAAAAGCAGCAGGTAGGCGCCCAGCACACCCGAAATAGCGCCACTGGCGCCAATCATGGGAGTCAAGGACGATGTATCAGACAACGCGTTGGCCAGCACGGCAAAAATACCACATAGCAGGTAAAAGAAAATAAATCTGCTATGGCCCATTGCGTCTTCGACATTATTACCAAAAATCCACAGGTACAGCATGTTACCGATGAGGTGCATCCAACCGCCATGTAAAAACATCGAGCTGAAAACCGTCAGCCAGGCCGGGATCATGAAATCTGTGGTAGCAGGCATACTTGATCCAAACAGGTAAGCAGGTACTACACCCAGCGCCTGAACCATTTGTGCCTGTTGATGCGCTGGCAAGGATAGTTCCCATAAGAAAGCGGCAATACAACAACCAATGAGGGTTACCGTGATGATTGGTTTGCGCTGAGTCGGGTTATTGTCGTGCAGGGGAATCATATTGACATGATATGGTTTTATGTAGCAACAGCCACAAGGTCATTGGGTGATTTTGCACTATCGTGACAGGCATGGAAAGCATCCATGGATAAGTTTAACATTATGTTTAATGAAAGCAGAGAAGACATGTGAATTATGTGGACGTATTGTACCGGAATTGACGCGTCACCACCTGATACCGCGCACGCATCATGGGAACCGGCGGGTGCGCAAGCTATTTTCGCGGGATGAAATGCAACGCAAGATACTAAATGTCTGCCGTCCATGTCATTCACACATACATCAGACTATCGATGAGAAACAGCTAGCTGTGCATTTTCATACACGCAGCCGATTACTATCGCATCCAGATATTGAACGTTTTGTAAAGTGGATAGCCAGTAAACCCACGACGTTCCATGTTCGTGGTTGTAGCTGGAAACGACGCCACAAACAGATTTTGAAACGACTTGATTAAATTACAGGAGACATGATGAGTAGATCACCGTTAAATGAACAGGTACTCGATCAATTGTTCAGAGAAGCGCGCAGTCACAATGGTTGGCAGGACAAACCCGTTAGCGATGAACAACTTTTACAGATTTATGATCTGATGAAAATGGGACCGACTGCTGCCAATTCCTGCCCGGCCCGACTGGTTTTTGTCAGGTCCGATGAGGCAAAACAAAAGCTCAAGTCATGTCTTGATGAAGGTAATATCGAGAAATCGATGACAGCACCAGTCGTTGCCATCATCGGCATGGATATGGAATTTTATGAAAAATTACCAAAGTTGTTTCCGCATACTGATGCCAGAAGTTGGTTTGCCGGCAAACCTGAAAAAATAAGCAAGTCTGCTATGCGCGACAGTTCCCTGCAGGGGGCTTACTTTATGCTTGCGGTGCGCAGCATAGGGCTGGATGCCGGGCCAATGTCTGGTTTCAATCCGGAAAAGCTAGACGAGATTTTCTTTGCCGATGGCAAGACTAAATCAAATTTTATCTGTGCGATCGGTTATGGTGACGAAAGCAAGCTTTATCCACGCGGCCCGCGTCTGGATTTTGATGAGGCCTGTCAGATCGTTTAATCCAGCTGGTATTTCAGTACATCGCAATTGCCAAAATGCAAACTGCGTAATTGAGTGTCGGGTGTCTGGTTAAAATAGGCATAAAAAACCCGCATGGTTTCTTCGTGAGCCACAGTCAGTATTACCTGTGCCGATTGTTGTTTTAACCATTCAAGATAGCTGAGTACCCTTGCCTTGTGTTGCAGCAGTGATTCCCCTCCATTGGCGCAGGTGTGTAGTGGGTCTGCGTCTGTCGCCGCAAAGTAATCACGTACCGGTTTGCCATCGAAGCCTGACCGAATATCGTTAATGGCTGCATGCTGAACGATGGGTACATTATGAAACCGGTTTATGATCTCGGCGGTTTGTATGGTGCGTGGTAGCTCCGAGGTGACGATTAGCCCGAGCTTATCATGCTGCAGTTGTCGCGCGACCTGCTCGGCCTGTCGAATACCGGCTGCTGTCAGGTATACATCGCGTGCTGGATCGTCATTGCAAAGCCCCAGCTTGTTAAAATTGGTCTCGCCATGTCGCATGAAATAGACATGCATGGGTTGTACTATGCTCCTGCTTCAGTGCTGATGTGCTGACGGGTGAATTTTAGAGAATTGCCACTATCATTTATAGTAGGCAGACAGGTATTAAGGCCGATAAACACATGTCACTGCTCGAGCGTTACCAGGAACAGCTACGTTGCACGGGCTTTTACCCGGATGCTGCACAGGCAGCTGCTGTTGATGCGCTGCAATCTTTATACACAAGATTAATGTCGGCGAATAACGCTTCGCCAGGCGTGTTTGCGCGTTTACTTGGTCGAGTTGAGACTGTACCTGGCATTTATATCCAGGGCGGAGTTGGCCGTGGTAAAACCTGGCTCATGGACATGTTTAACGAGTCGCTACAAACAATCCCCGGACAACGTGTGCATTATCACAAGTTTATGCTCGATATACATGAGCAACTAAAATACCTGCCGAAATCACCGGATCCGCTTGTCACGATTGGAAAAAAAATAGCAAACCATACACGTGTGCTGTGCCTGGATGAATTTCATGTTACCGATGTAACGGATGCTATGTTGCTGGCCGGCCTGCTACGAACCTTGTTCAGTAACAATGTCACGCTGGTTGCTACTTCGAATACCTGCATCGATGATCTTTATAAGAATGGTTTGCAGCGTGAACGTTTTATGGAAGCGATCGCCTTGCTAAAAAAACATACCCAGGAGATCAGGCTAGCCGAGGGTAAGGACTATCGCCTGGTGCACCTGGAACAGGCTGACACATATCAGGTGACAAACGGCGCATTACGCCAGGACTGGCTAGAAGAACGTTTTGCAACACTGGCACCCACCCGGGTGAATTTTGATCAACAAGTTATGGTTTATGACAGGCCGATTCACGCACGTGCTGTTTCAGATGACGTTGCATGGTTTGATTTTAATGAAATTTGCAACACGCCGCGTGCTGCCAAGGATTATCTATATTTGTCGTGTGAATTTCACACCGTCTTTATTAGCGGTATTCCTGCTATGTATGAGGCCGATGACAGTGCTGCCAAGCGTTTTATGCATCTTGTCGATGCGCTTTATGATCACCGCGTGAAACTGATTGCGACTGCAGAAGCCTCGCCAGGTGAACTGTATCACGGCAAACTGTTACGTAATTCTTTTGAACGGACTGTTAGCCGGTTGATCGAAATGGGTAGTCATGATTACCTGGCTATGCCACACAAGCCATCCTGATGCTGGATAACAAAAAGGGGCCACTGGCCCCTTTTGAATTTATTGTACGTCAAAACCGTAAATCAACATTTTTGACATTAATTGTGGTGCATCACGATATGGCACTGTTCCGTTCTGGCGAATAATTTCCCGGCCTTCTTTGGACATGGCAAACGACACAAAGTCTTTTACCTTGGCCGACGGGGTAGGTGTAGTTACCAGGTACAGAGGGCGATACAGTACATACTTGCCACGCATTACATTTTCATAAGAAGGTTGCTTGTCATCCAGTGCGATAATCTTGACCTTGCGTTTGCGTGCCGAGCTTATACCGGTGATGCCAATACCATTGGCATCGTTTTCGATCGACTTTTCCAGTGGTCCGGATGAGCGCATGAAATATTTTTTTTCGGTGACAAACTCTTCGGTAGAATCCTTGAACAGGTACTGTCGAATCGCATATCCCACGCCGGAAATTTTTCCGCGGCGAGCATACAGGTGAATGGGGGCATTGGGACCTCCTAGCTGTCGCCAGTTGGTGATCTTTCCCTTGTAGATGCCCCTGATTTGTTGCGTACTGATGTTTTTGACTGGATTGGATTTATGCGTGATTACGGCGAGTGCGTCCCAGGCTACAGGGTGAAGGCTGGCATGCAGTTCTGATCGATCTTCACCGGGCAGGTTCATGCGGCAACTGCCACCCATGTCCAGTTTTTGATGCACAGTATCGCGAATTCCACGCGTGGCGCCACCACCTTCCAGTAGTATCTTGACACCCGTTTTATCTTCATATGCCTTGGCCAGTTCAGCCATAAATGCCTTTTTAGTGATACCGCAACCGGCCCAGCTAATAGTGCCCTGGTTATTCTCGCTTGCCTGGCTCGTTGTAATTGTAATAAGCAGACATAGGCAAGCAAACACGAAAGTGTTATTCAGTTTCATTGCTATTTCCTCCCCTTGTCAGACTAATCGCTGACGGTCACTGATCATGAAGATCAATGACCACATATTCAATATGCCCAAGGAAATAAACACGAAAAAGCCGATGCACCACAAAGTGACTCGGCCAATTTTGCTTCAATAAGGAGAGTTTTTAATCAGGCGACGACTTGTCTTGGATAAAGCTGACTTTCGACCTTGGTGAAAAGATCACCACGTATAATCGGTTTGCCCAGAAAATCATTTGCGCCCAGCTTGGTGAGCCAGAATTGCTCGGTTGGCTGTTCAGTTGCGCTAATGATGATTATCGGAATACTGCGGGTAGCGGGGTCTTTACGGATTTTACGTGTGGCCTGAAAGCCATTAAGACCGGGCATAATGACATCCATCAGGATGAGGTCCGGTTGGTGTGCCTTGGCCAGCTCAATAGCAGTCATGCCATCGTAGGCCTCGATGACGTGGTAACCATCTTGCTCGAGCACGGTACGCAAACTGTGCACCACGGTGCGTGAATCATCCACCACCAACAGTTTTATGATACGAGTTTTCGGTGTTCTTGGTTTACTACGACGATCGCTTGTAGATGATCCACGTGAGAACAAACTACCGAATATCTTGCGCTCCATCTATAACTCCAGACCCATACTAATACATGGTTATTTTATGACAGC